>ONSO01000184.1 GCA_900320485.1 uncultured Lachnospiraceae bacterium | reverse complement strand
GTACTTTGCGCCAGCAGTAATTAACATGGCTAATCCCACTACAAAGCAAACAGCAAAACATAGAAAACTGTAAGCAGAATCTGTCACGAAAAGTATTACGGCAGATATCAGCAACCCAATTCCTATTACAATAAGACCAATTCCTGACAGCCTACAAAACGCCGTCTTGTTTTCAGCAGAGACTTTATCGACGTGATAATCATGCATTAGGGAAAGTTTTTCTTTTTTCCAGATCAACCAACCCATAACAGCAATAATGATACCTACTCCTCCAATTATTAAGACTCCTATTATTTTGCCTATCATATCGAGGACCTCCCTTACAAACTTTTTTTCAATGTATCTCCTTGTCATGCATGAAAATTGACCTGTCATTCTACCGTCTTGTAATAAAATCTACGGAACCCTTGTTTTTATATGCGTATTTTTCCAATTTCTAATGTTCCACACAGCCAATTATTCCGATTTACAATATTTTATCTGTGTAAATCCGTTGAAACGTTTGATTTTTTTCTCGCTGACACATATAAAGATCGCCCGTTTCAACTATTTATATGCTTTACAATTAGAATACGAAAAAAATAAGCATATAAATAAGGCATTTATGACAAAATTAGCTGTTTGACACTTTACCAGCTCACTGAATCTCGATTTGTGAAGCTTGTTCACCTCGCCCTCTTAGGATTATTCCCATACTGCTTTACTCTCATTGAAGACATGTATGTCGAAAAATAAAACATCGGCAGGAAATCATACGGATAATGATCGCGGAAATGGTTGGTGATGATGCTCAGAGCCAGTACCACTCGGGCGTGTCGCCAAAGCGCTGCGCCAGGAATTCGCCGAAGCTTTCTTTCCAGCGGGCGGCAAAGCGGGCCAGTTCGCCAAGTCTTTCTTCCGCTTCCTCCCTGCTTGCAGCCAAAAGAACGTTCTGGCCACTGCGGATCATGAAATTGCAGCCTTTCACTTCCAGGTAAAAATAGAAAAAGGTCGGGCAGTTTGGAGTGCGGTCAATCAAAAGCTCATATTGGAAATGGTGCCGGTCAAGGCACTGCAAGACATTCATTCCGGACAGATCGCCCTTTTTCTTTGGAAGGACCTCAAAATCCGTATCCTTAAAGACTTTCCGGATCATCTGCTTATCCACAAGCGCAGGGACAAAGGCGTCGCCAAAATGCCCGGCATAGTTCTCTTTGAAGGCAGAGGCGAATTCCGCTGCTTGTTTCTCCAGTTCCGCTGCCGCTTCTTTCCTATAAGCAGCCAGACACCCGGATTCCTCTTTGGTGAAAAAGCATTCCCTTTGCCAGCTTTCCGGCTCCCCGAGATAGGGCGACAGCTTCGCCGTGAGGTCGCGGGTATCCCTGGGAACATCTTGCAACATGAGGTCGCGGGTATCCCTGGGAACATCTTGCAACGTAGCATCCACGTACAATTCTACCTTGTTTAATCTATTCCCCTCACTAAAACTTCTGTGTATGATGACGGAATTACTGACGGCACCGCGAAGGTCACAGATGGAAGCCTTTCCCGCGTCAACCGTTTCTCGAAACGCAAGCTCGCCGATTCCCGCGCTGGTTTCTTCGCCAATTCCATTGCAGCTTCCTTTATCGGTCTCTTCGCCGATTCCTTTACTGCTTCCCGCGCCGTACCAGTCGATCCCTTGAAAGATCAACTCTCCGCTCAGGTTATAACGATGAGGAACCTTGGAGAAGATTTCAAACAGCGTCTCCCAATCTTCCTTTTCTGCGTAAATTTCCCCGTCTTCCCACCTGGGCGTCAAGCTTGTCAGGACTTCAGAACGAAAGGGTTCATAGTAATAAAGATACTTTTTTAGGTTCGGAAATTGATTCGTCAGTTCATCAAAGCCCTTCATGATCAGGGATATGGTGAAAGAAAGATTCTCATGACGAAGACCAAGCTCGGACAGCATTCTTTCCACCAGCGCCAGCGTATCCTTTTTCTTTACTCTGTCTGCCAGATTGTATTGATAATGGTCAAAAATCCTCATGCCTTCTACTCCTTCTTTCCAAGAGTGCAGGATGATTACGCCGTTTCCACGTCTTCTTTCCAAGCGTGCAGGATGATCACGCCGTTTCCATGTCTTCTTTCCAAGCGTGCAGGATGATCACGCCGTTTCCACGTTTTCTTTCCAAACACTCGGGATGATCACGGTGTCTCCCCGTCATCCTCCGGCAATCTTACGATAAAGCAGTTCATCTCTTCCGCCCTTTGATACTTTAGGGTTCCTTGGTGTTTATCCACGATTTTTCTTGCTATGGCAAGGCCAAGGCCCGTTCCGCCGTCCGTCTTCCGGGTCTCGTCGCCCCGGGAAAACTCTTCGAAAAGTCGGGGCACAAATTCCCTCTCGATGGCTTCCCCGTCATCGCAGACTTCAATGATCACCTGATTCTTTTCTTCCCGGGCGGCCACTTCTATTTTCTTACCGGAAGCATTGTACTTATTTGCATTGGACAAAAGGTTATGGATCACGCGCTCCAGCAGTTTTTCATCCACCGTGGCCAGGCAGGGCTTTTCCGGTATTTCGATTTCAAATTCCTTACCGGTGCCTGTGATTTCTTCGTAAAAGTCCGCACAGATCCTGCGAAGGATCTCGCAGACGTCTTTTCTTTCCAGGTTTAACTGATAGCCGTCGCTTTCCAGCTTCAGACTGGTATTCATGTCCTCCGTGAGCATGCGGATGCGCTCCGACTTTGCATCAATGGTTGCGTAATAGTCCTGAATTTTACCTTCAGGCACCAGGCCCTCCCGTAAGGCGGTGATGCTGCTTTTAATGGAGGCCACGGGATTTTTTACGTCATGGGCCAGCTCCAGGAGCATCTGATTCCTGCGCTGTTCCATCCGATGCTTTTCCTCTTCGCTTTCCTTGAGCTTTTGCGCCATGAGGTTGAATTTATCGCAGATCTCTCCAAACTCCCGGTCCGCATTGTCATCCACCACCACGTCCCGCTGCCCCCGGCTCACTTCATCCATGCCTTCCGTCAGGCGCTGCAGGGGCCTGTCAATGTGGCGCTTCAGATAGAAGCTCATGGCCAGGACCTCCGCAAGAAAAAGCGCAAGAAGGATCCACAGGATCCAAACGTCGCCGGACTGATTCAGCTCCACCGTCAGTTTATAGGATAACGTCCCCGCCGGATAGATAACTAAGAATATCCTCCCCGGATCTCCCACGGTCTTTACGCAGGCGGCGTAGGACTCTTTCTGCTCCGGTTCATACTTCCGCATGGTGACGCCATACCGGTCGAATTCCGCCGTATTCAGCTCCAGAAGGGCCGTAAGCTCCTCCAGTGAATATTTTTCCGTCTGAACCTTTGCATGGCCGTAAACGGCCTTTACGGCCCCTTCCGCGTCCAGTTCCTCCACCCAGCCGCCAATACGCTCTAAGGCCTCCAGATTTTTGATCCGGCCATCTCCCGTGATAATGGAATCAGGAAACAGATTTGTCGCATTGCCGTTACCCACAATGGCAAGAAACGCGACTGCCACGCCAACGTACAAAAGGATGGACAAAAACAGGAAAAGCACGTAGCTTTTTACCAGTCTGGAAAAAATGCTCTTTTTCCGTTTTCTCTTCTCTTTCATTCTCCTCTATTCCTTCTCAAACCGGTATCCCAGACCTTTGACCGTCTTAATGACCGTCTTGTCTCCCGCGATTCCCTGGAGCTTATTGCGCAGGTTGCTGACGTGAACCATGATGGTACTGTCATCGGCCACAAACTCATTTTCCCAGGCATATTCAAAGATCTGCTGCTTTGTGAAAATGCGGCCGGGATGGGTCATGAGAAGCTCAAGGATGCGGTACTGCGTCCCCGTCAGTTCCAGGGGCTCGCCGTTTCCGGTGACGGATTTTGCCGCGGTATTAAGTTCAATGCCAAAGGCCTTGTAGGTCTTTGACTGTTCCTCATGATAGTCATAGCTGCGGCGAAGCTGAGCTTTGATGCGGGCCACCACCTCCATGGGATTGAAAGGCTTTGTCACGTAGTCGTCTGCCCCCAGCTCCAGCCCAAGGATCTTGTCGTAGTCTTCGCTTCGCGCCGTGATCATCATGGCGGGGACGTGGCTGGTCTCGCGGATCCTGCGAAGGACGGCAAAGCCATCCATCCCCGGCATCATGACGTCCAGAAGGACCATGTGAGGTTTATGTGATTTAAACAACTCTAAGGCTGATATTCCGTTATCAGCCTTAAGAAGTTTGATCCCCTCTTTTCCAAGGAAAAGCTCCAGGGAATCCAGTATTTCCGTTTCGTCATCAGCGCCCAGAACCAGATATTCCATAAATTACCTCCGTCAGGGGTTTGTCAAAATGATAGGACTCTTTCCATTGTGGATCCAGCTCATCCAAAAGCATGCACTCCAGCATGCCGTGACGATAATATTTCGCATTTCCTTCCGCATATTCCCCTGCATTTTCAAGATACAGCTTTTCATAGGCGGGCTCGCCGTTTTCAAGGCGCACCACGCATGCTTCCACGTAATATGCAGAACCCTCCATCATCTCATAGAATTCTTCGGAAGCTTTTTCCTCCTTCGTAAGGAGCGCGTCTCTTTTTTCTGCCATCTGAATATATTCTATCGCAAGTTCCTGAAAATCACAATTACTTTCTTTCTCAGCCACTTTACTGAGGATTTCCAGTTCCCTGCCATACAGTTTCCTCTTCTCGGGATCATGATCGATCTGCTCCGCCAGCTTTGTTTCGGAGAGAAGGGCATCCGTAACATTCTCAAACACGCGATATGCGGTATTTTGATACGCATGGAAGCTCTCGTGCCAGATGACGGAAGAAAGCTGCGACTTACTGCCGGTGGAGATCCAGGTATCGTAGACAGGCACCACCACTTCAAACTCATCGCCGTTCTGATAGATGCTGCCAACCAACCCTTCATACACGGCCTTGCGCTCAGAAACTTCCATTTCCCCGCCATTGTACGTCACGACAAAATCCTTCTCCCCGGTGGAAAAAGCAACCTTATAATCCAACGGATCAAATCCGGGAAACCCCAGATTTCCAAGCTCCGCCACGTAAACTATACCCCAGATAATGGACACGGCTTTTGGTTAGGTCGGTACCACATCCCCATATCATGGACAGTCCTTCTCAGGCCACATCCCCAGCCTGTGG
>ONSO01000013.1 GCA_900320485.1 uncultured Lachnospiraceae bacterium | reverse complement strand
CGACCATTGTATGGGACAAGGTCACGGGGGAACCGGTTTATCATGCCATTGTCTGGCAGTGCCGCAGGACGGCGGACCGGATCGAGAAGCTGAAGGAAGACGGCATGGCGGATTACGTGCGGGAGCATACGGGGCTGATCCCGGATGCATATTTCAGCGCTTCAAAGATCGCGTGGATCCTGGAGAACGTGCCCGGGGTAAGGCAGCGGGCGGAAAAGGGCGAGCTGCTCTTTGGAACGGTGGATTCCTGGCTGATCTGGAATCTGACCAAGGGCGCGGTGCACGTCACGGACTATACCAATGCGTCCAGAACCATGCTGTATGACATTCACAAGCTATGCTGGGATGAGAAGATCCTGGAGTATTTTAAGATCCCTGCCTGTATGTTGCCGGAGGTGGCACCCTCCAGCAGGGTGTACGGGGAGACGGATCCTTCCGTTCTTGGCGGGCGCATCGCCATTGCGGGAGCGGCGGGAGACCAGCAGGCGGCGCTGTTTGGACAGTGCTGTTTCGAGCAGGGTCAGGTGAAGAATACCTATGGAACAGGGTGCTTCCTTTTGATGAATACCGGGGAAAAGGCCTACGTTTCCAAGGCGGGGCTTCTCACCACCATTGCCGCCGGCGGCTCAGATCGGGTGGAGTATGCGCTGGAGGGAAGCGTTTTTGTCGCCGGGGCGGCCATTCAGTGGCTGAGGGACGGCATGCGCATGTTCCAGAAGGCGTCCCAGTCGGAGGAATATGCAAGGCGCGTTGATGACACGGCGGGCGTTTACGTTGTCCCGGCCTTCGCGGGCATGGGGGCACCCTATTGGGATCAGTATGCAAGAGGTACCGTGGTCGGCATTACAAGAGGCTGTACCAAGGATCATTTTGTGCGGGCCACGCTGGAGTCCATCGCCTATCAGACGGCGGACGTGCTTGCGGCCATGGAGCAGGACAGCGGCTTAAAGCTCAAGAGCCTTACGGTGGACGGCGGTGCCAGCGCCAATGATTTCCTCATGCAGTTCCAGGCGGACGTGATCGGAACGCTGGTGCTCAGGCCCAAGTGCATTGAGACTACGGCCCTTGGGGCGGCGTATCTTGCGGGACTGGCCGTGGGGTATTGGACGGACAAGGCGGAGATCAAGGCAAACTGGAGCCTTGGAGCGGAGTTTGTGCCTTCCATGGCGGGAGAGCACAGGGAGCGGCTTCTGAAGGGCTGGAAGCGGGCCGTAAAATGTGCCAGAGTCTGGGCGGAGGATGAAAATTAAATTAATTTGAAAATATACCTTGACAGGCGAGGTATATTGTGATATTTTATAGTCGTACCAAAAATACGACGGAAAGGAATGAAGAAAATGATTCATTTTATTGTTAGCATTATCATCGGAGGCATTGCAGGAACCCTTGCCGGAAAGATCATGAACAGCAAAAACGCCCTTTGGCTTGACGTTATCCTTGGTATCGTGGGAGGGGCCATTGCAAAGGCTATCTTTGGTCTGGTGGGCATCGGAACTTCCGGCGCTCTTGCATGGGTTGGCGACATCATCTTCGGCGTGATCGGCGCATGCCTGGTGATCTTTGTGGTCAGGGCCATCAAGAAGAAATAGGACAACTTAAGATCTGAAGATTCCTTTTTTTGAAGGAGAAAGGGCCGTTTTTCCCGGGCGACGAGGTTACGCCTGTGGAAGGACGGCTTTTTTCATGGCTTTTGGCGTCAAAAAAAACTCCGCATTAGTATCTTGTAACTCCGGGGAAAATTTGCTAATATAAGGTAGGTAAAACGAGAAATGATGAAAATGCAGGAGGTAGAACGGGAATGGGAAAGTTTGTACTTACTTGTTGCTCCACGGCTGACCTTTCGAAGGAGTATTTTGAGCGAAGACAGATCCCCGTGATCTTTTTTCATTTTGAATTAGACGGCGTAAGCTATTTAGATGACTGCGGCGAGAGCGTTCCGCCGGAGGAGCTGTTCCGCAGGATGGATGCGGGGGCATCCACCCATACTTCACAGGTTTCCGTTGGCGAGTATGCGGAGTTTTGGCGTAAGCTTTTGAAGGAAGGGAAGGACGTGCTTCACGTAACGCTTTCCTCCGGCATCTCCGGGAGCTGCCAGTCGGCCATGATCGCAAAAGAGGATCTGGCGAAGGAATTCCCGGACCGGAAGATCTGCGTGGTGGATTCCCTGGGAGCTTCCAGCGGATATGGCCTTTTGGTGGACGCCCTTGCGGACATGCGGGATGAGGGGAAATCCATAGATGAGGTTTACGAGTGGGCGGAAAAGAATAAGCTTAGAATGCATCACTGGTTCTTTTCCACGGACCTTACGTATTACATCCGAGGGGGTCGGGTGTCTAAGGGCGCAGGTCTTGTGGGGCAGATGCTGAACATTTGCCCGCTTCTTAACATGGATAATCTTGGACGGCTCATTCCCAGGGAGAAGATCCGCGGGAAAAAGAAGGTGATGCTCCGTACCTTGGAGAAGATGAAGGAGCATGCACAGGGAGGCACGGATTACTCCGGGAAGTGCTTTATGTGCCAGTCCATGTGCCAGGAGGATGCGGCGCAGCTTGCGGAAATGATCGAGAAGGAATTTCCTAAGTTAAACGGGAAGGTAGAGATTTATCCCATCGGGGCAACCATTGGAAGTCACACGGGCCCGGGGACCATTTCCATCTTCTTCTGGGGCGACGAGAGAGTGGATTAAGTCCGGCAAAATATAAATATTGGGTATTGAGGCGAAGATGTCTGGGGCTGCTCAGGCATCTTTCTCTTTGGCTTTTTTGCGGCAAGGGCTGCGCGTTTATGAAAGTGAGGCTAATGGATAATGCTGGCACAGGTATTGGCAGTAATGATTTTTGTTTTGATGTTTGGACTGATCGTCTCGGAAAAGATCGAAAGGCAATGGGTTTCTCTGGGATGCGGAGGGTTGATGCTGATCGTGGTCTTTGGCATCTGCATGAGAAGCGGGGAGGCCGTCCGGAAGACGCTGAACGTAGGGGAGCTGGCGACGGCGGGGTTCTGGTATGCCAAGGGGGCGGCGGAGAGCGCGTCCTCCGGGATCAACTGGGCGACGATCCTGTTTATTGCGGGAATGATGATCATGGTGGAGGGCATGGGCAAGGCCGGATTCTTCCGGTGGCTGTGCCTTCGGATCGCTAAGGCAGTGAGGTACCGGGCGATCCCCATTCTCATTACGTTCATGCTCATGAGCTTTGTGCTCTCCATGTTTATTGACAGCATTACGGTCATTTTGTTCCTGGCGGCAGTAACGGTGGAGCTGGGGGAGCTTTTGAATTTTTCGCCGGTGCCCGTGATCCTGGCGGAGGTATTCTGCGCAAACCTTGGCGGGTCTTCCACCATGTGCGGAGATCCCCCTAACATCATCATCGGTACGGCCCTGGGGTATACCTTTGGAGATTTTGTGACAAACACGGGCGTCCTTGCGGCGGTTTCCCTGCTGGCGATCCTTTTCTATTTTTATTTTTGTTTCCGGAAAATGCTGGGGGAAAAGAAGGGAGTGCAGGTAAAAAAGGAGTATCCGGAGCCTGTCAGCGCCATAAAAAATAAAAAAGATTTCGCCATGAGTTGCGTTATCTTCGGACTTGCTGTTATACTGTTAGTGACGCATGCAATGACGGGGCTGACGGTGGCATCCATTGGCATAGGCATTGCGATCCTGACGCTGCTTTCGGCGGGCAGGGAAGCGGCAGGGCTTCTGAAAAAAGTGGATTATAAGACGCTTTTGTTTTTCATCGGCCTGTTTGTTGTAGTGGGTGGCCTGGAGGAGACGGGGATCCTTAAAAGGGTTGCGGACCTTATCGAAATGATCAGCGGGGACAACGTTTACGTCATGATCGGCATCGTGCTCTGGATCTCGGCCGGTGCCAGCGCGTTTGTGGATAACATTCCTTTCGCGGCGACCATGATCCCGGTGATCCGGTCCCTTGCACAGGCCACGGGACTGGACCTTTCCGTGCTGGCCTGGACGCTGGCCATGGGAACGGACGTGGGCGGCTCGGCAACGCCCATCGGCGCTTCGGCCAACGTGGTGGGAATTTCCATTGCGTCCCAGAACGGGCACATGATCGGCTGGAAAAAGTATTGTAAGTATCTGGTTCCTGCGACGATCATCGTCATGCTTATTGGCATGGCAGGGATCTTTGTCAGGTATTTATAAAGTAAGGCAGTGGAGACGCTAAAGACGGAGGTGCTTTCGCATCTTCATAAAATGGGAGGAAGAAGCGTAAAATGGAACGGCAGATCATCTTAGCGGTGGGAAGAGAGTTTGGAAGCGCCGGGCATGAGGCGGCGGAGATCCTGGCAAAACGGCACGGCATGATGTTTTTGGACCATGCCCTGCTGCAGAACGTTGCCGCGGAGAAGAATATCGACCTGAATCTCTTGATGCAGTATGACGAGAAACCTAAGAATCATTTCCTGTCAAGGACGGTGGCTGGTTACACCACGGCCCTGGAGGAGCACGTGGCAAGGATTCAGTTTGATTACTTAAAAAACCTTGCGGACAAGGGGAAATCCTTTGTGGTCGTTGGGCGGTGCGCGGAATTTGTGCTGAAGGATCATCCGGCCATGCTCAGCGTGTTTGTCCTGGGGGATAAGAAGACAAAGTGTAAGAGGATCATGGAGAAATATGATCTTTCGGAGGAGGAAGCCTTGAAGATGATGAAGCGGAAGGATGCCTCCCGGAGGAATTATCACAATTATTACTGTGACGGAAAATGGGGAGATTCCCGGAATTATGATCTTTGCATCAACGGCAGCAAGATCGGGGTGGAGGGCATTGTGGAGATCATCGATCACCTGATCCGTCAGAGGATGGAGCAGTAAGGCTTTCATGGCCTTGGAATAAAGGGCATCACGTGAGTGAAAAAGGAGGAGCAAAATGAAGGTATTGATCTTGAACGGAAGTCCCAGGGTAGGGGGAAACACGGCGCTGGCGCTGGAGGAGATGGTAAAGATTTTTGAAAAGGAAGGCGTCGAGGCAGAGGTGATCCAGATCGGCAATCAGGCCATCCGCGGCTGCGTTGCGTGCAACGGCTGCCGGAAGCTGGGAAAGTGCGTGTTTGATGACGCGGTGAACGCCATTGCGCCGAAATTTGAGGCGGCGGACGGCCTTGTGGTGGCTTCGCCCGTGTATTATGCTTCCGCGAATGCAACGCTCATCGCCTGTCTGGACAGATTGTTCTACAGCACGGCCTTTGACAAGCGCATGAAGGTGGGCGCCTGCGTGGTAGTGGCAAGACGCGGCGGACTTAGCGCAACGTATGACGAGCTGAATAAGTATTTCACCATCAGCGAGATGCCCGTTGCTTCCAGCCAGTACTGGAACAGCGTTCACGGCAGGGAAAAGGGCGAGGCTGCGCAGGATGAAGAGGGCATGCAGACCGTGCGCACCCTTGCAAGGAACATGACCTTCCTGATGAAGAGCATTGCCCTTGGGAAGGAGCAGTTCGGACTGCCGGAGAGAGAACCCAAGGCATTTACGCATTTTGTGAGATAAGGATTTTTGGGCAACGTCATTTGCGGGAGGAGAAAACATGCGGATCATGGTAATGGACGGACAGGGTGGCGGCGTTGGACGGCTCTTGGTGGAAGGCTTGGCGGCGGCAGCGCCGGAGGCGGAGATCATAGCCGTTGGGACCAATGCCACGGCGACGGCAAACATGATGAAGGGCGGCACGACGCTGGGCGCCACGGGGGAAAATGCGGTAATCTATAATTGTTCCCGCGTGGATGCCATATGCGGGCCCATGGGAATTTTGATGGCAAACGCCATGCTGGGGGAGATTTCGCCAAAGATGTCGGCAGCAGTCTCCGGCGCGGAGGTGCCCGTCTTTTTGATCCCCATGGGGAAATGTAATGCCAAGGTGGCAGGCGTTGCGGAGAAAAAACTGGCGGATTACGTAAAGGAAGCCGTGGAAAAGATCGCAGGGCTAAAATAGCAATCGGAGAAGGTTTAAGGAACATGAACGATCAGGAGATGGCAGAAAGACAGAAGGCACAATACGCGAAAATGACGGAGACGCCCATAGCGCCGCTTGTTATTAAGCTTGGGATCCCGACGACCATCAGCATGCTGGTGACCAGCGTCTATAACATGGCGGATACTTTCTTTATCGGGCAGTATGGCGTGGGCGCGACGGCACTTAGCGGGCAGGAGCTTCAGGCGGCAAGCACCAGTGCCTCCGGCGCCGTAGGGGTGGTCTTTGGGCTCATGGCCATCATTCAGGCCTTTGGTTTTATGTTTGGACAGGGAAGCGGGAGCGTCAGTTCCAGGGCTTTGGGGGCCAAGGACGCGGCGAAGGCTTCAAAATACACGTCCACGGGGTTCTTTGCGGCATTGCTTACGGGAGGCATCATGACGCTGGTTGGCCTTGCGTTCATTGATCCCCTGATGCGGCTCCTTGGAAGCACGGAGACCATTCTCCCCTATGCCAGGACGTATGCCTTTTACATTCTGCTGGCGGCGCCCTTTATGTGCTCCAGCTGTGTCCTCAACAACGTGCTGCGTTTTGAGGGACAGGCGGCATTTTCCATGGTGGGACTGGCCTTCGGCGGCATCTTAAACATTTTTGGCGACTGGCTTCTCATGAGCCGGTTTCAGATGGGGATTCAGGGGGCCGGCATTTCCACGGCCATTTCCCAGACCGTGAGCTTTTGCATTTTGCTGTCCATGTTCCTTCGGGGCAAGACCTCGGGAAAGCTGGCTCTCCGGTTTGTGTCGAGGCGCCCGGAGGATCTGACGATGATCTGTAAGACGGGATTCCCGAGCCTTGTGCGGCAGGGGCTTACCAGCGTCTCCACCATGCTGTTAAATGACAGGGCGGGACTGTACGGGGATGCGGCAGTGGCGGCCATGTCCATTGTAAACAGGATCTGCTTCTTTACCTTTGCCACGGCACTTGGCATCGGACAGGGCTTCCAGCCAGTCTGCGCGTTTAATTACGGGGCGAAGAAATATGGGAGAGTGAGGAAGGCTTTTCTCTTTACGTTTCTGGTGGGAGAGGTGTTCCTTGGGACGGTGGCGCTGGCGGGGATCTGGTTTACGAAGCCGCTGGTTTCGATCTTCCGCGATGACCCGGAGGTGATCCGTATCGGGGCACTGGCCCTGACGGCGCAGTTTATCGGGCAATTGTTCCAGCCGCTTTCGGTCTGCACCAACATGCTTTTCCAGAGCGTGGGCAGGGTTGGCATTGCGACCCTCATGTCCATGCTGCGGAGCGGCCTTTTCTTCCTGCCGGTGCTGTTGATCACGTCTTCCCTCTGGGGACTTACGGGCATCCAGTTGTCCCAGGGCATAGCGGACGTGCTGACCATGTTTGTGGCAGTGCCGTTTGTTTTGAGATTCCTTCGTGAAATGAAAGAACTGGAGGAAATGCGGCGTGGGGAAAAGGGAGAGACTATTTGAGATCACAACTTGGTTTCACGTGTTTTTGGCATTTGGGTTTATAGGCTGGCTGTATGAGGTCGGCATCATGTATTTTGAAATGCATCAGGGATTTGTCAATCGCGGGTTTCTCTTTGGCCCGTGTCTTCCCATTTATGGCTTTGGCGGGCTGTTTATCGTGCTTGCCACCAAACGCGTGAAAAGGCATCCCGTTGTCTGTTTTTTTGCCATTTGTCTCTTGACGACTGTGGCAGAGTTCTTGGCGAGTTATCTGATGCAGTGGTGTCTGGGGTATTTTTTATGGGACTACCGGAATACGGGATACGGCCCGACCTTTGAGGGACGGATCGCCCTAAGGTCCAGTCTGCAGTTTGGCCTGATCGGCATGGCGGCCGTTTACGTGATCTGTCCGCTCCTGGAAAAGGGCATTGGCAAGTTTCGAAGGAAATTTCCGCGCGTCTATCTAACGGTGACGGGACTGTTTTTAGTGATTTTTTTGACGGACCTGTTGATCCACGTCTTTTGCGGAAGCAACGCAAAATAGCTTTTCTTACATTAATGCTTGCCATGACAAGGATTATTGATTAAAATATATATAATTTCCGCTTGCATGGATGCAGGTCAGGACGCGAAAGGGGAAAAACACATGTTAGTTCAAAAGTACAAGGACATGCTTTCAAAAAAGTCCGTGATCCGGGAACTCTCAGAGTTTGCCACGGCGCGGGGGCAGGAGATCGGCTACGAGAACGTATTTGATTACAGTCTGGGAAACCCGTCCGTTCCGGTGCCGCAGGCATTTACGGACCGGATGATCCAGATGCTGGCGACGCGTGATCCCATGGAGCTTCACGGTTACAGCCCCAGTCTTGGCATCACTTCCGTTCGTGAAGCAGTGGCGGCTTCTTTGGAACAGCGCTTTGGCATTCCCTATCGCAAGGAGCATATTTTCATGGCCTCCGGTGCCGCAGGCGCGCTTTCCCATGCTTTCCGCCTTGTGACGGAGCCCGGGGACGAGATCCTGACCTTTGCACCATATTTTCCGGAGTACGGGCCTTACGTGAACCTGACGGGAGCCGTGCTGAAGGTGGTTCCGCCCAATACGGAGACCTTCCAGATCAATTTCCCTGCCTTTGAGGAGATGCTGACGGAGAAGGTCATGGCGGTGCTCATCAATACGCCGAACAATCCTTCCGGAATTGTCTATTCCACGGAGACCATTCAGAAATTGACGGATATCATGCGCAGAAAGCAGGAGGAATACGGCCATGAGATCTATCTGATCTCCGACGAGCCTTACCGCGAGATTGTGTTTGCGGGCGTGGACAACCCCTGCGTGTCCAAATTCTATGACAATACCATTATGTGTTATTCCTTTTCTAAGTCCCTGTCCCTGCCCGGTGAGCGTATCGGCTACGTGGCCATCAATCCGGCCTGCAAGGATGCGGAGACAATGATTGTGATGTGCGGGCAGATATCCCGCGGCATCGGACATAACTGTCCGCCTTCCATCATCCAGCTGGCAGTGGCGGACGTGCTTGACAAGACGGCGGATCTGTCCGTTTACGAGACCAACATGAACCTGATCTATGACTGCCTTGTGGAACTTGGATTTACGGTGGTGAAGCCCGGCGGAACCTTCTATATCTTCCCCAAGGCATTGGAGCCGGATGCGGTTTTGTTCTGTAATAAGGCGAAGAAGTATGATCTGATCCTGGTTCCCGCGGATAATTTCGGGGCTCCCGGTTTCTTCCGCATGGCATATTGCATTTCCACCGAGAAGGTGAAGCGTTCCCTGGAGGCTCTGCGGAAATTTGTGGAGCAGGAGTATGGGAAGTAAGAAAGGAGTTAGCATGTACCAGGCTGGACTGGTTTTGGAAGGCGGTGGCATGAAGGGCCTCTATACCGCCGGCGTGTTGGACTTTTTCCTGGATAAGGGGCTCACTTTTTCAAGCGTTTACGGCGTTTCCGCCGGAGCCTGCCACATGTGCAGTTATCTTTCGCGCCAGAGGGGCCGGGCCAGGGACGTGTCCGTGGATTATCTGGATGACAAAATGTACTGTAGTACAAAGAGCCTTTTGCTGACGGGAGATCTGTTTAACGTTGACATGGCGTATCATTTGATCCCCGACTACCTTTATCCTTTTGACCATGAGGCATATCATGAGTATCAGGGGAAGGCCTACAGCGTTGTCACAAACATTGTGACGGGGCTGCCGGAATATCTGAGGGTCCGGGACTTGAGGGAAGACATAGATATGATCCGGGCCTCCGCGTCTTTGCCGCTGGTAGCCAGAAACGTGGAGATCGGCGGAAACCTTTATCTGGACGGCGGCATTTCGGATCCCATTCCCATTGCGAAATCCATCCGGGACGGAAACCGGAAGAACGTGGTAGTGATGACAAAGGAAGAGGGATACGTAAGAAAGCCCACGGACCGCGCGCAGCTTTCCCTCATAAAAGCCAGATACGTGAAATATCCTAAAATATATGAACTGATGGCGAGGCGGCATGAGGCCTATAATGAAACCGTGGATTATCTCTATCGCCAGGTGGAGAACGGTCAGGCCTACGTCATTCGTCCCAAGCATCCAAGTAAGGTCGGGCGCATCGAAAAGGACAAAGAGCGCCTGCTGGAGCTTTACAAGGAGGGCTACGACGAAGCGGCTGCCCATTATGAAAGCCTGATGGAGTATCTGGGAAAGGAATCGGATTACAATGGATAAGTTTTTTGACTTGATCAAGGCCATTATCTACGGAATCGTGGAGGGAGTGACGGAGTGGCTTCCCGTCAGCAGTACCGGACACTTGATCCTGGTAGAGGAGTTTCTTCCTTTTAAGAACGTCAGCGAAGGCTTTTTTGACATGTTTGACGTGGTGATCCAGCTGGGAGCCATTTTAGCGGTGGTGATCCTGTTTTGGAACAAGATCTGGCCCTTTCAGCTTCCGGACAGGGACTCGGAGCCTGGAATCCTCGGTTACGTGAAGATGGATAAGATCTTTCTTTGGATCAAGATCGTCGTGGCCTGTCTCCCGGCGGCCGTGATCGGGCTTTTGTTTGATGACGTGTTTGACGCGCTGTTTTACAATCCCGTTTGCGTATCCATTGCTCTGATCGTTTTTGGCATTGCCTTTATTGTAGTGGAAAACTGGAACAGGGGGAAGAAGCCAAGGGTAAGACGCCTGGATGACATTACCTTTCAGACGGCCCTGATCATTGGCGTGTTCCAGCTTATCGCAGCCATTTTTCCCGGCACGTCCCGCTCGGGTGCAACCATCGTGGGAGCGCTCATGATCGGCGTCAGCCGCACCGTGGCTGCGGAATTTACGTTTTTCCTCGCCATTCCCGTCATGTTTGGAGCCAGCCTCCTAAAGGTTTTGAAATTTGGGTTTGATTTTACGGGCATGGAAGTGGCTCTTCTGCTGATCGGCACGGTGGTATCCTTTGCGGTATCCATATTTATCGTGCGTTTCCTGATGGCGTTTATTAAGAAACATAATTTTAAGATCTTTGGCTGGTACCGCATTGCCCTGGGCATTCTCGTGTTACTATATTTTGGCTTTAAAAAGTAAATTCTCATCATATTTTTATCGCTTTATTTGTCAAGAATCAAATATTCACAATTTTTTTTGCTGAATTTTGTGAATATTTTTAAAAGAAAGGTTGACAAGCTAAGGGAAACACGCTATATTATTAGGCGAAAACCGCAAAATGTTTGCGAGATGCATGAAATAATAAGGTTTGTGCCACCGGTACAAGAGATTCTAAGAAGGGAGAATTATCATGGCAGAGGAAAAGGTTGTTGTTGCAGCAGCTAAGGCAGAAGAGGTTAAGAAGGAAGCTGAGGTTAAGCCTGAGGCAAAGAAGGTTGTAGCGAAGAAGGCAGAGAAGCCCGCAGCAGAGAAGAAGGCAGTAGCAAAGAAGGCTGAGAAGGCAGTAGCAGAGAAGAAGGCGCCTGCAAAGAAGGCTGAGAAGGCAGTAGCAGAGAAGAAGGCACCTGCAAAGAAGGCTGAGAAGGCTGAGAGAAAGCCCGCCGGCAGAAAGCCCGCTGCAAAGGCTAACATTTTCGTACAGTTCGCTGGAAAGTCCTTCTCTCAGGACGAGCTTGTTAAGATCGCTAAGGACGTATGGCAGTATGACATGAACATGAAGGCAGCTGATTTCAAGAGCGTTGAGATCTACGTAAAGCCTGAAGAGAACATGGCTTACTTTGTAGTAAATG
The DNA here is from genome assembly GCA_900320485.1 of uncultured Lachnospiraceae bacterium. Taxonomy (GTDB): domain Bacteria; phylum Bacillota; class Clostridia; order Lachnospirales; family Lachnospiraceae; genus Acetatifactor. Next base: position 17,827 of record ONSO01000013.1, on the reverse strand, counting down.
GCGACGTTCCCGGCAGCTTCGTACTGTAATTTAGAGTAAGGCTTCAAAAGATAATACGTTTGAGTGAAGACCCGTCTTTCCAAGTGGAGAGACGGGTTTTTTATAATTATTTTAGAAAGTTTTATTAGAAAAGACGTTGACAATAAAGAAACATGGGTGTATGTTAAGTGCATAAGGTGTTAGCACTCCTTAAGGTTGAGTGCTAACAAGGCAAAAGAGGTGGACGTCGGTGGAATTGGACGAGCGGAAGAAGAAGATACTAAAAGCCGTGATCCGGAACTACCTGGAGACAGGGGAGCCGGTTGGCAGCCGCACGATTTCTAAGTACACTGACTTAAACCTAAGCTCGGCTACCATACGGAACGAGATGGCGGATCTTGAAGAAATGGGATATATTCTTCAGCCCCATACCTCCGCCGGAAGAATTCCTTCCGATCAGGGCTATCGCTTCTACGTGGATACCATGATGGAAGAGAAGGATCGGGAAATGGTGGAGCTCAAGGAAATGCTCATAGAGCGCCAGGATAAAATGGAAACGCTGCTGAAGCAGGTTGCAAAGGTGGTGGCCCAGAATACACAGTACGCGGCCATGATCTCTGCTCCCTCAACTCACCGCAACAAGGTCAAGTTCATACAGCTCTCCCGGGTAAATCCGGAACAGCTCCTGGCCGTCATCGTGGTGGAAGGCAACGTGATCAAGAACAACATCATTTCGGTGACGGAAGAGATCTCGGATGAGAATCTTTTGAAGCTGAACATCCTGCTGAACACTCACCTGAACGGGCTTTCCATGGAGGAGATCAATCTTGGAATGATCTCCGCGATGAAGCAGCAGGCCGGAGTTCACGGAAACATCATCGGCGAGGTGATCGATGCCGTGGGCAATGCCATTTCGGCAGATGAGGATCTTGAGATCTACACCAGCGGCACTAATAACATTTTCCGATATCCGGAGCTGACGGACAATGGAAAGGCCAGCGAGCTGGTAGGCACCTTTGAGGAAAAGCAGCAGCTTGGAAGCCTGATCCAGGAAAGTCTGGAGAATGAAGCAGGCACGGGCATTCAAGTATACATTGGCGATGAAGCTCCCATCAAGAGCATGAAGGATTGCAGCGTGGTAACGGCAACGTATGAGCTTGGTGAGGGGATGAAGGGAACCATAGGAATTGTGGGACCCAAGCGAATGGATTACGATAAGGTCATCGGAACGCTTCGGACGATCCAGTCCAAGCTGGATGAATTATACAAGAACGAATAATCCGCCCGGATTCTTTGGAAGAGCGGATTGGGAAAGGAAATGATTGCATGGCAGATCTGGAAAAAGAAACGGTTCAGGACGGCGAGACCGTAAAGACGGATGAAAACGTTCAGGAAGAAGCCGTAAAAGACGAAGCCGCGAAAGAAGAAGCTGAGAAAAAAGAAGCTGAGAAAGAAGAAACTGAAGAAACCGCCAAAGACGCAACGGAGGAAGACGTAAACGATGAGGCGGAAGCCGATGATGCGGACGCGGATGAGGGAGATGGCGAAGCGCCTGAAAGTACTGGCGAAAAGGAAGGCGATGGAAAGAAATCCTGGGCCGAGAGAAGAGCCGAGAAGAAGCAGGCAAAGCTGGACAAAAAGTCCGATGCCATGAAGGAGCAGATCGAACAGCTCGAGGATAAAGTAAAACGCCAGCTGGCGGAATTTGAAAACTTCAGAAACCGTACGGAGAGGGAAAAACAGGCAATGTTTGAGACCGGCGCCAGGAGCGTCATCGAGAAGATCCTTCCCGTGGTTGATAATTTTGAACGCGGACTTGCCACGGTAAGCCCCGAAAATCAGGACGATCCCTTTGTGGACGGCATGAATAAGGTTTACAAGCAGCTGATCAAGGAACTGGACAACATGGGAGTGAAACCCATAGAGGCCGTTGGAAAGGAATTTGACCCGAACCTTCACAATGCGGTAATGCAGGTGGAGAGTGAGGAATATGAGTCAGGCATTGTGGCTCAGGAGTTGCAAAAAGGTTACACCTATAGAGACGTGGTGATTCGTCACAGCATGGTCTCCGTAGTGCAATAGATTATTTAAGTGAAATCAAAGTCAATGGTTTCCGGGCGGATGGCCGCACGGAGTGAATAAAGGAGGAGAAAGACATGAGCAAGATCATAGGTATTGACTTGGGTACAACCAATAGCTGCGTGGCAGTGATGGAAGGTGGTAAGCCCACCGTTATCGCTAACGCAGAGGGCGCAAGGACGACCCCGTCCATTGTCGCATTTACAAAGACCGGTGAGAGACTGGTTGGTGAGCCTGCAAAGCGTCAGGCAGTTACCAACGCAGAGAAGACCATCGCATCCATTAAGAGAGACATGGGTACGGACAACGGCCGTACCATCGACGGAAAGAAGTATTCCCCTCAGCAGATCTCCGCAATGATCCTTCAGAAGCTGAAGGCAGACGCTGAGAGCTACCTTGGAGAGAAGGTAACTGAGGCGGTGATTACCGTTCCCGCATACTTTAATGACGCACAGCGTCAGGCAACCAAGGATGCCGGCAAGATCGCAGGCCTTGAAGTAAAACGTATCATTAACGAGCCTACTGCAGCTGCCCTGGCATATGGCCTGGACAACGAAAAAGAGCAGAAGATCATGGTATATGACCTGGGCGGCGGTACCTTCGACGTATCCATCATCGAGATCGGTGACGGCGTCATCGAGGTGCTTTCCACCAACGGTGATACCCATCTGGGCGGTGATGACTTCGATAACAAGATCATTAACTGGATGATCTCCGAGTTCAAGAAGACAGAGGGCGTAGACCTCTCCGGCGACAAGATTGCAATGCAGAGACTGAAGGAAGCGGCAGAGAAGGCAAAGAAGGAGCTTTCCAGCGCCATGACCACCAACATCAACCTGCCCTTCATTACCGCAACGGCAGAAGGTCCTAAGCACTTTGACGTAAATCTTTCCAGAGCTCAGTTTGACGAGCTGACCAGAGACCTGGTTGAGAAGACCGCGATCCCCGTTCAGAACGCCATGAGAGATGCAGGACTGACCAATGCAGATCTGGGCCAGGTACTTCTGGTAGGTGGTTCCACCAGAATTCCTGCCGTACAGGATAAGGTTAGACAGCTGACCGGCAAGGAGCCTTCCAAGTCCCTGAACCCTGACGAGTGCGTAGCCATCGGTGCTTCCATTCAGGGTGGTAAGCTTGCAGGCGATGCCGGCGCAGGCGACATCCTTCTGCTTGACGTAACGCCCCTTTCCCTGTCCATCGAGACCATGGGCGGCGTTGCAACCAGATTGATCGAGAGAAATACCACCATCCCTACCAAGAAGAGCCAGGTATTCTCCACTGCAGCTGATAACCAGACCGCAGTAGACATCAACGTGGTACAGGGTGAGCGTCAGTTCGCCAGAGACAACAAGTCCCTTGGACAATTCAGACTGGATGGCATTCCTCCCGCACCCAGAGGAATCCCTCAGATCGAAGTTACCTTCGATATTGATGCCAATGGCATCGTGAACGTATCCGCTAAGGATCTCGGCACCGGCAAGGAGCAGCACATTACCATTACCGCAGGCTCCAACATGTCCGACGCAGACATCGAGAAGGCAGTAAAGGAAGCTGCTGAGTTTGAGGCACAGGATAAGAAGCGTAAGGAAGCCATCGAAGCAAGAAACGATGCTGACTCCTTTGTATTCCAGACGGAGAAGGCTTTGAAGGACGTAGGCGATAAGATCGCAGACGGCGATAAGACCCAGGTTGAGGCAGACCTTGCAGCAGTAAAGGCAATTCTTGACAGAACCAAGGATCAGGAGATGAGCGACAGCGATCTTGACGAGCTGAAGGCAGCGAAGGAGAAGCTGATGAACTCCGCACAGTCTCTGTTCTCCAAGATGTATGAGAACATGCAGCAGGCACAGGGCGGCCAGGCCCAGGCTGGTCCCGATATGAGCGGCTTTAACGGCGGCGCCGCAGGTGCAAACCCTGGCTCCGGAAACGCAGGTAATGACGACGACGTAATCGACGGAGACTTCCGCGAGGTATAAGCCATGCAGGATGACCGACATTACGCGGATTCCGTGCTTGCACGAGAAACCGCGTAAATGTCGGGCAGACTATAGGGCGCAGCCCGCGAGACGAAGCGACGTCAGTCGCGGCAGTCTCGAGCATGGCGTGGGAAGATGCCTTGTTTAGGAGGCGGATTCCGTGCTTGCACGAGAAGCCGCGTAAATGTCGGGCAGACTATAGGGCGCAGCCCGCGAGACGAAGCGACGCCAGTCGCGGCAGTCTCGTGCATGGCGTGGGAAGAAGCCTTCGTTTAGGAGGCGGATTCCGTGCTTGCTATATGATTTTGACGAAGGGGAATGGCCCCGCGCGGAGCCATTCCCCAACGTAATGTATAAGCAAATGCCTGAAACATGGCGTAAGCGAGTGCTTGAAATAAAGCATAGGGAAAGGCTTAAGTAATATGGCGGAACAAAAGCGTGATTATTATGAGGTCCTTGGCGTAGAGAAAACAGCAGACGAAGCGGCCATCAAAAAAGCATACCGTGTCCTTGCAAAGAAATACCATCCGGACGTAAATCCCGGTGATGCAGAGGCGGAAAAGAAATTCAAGGAAGCTTCAGAGGCTTATGCCGTCCTGAGCGATCCGGAGAAGAGAAAACAATATGATCAGTTCGGCCACGCCGCATTTGACGGAGGCGCAGGCGGAGCAGGAGGCTTTGATTTTAACGGCATGGATTTCGGCGACATTTTCGGCGACATCTTTGGCGATATTTTTGGCGGCGGCGGAAGAGCAAGGGGCGCAAGCAATGGACCCATGAAGGGAGCAAACCTTCGTACAAGCGTCCGGATCACCTTTGAAGAGGCCGTCTTTGGATGTAAGAAGGAAATCGAGCTCACCGTAAAGGAAACCTGTAAAACCTGTAAGGGAAGCGGCGCAAAGCCCGGAACCCAGCCTGAAACCTGCCCGAAGTGTGGCGGTAAGGGCCAGGTGGTGTTCACCCAGCAGTCCTTCTTTGGCACCGTGCGTAACGTACAGGCATGCCCGAACTGCCAGGGTACCGGTAAGGTGATCAAAGAAAAGTGCGTGGATTGCCGGGGAACCGGTTACATTCCCATGAAGAAGAGATACTCGGCAGACATTCCTGCCGGCATTGACAATGGCCAGTCCATCCGCATGCCCGGTCTTGGAGAGCCCGGCGTAAACGGCGGACCCAGAGGCGACGTTCTTGTGGAAGTGATCGTGGGACGGCATCCCATCTTCCAACGTCAGGACATGAACATTTTCTCCACCGTGCCCATTTCCTTTGCGGTGGCGGCACTTGGCGGTGAGATCTTTATTGATACCGTGGACGGAAAGGTGGTTTACGACGTAAAGGCCGGAACTCAGACGGATACGCGCGTACGCCTGAAAGGAAAGGGCGTTCCCTCCGTACGCAATAAGGAGATCCGCGGCGATCATTACGTAACGCTGGTGGTACAGGTACCTGATAAGCTGAGCGGTGAAGCTAAGGAACTGCTTCGTAAGTTCGACGAGGCAAATGATGATTCCCTGACGGCGGTGCAAAGAGCTTCCGGTGCCAAGGATGATAAGAAGGATGATGGCGGCGGCCACGGAAAGAAAAAGAAGTTTTGGGAGAAATAACGTTGAAAAAAAACTGCTTTGAGGATAACGGATCTATCCCCAAAGCAGTTTTATTTTGCTTAAGATTTCTTTTGTTCGGCGGGAGCCATGACGGCTTTCAGTTCCCGATACTCGGCCTGCATTTTCTGGAAGGTGGCCGTGTCGCCCTCGGCTATGTCCGGATGATAGGTTTTACATAAGGCCTTATAGCGCTTCTCCAGTTTTTCCGGCGTATCGCAGCCTGCAAAGAAGATGGAAGCTCCCGTGGGTTTTTCCAGCTCGGCTTCCAGCTTGGAGACAAGCTTCTCCACGTCCTCCCGCTGCTTGTCGAGGAGCTGGATCTGAGGGATCAGCTGCTTAAAGCGCCGGATGTCAATGCCCTTTTTGTCCGAGCATTCATCCACCAAAGGATTCAGGTTACGCATATAAATTCCCCAGTAGCTGCGAAGCAGGGAATGATCCTTCTTTTCCAAAATGGCAGTAACCCGTTCGCTTAAAGGCTCCAATTCATTCAAGTGGCTTTCCAGCTTCTTAAGGTATGCGATGTTCTTTTCCACTTCCTCGGAGCTGCCTGAGGCCATGCGCAGATCACTTTTGATCAGATCCGTGACCTCATCGGAGATCTGCTTGCCCGACATGCGAAGCTCCTGACCCCATTCAAACCATTCCGAGGCAAGGGCCATGACGCCGACAATGATGATGCCGAAGATCACCAGATACACCAGGATGCCAAAGATCACGGAATGCAGTTCACATTTTTTTGCATATTGCAGCAGGTTCAAGCCAAAGGAAGTCTTCACGTTTCCGTTTAAGTCGATGAGGGAAAGGATCACGATTCCGGCGCTGAATACGCCTGCCAAAACATAGGACAGGGAAACGACGGTGGTAATGATCCAGCTTAAGCCCTTTAAGATGCTGAAAAACAGGCAGGCAATGGCGTTGGGCACCTTTTTCCCGTTCAGGGACAAAAGCTTGTAATCCGTTTCGCAGCTGGCATAAAGATTCAGATAACCCGTATAGGTCAGGTCATACAGGGAATCGAAGAGGGAGATCAGCAGATTCCATATGGCCATGACCACGCCGGAGATCAGGGCGAAGATCCACCCCACCAGCAAAAAAAGGAATCCCAAAACAACGGCCAGCATGATGATCCCCATCAACAGCTCTGCAATGTTTTTCGGCGCCGTGGCCGTGGAGAGCAGGGCAATGACAATGATGGCAAAAACTCCCAGAACCAGAAATATGGTGATCTTCTCGAAGGCTTTTGCCACCAGCTTAAAGAACGTGGCCAAAAGGAGCAGGGGAAGAGCCACCAGGGCCAGGAGGTTGATTTTCAAAACTTTGATCACTTTTTCCATGTTTTTCTCCTCCTTCCCTATTTATGAAATACGCCAAGCTCGTAAACTATGGCACGGATGCGTTTGCCGTCGGCGCTAAGCCCGATGGTGATCCGGTCGCCGCTGATGGGATCCTCATAGACGGCCTGATTGTCATCTAAATCCCAGCCGTAGAGGAAAAATCCCCGGAACTTTGTTGGCTCGCCGTAAAGCCCCGTGTCTCTGTGACAAACCTTCTCGGGGGACATGCCCAGCGTAACGCCGTCAGGAAAGACAACGGAATTCTTCGTCACCGTAAGGCTTAAGACCTCGCATTCCGACAAGGGTTTTGGCGAAGATGACTGATTCTGGAGAACGATGGAAATGCCGCGCTCCGTATCGCTCAGCGTTGTCTTGTCATAAGCATCCAGATTCTCCGTCATGTCCGAGAGTCCAAGCTCGGGGATCGCGTCCTTGATGGTCACAACCTTACGATTGACCTGTATCAGACGGGAAAACTTGTCGGCGGAAAGGATTTCTGCCTGCGGATGCGTCTCCATCCAATGCTCCGCAAAGGATTCGGCGTTCTTGGGGGTGATGGAAACGATGGTATCTCTTCCTCTGTCGAAAGTGACAATGTCGTCAGCAGCCTTTACCTCAAGCCCCACAAGCGTGGACAGGGAGGCGGCCGTCGTAACCTTATAATTCCCGGGGAACATGGAGACGTTCTGCTTAAAGCCGTTCTCCTGATTCAAGGTGATCCTGTATTCCTTCTCCGTGGAAAGATTGGTCAGGTGTACCGTGACGTAAAACTCTTTTTGAAGATTTTCCTCCATCAGGGAAAATTCCTTGGGAATGCTGGTAAAGGATACAATTCCCGGACAATCCCCCTCATTTAGTTTGCCTTGGCTGCCGCATCCCGCAAGGCAAAGGAGCAGGGAACACAAAAGGAACAAATAAGTTCGCATTTTTTTCATGAAAACTCTCCTTTATCTGTATGAAATTACCGTAAGTCAAGAATATTATAAATCCTTTAGCATGGTAAAGCAAGAAGAATCAGGAACGCCTGCGGTTTGTTTTGACAAAAAAGGCAGTTTGCGTATATAATTTGAATAACTATGTGGATTTCTTTGGAGGATCATGAAATGAAGTGGACAAAGTTTAAGATCAAGACCGTGACTGACGCGGAGGACATAATTATCAGCACGCTTTATGACATTGGCTTAGAGGGCGCCCAGATCGAGGACAAGGTACCCCTGACGGCGCTGGAAAAGGAGCAGATGTTTGTGGACATCCTGCCGGAGGGGCCCGCGGATGACGGCGTGGCGTACTTAAGCTTCTTTGTGGAGGAGCAGGAGGACGGAAAACTGTTGGTGCAGGGCGAGGAGCGCACCCGCGAGTCTATTTTGGAAGACGTAAAGCGGGAGCTGGATGACCTTCGCGCTTTTTGCGAGATCGGCGAGGGAACCATCACCGTGGACGAGACCGAGGACGTCGACTGGATCAACAACTGGAAGCAATACTTCCATCAGTTCTACATAGATGACATTCTTGTCATTCCTTCCTGGGAGGACGTAAAGCCGGAGGATGACGGCCGCATGGTATTGCACATTGATCCCGGCACGGCCTTTGGTACGGGCATGCACGAGACCACGCAGCTTTGCATCAGGCAGCTGCGCAAATTCATCACCCCCGAGACGGAGCTTCTCGACGTGGGAACGGGCAGCGGCATTCTTGGCATATTGTCCCTTATGTTTGGCGCAAAGCACGTAGTGGGAACGGATCTTGACCCCTGCGCCGTGCCTGCCGTGGAGGACAACTGCGCAAATAACGGCATCCGCCCGGAGCAGTTTACCATGATGATCGGAAACATCATCACTGAGAAGGAAGTACAGGATCAGGTTGGTTATGAGAAATATGACATTGTTGTCGCAAATATTCTGGCGGACGTGCTTGTTCCGCTGACTCCCGTCATCCTGCATCAGTTAAAGCCCGGCGGGATCTATATCACCTCCGGCATCATTGATGATAAGGAGACGACGGTTGTGGAGGCCGTGAAGGCAGCGGGCATGCAAGTGCTGGAAGTGACGTACCAGGGAGAATGGGTGAGCGTGACGGCGCGCAAGAAGTAAAGGGGCCGGGCATGGCCTCCCGACAGAACTCGGGGCAAGTCCTTACGGAAGGACTCTGGGCATGGCCCGGGAATGTCTTTCCGGTAACCTTTTGACCCGGAAAGGCATTCCCGGACCTCCCCTCGAGGTCGCTGCGAGGGAAGGAATGCGCGAGAGGCATTTCAGGCCAAGACAGATTGGATCAGGGGCATGCAAAGAGGTAGAACATGTATCAGTTTTTTGTGGAAAATTCGCAAATTGACGTTGAAAATAAAATGGTAAGGATCACGGGCGGTGACGTCAATCATATCAGGAACGTGCTGCGCATGAAGATTGGGGAGGAGCTTTCCGTCAGCAATGGGCAGGACGGCAAGGAATACCGCTGTGGCATCCGGGCCTTCCATGATGGAGAGGGCGCGAAGGAATGCGAGGGCAGGGAGAGCTCTTCCGGAGAAAAGCAGAGAAAAGGCCAGCCCTGGATCGAGTGCGAGCTTCGATTTATCAAGGAAGATGGCGTGGAGCTGCCCGCAGAGATTTATCTGTTTCAGGGATTACCAAAGGCAGACAAGCTGGAATTCATTATTCAGAAAGCAGTGGAGCTTGGGGTATATCAGGTGATCCCGGTGGAGACAAAGCGAAGCATTGTTAAGCTGGATGAGAAGAAGGCAAAAGCCAAGACGGCCCGCTGGCAGCAGATCTCCGAGGCAGCGGCAAAGCAAAGCAAGCGCGGAATCATTCCGGAAGTAAAGGAACCCATAAGCTTTCAGAAGGCATTGGAGATGGCAAAGGGCATGGACGTAAAACTCATTCCCTATGAGCTTGCGGAGGGCATGGACAGGACCCGGCAGCGCATCGAGGGCGTAAAGCCTGGCCAGACCATTGCCATTTTCATCGGCCCGGAGGGCGGATTTGATGAGGCGGAGGTTGAGGCGGCGCAGGCCGTGGGAATCGAACCCATCACCCTTGGCCGCCGCATCCTGCGAACGGAAACGGCGCCCCTCGCCGTTCTCTCATGGCTGGGATATCAGCTGGAAACCTAAGTCTGCCCGGAGGCACGCCTGGAGGTACGCCCGGAGGCACGCCTGGTGGCTTCCCGAGAAACGCCAAAAAGTCTGGGATCATGCCTGCTTGACTTCGTTTTGCGCAAAATAATCCGTCTCGAAGAGGTGAATTGGCTGAGATTACCGCAAAAATCAGTATTTCAGGGAGATTGACGGTAGACAAAAGGAATTAAGCTTCAAAATGTTACCGCACAGTTTTATAAGAAGATTGATTTGACGGTAAAAAACAAGGGGCAAACGCAATGACAAACTAAAATACATAATATTGCGTTAAAAATGAGGGAAAGAGTACCGCATGAAATGCGAAATCAAGAAAACAAGCGGTAATTCTTGATTTTTTAACCCGCAAGGATCCGGTTTTGTATGGAAAAGCGAGGATATGTACGCGTGAAACCGTATTTCAAACGGAAAAGCGAGGATATGGACGCGTGAAACCGTATTTCAAGCGAAAAAGCGAGGATATGGACGCGTGAAACCGTATTTCAAGCGGAAAAGCGAGGATATGTACGCATGAAACCGTATTTCAGGCGGAAAAGCGGCGTGCACCTAGGAACGCGGAAGAAATTTTGGCATAATGTAAACCATGGAAGAGTATTCGCAGACGGAAGACTCTTCTGCGGATGGAAAGGTGGAAAGGATAAGACCTATGGAAATTTATTTAGACAATTCTGCTACGACCCGGGTATTTCCGGAAGTCGCAGCTTATATGACCCAGATCATGTGTAACGATTACGGCAACCCCTCCAGCCTGCACCAGAAGGGTTTGGATGCGGAGCAGGTGCTCCGCAAGGCAAAGGAGACCTTGGCAGGCATCCTGAAGGTGAATGAAAAGGAGCTGCTCTTTACTTCCGGTGGAACGGAGTCCGACAACCTTGCGTTGCGGGGCGTGGCGCAGGCAAGGCAGCGACAGGGCAGGCATCTCATCACCACGCAGATCGAGCACCCGGCCATTCTTCAGACCATGCATTTTCTGGAGGAGCAGGGCTTTCAGGTGACCTACCTCCCCGTGGACGGGAGCGGCCGCATCCGGCTGGAGGATCTGCAACGCAGCATGCGCATGGATACCATTTTGGTGTCCATCATGCATACCAACAATGAGGTGGGTTCCTGGCAGCCCATCGCAGAGGCTGGGGCCCTAATCAAACGCCTGAATCCCAACACCCTATTCCACGTGGATGCGGTGCAGGGCTTTGGCAAGTCCAGGATCTACCCAAAGAAGATGAATATAGACCTTCTCAGCGTCAGCGGCCATAAGATCCACGGCCCCAAGGGCGTGGGCTTTCTCTACGTCAATGAAAAGGTTCGCATCCGTCCCATCCTGTTTGGCGGCGGGCAGCAGGGGAACCTGCGCTCCGGCACGGAGAACGTGCCCGGCATTGCCGGCATGGCCATGGCGGCGCAGATGCTATATGAAAATTATGACGAGGACGTAAGAAAACTGGAGAATTGCAAGCGATTCTTCATTGAAGGCATAAATGCCATGGAGGGGACCAGAGTGAACGGCCTTCTTCCCGGATATCCCGCAGGAGAGGGCACGGCACCGCACGTTGTCAGCGTTTCCTTCCAGGGCGTACGCAGTGAGGTCCTGCTTCATGCATTGGAGGAAAAGGGCATTTACGTATCGGCGGGAAGCGCCTGCTCCGCAAGAAAGCCCCAGCCCTCCGCAACCTTAAAGGCAATGGGACTTCCCCAGGATCTTCTGAGTTCCACCATAAGATTTAGTTTTTCAGTCTTTACGAAACGGGAGGACTTGGAGTATACTTTATCGTGCTTAAATGAAATTGTGCCAAAGCTGCGCCTGTATACCCGCAAGCGGTAAGAAGCGGAGACGGGAGAAGCACGGGAGAAGCACCGGAAAAGTACGGGAGAAGCACCGGAGAAGCACCGGAAGGCACGGGAGAAGCACCGAAGAAGCACGGGGGAAACACCGGAAAAGCACCGGACAGAAAAGAAGCGCAGAAAAGGAAGCGCGGAGCAAAGCGACCGGACAGAAAAGAAGCGCAGAAAAGGAACACCGGAAACAGCACCGGGAGGAAGCGCCAAATATGGGAGAAAATAATATGTTTAAGGCTTTTTTGATTAAGTACGCGGAGATTGGCGTGAAGGGAAAGAACAGACATCTTTTTGAGGATGCCCTGGTGCATCAGATCAAGGTGGCCCTTAAGCGCTGTGACGGAAAGTTTTACGTGCATAAGACGCAGGGAAGAATTTTCGTGGAGGCGGAGAGCGAGTTTGACTTTGACGAGGTTGTGGAAACCCTGAAGCAGGTCTTTGGCATCTCCGGCATCTGCCCCGTGGTCTATGCGGAGGATGAGGGCTTTGAGAAGCTGGCAAAGGACGTGGTAGACTATATTGACAAGGTTTACCCCGACAAGCACAAGACTTTCAAGGTCAATGCACGCCGCGCGCGCAAAGATTATCCGAAGGAATCCATGGAGATCAACGCCGATCTCGGGGAAGTGATCCTGAATGCTTTCCCCGAGATGACGGTGGACGTTCACGAGCCTGACGTCATGATGAACGTGGAGATCAGGGAGAAGATCTATCTTTATTCCGAGATCATTCCCGGACCCGGCGGCATGCCCGTGGGAACGGGCGGAAAAGGCATGCTCCTTCTCTCCGGCGGCATTGATTCCCCGGTGGCGGGCTACATGATCGCAAAGAGGGGCGTAAAGATCGACGCGGTATATTTCCATGCGCCGCCCTACACCAGCGAGCGCGCAAAGCAAAAGGTCGTGGACCTTGCCAGGATCGTGGCAAAATACACCGGTCCCATCTATCTCCACGTGATCAATTTCACGGACGTTCAGCTCCACATTTATGAGAAGTGCCCCCACGAAGAGCTGACCATCATTATGAAGCGCTACATGATGCGCCTTGCGGAGCATATCGCAAAGGAGACGGAGTGCCTTGGTCTTATTACCGGCGAAAGCATTGGCCAGGTGGCGTCACAGACCATGGCATCCATGGTCGTGATCAACGAGGTCTGCGAGCTTCCCGTGTACCGGCCGCTGATCGGCTTTGACAAGCAGGAGATTGTGGAAATGTCCGAGAAGATCGGAACCTATGAGACTTCCATCCAGCCCTTTGAGGACTGCTGTACCATTTTTGTGGCAAAGCATCCCGTGACAAAGCCAAATCCCAAATACATCCGCAGACATGAGGGAAACCTTGGGGAAAAGATGGACGAGCTGGTGAAAACGGCCCTGGAAACGGAAGAATTGATCATCGTGGAATGATACTGCCGGGCCGGCCATTGTGGAATGAAAAAGGATACAAAAACACCCTCCGGGAACTATGCTCCGGAGGGCGCATGTTTTCTTTTTAATGATGCCTTGGACCTTAAGGGATCCAAGGTGGCGTAAGGATTAAACCTCGTAGTTCTTCAGAACTTTCAAAACTTCCTCAGCGCCGTCTTCGGTGTGGATGTTCAAGTCAATGGGCTTGGAAAGATCCAGACTGAAGATACCCATGATGGACTTGGCATCGATCACGTATCTTCCGGATACCAGATCGAAATCGTAATCAAACTTTGTGATGTCGTTTACGAAAGATTTTACCTTATCAATCGAGTTTAAAGAAATCTGAACTGTTTTCATGAACGTTACCTCCTTAATTGTTGTCATACCTTCTGCCTACATAATAATTGGTGCTTCATGAAAAGTCAAGGGAAAAAAACAGAGAATCTTATCTGAAAATTTACGGAGAAATCAATGAAAACCATAGCATTTCACAATTTGGGATGCAAAGTCAACTCCTACGAGTTGGACGTGATGCAACAAATCATGCGGGAGAAGGGGTATGAAATTGTTCCTTTTGACAAAAAAGCGGACATATACGTGATCAATACCTGTACCGTGACAAATATTGCGGACCGCAAGAGTCGTCAGATGCTCCACCGGGCAAAGCAGAAAAATCCGGAGGCCATTGTGGTTGCCGTGGGTTGTTACGTCCAGACGGATTTGGAGGGGGCAAAGAAGGATCCTGCCATCGACCTTGCCATCGGCAACAACCGGAAAAAGGACATTGCACAGATCCTGGAACAGTATCTGGAGGAGCGGGAAGCTGCGTCTTCCGACAAGACGCTGGGCGGCACTACGGTCATCGACATTTGCCACGCAAGAGAGTACGAGGAGATCACCCTGCGGTCCACCTCCGAGCATACCCGCGCCTACGTAAAGGTCCAGGACGGCTGTAATCAGTTTTGTACTTACTGCGCCATTCCCCTGGCCAGGGGGCGGGTTCGCAGCAGGCTGACGGAGGACGTGCTCCGGGAGGTGCGGGCCATGGTGGAGTCCGGGTTTAAGGAGATCGTCCTGACGGGCATTCACGTAAGCTCCTATGGGCTGGATCTTGGACGCAGGGCGCCGGGCGCCGGGGCTGCATCGGACGCCGCCGGAGCTGCATCGGACACTGCCGGGGTTGCATCGGACGCCGCCGGGGCTGCGGACGACCGGGACGGCAACGTCCCTCACGATTACCGCGGCGAGACGCGTCTCTTCGACCTGATCGAGAAGATCCACGAGGTTCCGGGCCTGGAGCGCATCCGCATCAGCTCCCTGGAGCCCAGGATCGTCACGGAGGAGACGGCAAAGCGCCTGGCGGCCCTTCCCAAGGTTTGCACCCATTTTCACCTTTCCCTGCAGAGCGGATGTGACGCAACCTTAAAGCGCATGAACCGCCATTATACTGCCGCACAGTTCATGGAGAGCGTGGAGGCCCTGCGGGCAGCTTATGCGCCGCGGATCCCCGCCATTACCACTGACGTGATCGTCGGATTTCCCGGGGAGACGGAGGAAGAATTTGCGACAACCAAGGCCTTCTTGGAGAAGGTGGGCTTTTATGAAATGCACGTATTTAAGTATTCCAAGCGTGCCGGAACCAAGGCGGCCGTCATGCCGGGGCAGGTGCCGGACCAGGTAAAGAGTGCGCGCAGCGACGAACTGCTGGCGCTGGAGCGGGAACAGTCCGTAAGCTTTAGAAAAGCGTATCTGGGGCGGATGGCGGAGGTTCTCTTCGAGGAGGAGAAACAGATCGGGGAAAAGACGTATCTGCTGGGACATACCATGGATTACGTGAAGGTGGCCCTGGAGACCGGGAAAGCTGCGGCCCAGGCCACAAAGCAACCCATTGCAGAGACCGGGAAAGCTGCGGCCCGGGCCACAAAGCAACCCACTGCGGAGACCGGGAAAGCCGCGGCGCGAACAGGGGTCCAAGCCGTGACCAAGACTGCGGCGGAGACTGCAAACCAAGCCGTAGAAGGAAGAAGGCCCCTTGCGCCCGGGGACGTGGCGCGGGTGGAATGTACGGAATTTTTGACGGAGGAAATATTACTGGGACATGAAACTGATCTTTTTTGACATTGACGGAACCTTGATAAACAGCCGCAGGGAAATGGAGGAATCCACGGCGAGGGCCATTCGAAAGGCCGGGGAGAACGGGCATTTATGCTTTGTCAACACGGGGCGCACCGCAAGCCTTGTGATGGACTGGCTTCCTGAGCTGGCGCCCTTTGACGGATACCTTTGCGGCTGCGGCACGGAGATTTTCTTCCGTGATCAGGTGCTGATGCACAAGACCCTGACGGCAAAGGAGAGCCTGGAGATCATACGGGGCCTGGAGGAAAACCGCATTGACGCCATTTTGGAGGGCGAGAAGAACGACTTTCATAATGATCTGGACAAGATGCACACGGAGGTCTTCCGGAATTACATTCTTGAGCGTTACCGCCACAGGCACTGGGGAACCTATGAGGAGGCCCCGGGGAATTTTGAAAAGTTTTTCTGCTACGCGGATGACCCGGCAAGCGTTTACCGTTTTATGGAGACGCGTGGGCATTTCCTTGATCTGATCGACAGGGAGGAAGGCTATTTTGAGATCGTTCCCAAGGGACATTCCAAGGCAACGGCCATGGATTTCCTGGTCAACCACTTAAATCAAACGGGAATTTATCCGAAAAAGATTATAATGGAGGACGTAGTTGCCATCGGAGACAGTAACAATGACCTGCCCATGCTGGAGCATGCGGGAACGGCCATTGCCATGGGGAATTCCTCCGCGGCAGTCCTGAGAATGGCAAATTACGTAACGGCGCCCGTGATGCAGGGCGGGATCTGGCAGGCCCTTGACTGGCTGGGCTGTCTGTAAGGAGGGAGGCACAAATGAATATTTGGCACGACATTGATGAAAAGAGGATCCGCCCCATGGATTTCATGAGCGTTATCGAGATTAGCAAGGGCAGCAGCATGAAGTATGAGCTGGACAAGGAGACAGGCATGCTGATGCTGGACCGCGTTCTTTACACGGCAACCCACTATCCCGCAAACTACGGATTTATCCCGAAGACCCTGGGTGACGACCATGACCCGCTGGACGTACTGGTTCTTTGCTCCGAGAACGTGCGCCCCATGACTTTGGTACGCAGCTACCCCATCGGCGTTATGAAGATGCTGGACTGCGGCATGGGAGATGAGAAGATCATCGCCATGCCTTACGGCGATCCCACCTATAACGGCTACCATGACATTTCCGAGCTGCCGAGACACATTTTCGATGAAATTCAGCACTTTTTCACCGTCTATAAGAACCTGGAGGGGAAGGAAACCAAGGTGGATGACATCCTGAATGCATCGGAAGCAGTGAAGGTTATAGAGCACTGTATCGAGAATTATCACAAAAAATATGGAAAAATGGCGTAAACATTTCAGCTCCAAAGAGGTGCAGGTATTGAAATTTTCTGAAAAATAGGGTAAAATGTATTTAACTAGCGCCAAATGGAGTCATGGCGCTATTGGGTATGCGCATAGTTCACGCCTGTTTTGGGGAGGCGCGGGAAGGCGAGGGCTATATATGGACAATTTGGAGAATACACAGTTTTTTACCGTGGAGTCGGAGCAGGAAACGGGGGCACAGATCGTTTTGGCAGCCGTTTATGAGGCGCTCCGTGAGAAAGGGTATAATCCGGTGAACCAGATCGTGGGTTATATTATGAGCGGGGATCCCACTTACATTACCAGCCATAAGAACGCCAGAAGCCTGATCATGAAGGTGGAGCGGGATGAGCTGGTAGAGGAGATGCTGCGCTTTTACATCAACTACAAGCTGGAGTCCTAAAAGGAGGATCACCATGCGGATCATGGGATTGGATTTTGGTTCAAAGACTGTAGGGGTTGCCGTCAGCGATGCCCTTCTCATTACTGCGCAGGGAGTGGAGATCATCCGGCGCAAGGAGGAGAATAAGCTTCGCCAGACCCTTGCGCGGATCGAGGAACTCATCAAGGAATACGAAGTGGAAAAAATTGTGTTGGGACAGCCCAAGCACATGAACGGTACGGAAGGCATCAGGGTAGAGCTTACGGAAGAATTCAAGGAAAAGCTGGAGCGCCGGACGGGCCTGCCGGTGATCTGGTGGGATGAACGCCTGACCACGGTGGCTGCGGACAAGACCATGATGGAGGCCGGGATCCGCCGGGAGCACCGCAAGGAATACGTGGACATGATCGCCGCAACCTTTATTTTGCAGGGGTATCTTGACTTGCAGAAAAATCAGGCAGGGCAGGAGAAGCCGGAGGCTTAGGCGGAAAACAAAAGCGCAACGTGGGGAATAACAGGGCGGGTTGCCTTGGAGGAAACGCAGATGGAAAAAATTTTATTTACTCCCGAGGGGGAGGAGCCGGTGGAGTTTTACGTACTGGAGCAGACTCGCATTGGGGGAAATAATTA
>ONSO01000158.1 GCA_900320485.1 uncultured Lachnospiraceae bacterium | reverse complement strand
GTTATATTTTACCTTGACGAGCATTAGTTCCTTTGCGATGACCTGAGATTCGTCAAAGGTCTTTACCTTGATGACGTCCAGCTTCTTGTTGAGCTGCTTTTCGATCTGTTCAATGGTATGCTGATCACCACTGGAAACAATGGTCATGCAGGAGACGTCCTTCGCGTCCGTCTCTCCCACCGCCAGGCTTTCAATGTTAAAATTTCTGCGGGAAAACAGGCCGGCAACCTTACAAAGGACGCCAGAGCGGTTTTCCACCAAAACGGAATAGATCTTCTTTTTCACGGCGCACCTCCTTATACCAGATCCATGGGATCCACGTTGCATTCCAAAAGGACGGTTTCATCTTTTGCAAGGAAATCGTCCAATACGGCATCAACCTTTTCCATGTTGTCAAGGCGAAGGTAACGGATGCCATAGGCGCTGACAAGTTTTTCAAGGTCGGGACTGCCCGTCAGGTCTACAACGGAATAATGATCCTTATAAGTGAAATGCTGGTACTGTCTCACCATGCCAAGGTAATTGTTCTTGATGACAATGATCTTGACGGGAACGCCGTGCTGACGCATGGTGGCAAGCTCCATCATGGACATCTGGAAGGAACCGTCACCGCAGACGGCGATCACCTGGCGGTCCGGCGCCGCAAGCTTTGCACCCATGGCGGCGGGAATGGAATATCCCATGGTTCCCATTCCTCCGGAGGTCATAAACTTACCGTTCTTTACCACGTGATAGGCGCAGGACCAGATCTGGTTCTGACCTACGTCAGCCACGTAAACGCCATTGTCCTGCATTTTCTCGGAAAGCTTCGTGATAAAGCCGGCCGGATCCACGTAATCCGGATTGGGATTGCGCTTGGGAGCCATGGAAATGCGATTTCCGGAAAGCTCTTCGATCCACGCCTTGGCGTCAACGGTGAATTCCTGGGCAAGGAAATCCTCAAAAATGTGCTTTGCGTCACCGACCAAAGGAATGGTGGGACCTGCGTTCTTTCCAATCTCCGCGGGATCCACGTCAATATGTACCAATACTTTATTTCTTGTAATGATATCAGGTTGATTTACGGCGCGGTCTGCCACTCTCGCGCCGACCATGATCAGCAGGTCGCAATCCTGAATGGCGCGGTTCGCATAAGGCTTTCCGTTATTGCCGACCATGCCGAAATACAGGGGATCCCTGGTCGGCATGACCCCAATTCCCATCATGGTGGAAACTACGGGCACGCCATATTTCTTTGAGAACTCGCGGATCTGGCCTTCCGCCTCGGAAAGCAGTACGCCGCCGCCTACGCAAAGCAAGGGCTTCTTTGCTTTTTCAAGCTCCTTGACCACTTTCTTGATCTGAACCATGTTGCCCTTAACGGTGGGCTTATAGGTACGCATGCTGATCTCTTCAGGATAATTAAACTTATCTACCGCCGCGTTTTGTACGTCAATGGGAACGTCGATCAAAACAGGCCCCTTACGGCCGGTATTGGCAATGTGAAATGCCTCCTTAAAGATCCTTGGAATGTCTTTTGCGTCACGCACAAGATAACTGTATTTAACAAAGGACTCCACCGCTCCGGTAATGTCTGCTTCCTGGAACACGTCGCTTCCAAGAAGCTCGCTGTTGACCTGGCCCGTAATGCAGATCAGGGGAATACTGTCGGCAAATGCCGTTGCGATGCCGGTGATCACGTTGGTTGCCCCCGGACCGCTTGTTACTGCACATACGCCGGGTCTGCCGGTCATTCTCGCCATGCCGCTTGCCGCATGGGCTGCGTTCTGCTCCGTACGGATCAGGATGGTCCGAATGTCAGAATTTAAGATGGAATTATAAAAGGGACAGATTGCAACGCCCGGATATCCGAAAACCGTTGTAACTTTCTCCGCTTCTAAGCATTTTATAATGGCGTCTGCTCCATTCACGTTGATTTCCTCCGAGTTCGTTATTTGCCTAACTACTATACTACTTTATGGCTCTGAATTCAAGCGTTTTGCCAATTTCACGGCATCCGCCGCATCCCTGGAATATCCGTCAGCCCCGATCTCGTCCGCATATTCCTGTGTGATCACGGCCCCGCCGATCATGACCTTTACGGGAAGCTTTATCTTTTTCACCTCTTCCACGACCTCCCGCATCCGCTGCATGGTAGTGGTCATCAGCGCAGAAAGTGCGATGATCTTGGCATGATGCTCCTTAGCGGCTTCAATAATGCGGGCAGCCGGCACGTCTTTTCCGAGATCGATCACTTTAAATCCATAGTTTTTAAGCATAAGGGCCACAAGATTTTTCCCAATGTCATGGATGTCCCCTTCCACCGTTGCGATCACCACCGTAGGCATGTCCTCGGCGTTTTGACCCGTGAGCAATAAGGGCTCCAGTACTTCAATGGCATTTTTCATGGACTCGGCACTGGCGATGAGCTGAGGGAGAAAATATTTCCCCTTATCAAAAAGATCTCCCACCTCATTAATTCCGGGAAGAAGGATTTCATTTAACAGAGCGTCAGGTTTTTCACCTGCATCCAGGGCATCCCTGGTGATCTTGGCAATGCCGTTTCGGTTTCCCTTCATGACGGCTTTGTAAAGTGCTTCCCTGCAAGGACTTTTCCGGGAATCGGCGCCGTCTGCGGCTTTTTGTGCATCCGCGCCATTGGTGCTTTGTCCGTTAGATTCCGCCCCGGCAGTCAAGGACACGGTTCCATTCCCATGCAGAGCTTCCAGGGCACGGTCAGCTGCGGAGAGCTTTTCCTGAAGCTGGGCTTCTTTCTTTTCCCTGTTTTCCTTGACAAGACCGGCATACTCAATGTATCGAAGGTCTGCTCCTTCTTTATTAAGCAAAACGTCCGTTGCCAGGGCGCAGCTTACCAGCATTTCCTGGGCGGGATTCGAGATGGCCATGGTTAGCCCCGCCTGGATCATCAAGGAAAGAAACGCCGTATTGACGTAGCTCCTCTCAGGCATTCCAAAGGAAATGTTGGACAGACCGCAGATGGTGGCAAAGCCTTGACTTTTTGCAAATCTTACGGTCTCCAGACATTCCAGGGCTGCCATTTTATTGGCACCAATGGTTGCCACAAGGCCGTCTACAATAATGTCTTCCCTTTTCATGCCAAGCTCCAGGGCTCTTGCATATATTTTCTGAATGATCTCTTTCTTTTCATCCAGATCTTTTGGAAGACCTGCATCCGAAAGAGGTAATAAAATAAAGGCCGCGCCGTATTTTGCGGCGATGGGCAGTAATTTTTCAAATTTTTCCGTTTCCAAGGAAATGGAATTGATCAGCGCGCGGCCCGGATAATGCCGAAGGGCTGCCTCCAAAACGGAAACGTGGCTGGAATCCAGGGACAGGGGCAAATTGGTCACGCCGCTGATCTCCTCAAGGCTTCGAAGCATCATCTCTTTTTCGTCGATGCCACTCATGCCCATGTTTACGTCAAGGACCTGAGCGCCTGCCGCTTCCTGTTCCTCCGCAAATTGCAGGACTTTTTCGAGATTCCCCTCGCGAAGCTGAGCCTGCAGGGCCTTTTTGCCC
Organism: uncultured Lachnospiraceae bacterium; assembly: GCA_900320485.1. Lineage (GTDB taxonomy): Bacteria > Bacillota > Clostridia > Lachnospirales > Lachnospiraceae > Acetatifactor. The sequence continues at coordinate 2,649 of ONSO01000158.1, read as the reverse complement.
GTTGGATTTATGCGCTCTCCAACGATCATAAAAGGGTCATTTAGTCCAAAGGAAAGGGTCTGCCGTTCGCTGGTCAGATACCGAACACCGTCAGGGCGCCTTGGTACCTTAATTTGGTTCTCCCTGCCAAAGTTTTCCCTAAGGCCGCGAATATAGGCGGGATCCGTTCCACAGCACCCTCCCAGAATGGACGCGCCTGCATTTACAAGGATCTCCATCTCTTTTACAAATTCATCGGCCTGCATGCTGTAACAGGTTTTTCCCTCGGAATCCAAATAGGGAAGACCGGCATTGGGCTTTGCGATAATTGGGATGGTTGTTACGCCGGCAAGATCCCTGATCACGTTCTCCATGTGGGCAGGTCCCGTGGAACAGTTTGCTCCAATGGCACAGGCCCCAAGACTTTCCACTACAATGCCTGCGGTTTTTGCATCCGTACCGTATAAAGTTCTTCCATCGCTTTCGAACGTCAGGGTCACCATCACGGGCAGTGTTGTAACCTCCCTTGCGGCAATGAGTGCTGCACGGGTCTCCGCAAGGCTCATCATGGTCTCGACCACAAGGAGATCGACTCCTGCCTTCTCCAGTTGCAGGATCTGCTCCTTGTAAACGTCGATCAGATCTTCTAATTCCATGCTTCCCATAGGTTTCAGGGTCTGACCCGTCATGGTGAGGTCTCCGGCAACGTAGATCTTGCGATCATCGCAAGCGTCGGCAACGGATCTAGAGATGGCAACCAAACCCTGTATCATGGCTTCCTGTCGGTCCTGCAGGCCATATTCCGCCAATTTGATCCTGTTGGCCGTAAAGGTGGGGGCATATAATATGTCAGTCCCCGCCAGTACGTAGTCAGACTGAAGCTTTTTCATTACCTCAGGGTGCTTTAAGATCCAATCCTCGGGACATACTCCGGCAGGCATGCCGGCCTTCACAAGGTTCGAACCGGTGGCCCCGTCTAAGTAAAGATTATGATCTTTTGCAAGTTCGAAAAATTCATTTTTAGTCATGATCATCACGCATTCTGGCTTTTTCGCCAATATTTTCCCATGGAATCTTTACCATAATAGCACGTTACCGCCCTATTTGGCAAAGCATTCTTGCAAAAATTAAAATTCTTTTAAGATGGGGATTTATAGGTTGATAAAATCGGTAAAACGTGATAAATTGAATCTGCTTAAGAAGAGAAAAATCCCATATTTTTGGAGGAGTAAAATGTACAAGAACCTGAAAATGCTGTTGACCGTTTTGGTCTTGTCCGTAATGCTCTGCGCCTGTCAGACGCAAACGGATCCGGAAGCAGTGAAATTTAAGAATGACGTGGAAAACTTTTGCAAGAGCTTATCTGATCTGGATGTTTCCATCAACGGCATAGATGCCAATTCCGAAAACGCTCCCGCGCAGCTTCTGGAATATCTTGATGAAGTGGACATGCGGTTCAAGAGTTTTTCCGAATTGGATTTCCCCGCAGATTACGATTATCTTGAAAAGCTTGCCGACGAAGCCAGCGAATACATGACGGTAGCCGTTGAATCCTACCACAATGCGTACTCCAATCATTCCTACAACGAATATACCGCTGACTACGCACGGGAAAATTACTCCAGAGCCATTAAGCGCATTAAGATCATCATCTCCTTCCTTAAGGGCGAAACACCTCAGGATGACAGCATTGTGATCTCCTACGAAGAAACGGAAAGCAAGTAAAGTTACTGCAACAAGTAAAACAAACCTTGAAAAAGAAAGACAAGCTAAGCAAGCGATAAAGCAAACGTAAAAAATAAGGTCTGGCAAGATTTCCTGCCAGACCTTTTCTTTATGGCGTTTTTATTGATTTTATTGCCATTCGCTGCTAAACCGTAAGCTCAATGCCTTAACCGCTCAAGTTAGAACTTGCCTGCGGTAGCGGCTTCCTCGATGCCTACTGCAACTGCAACGGTCGCACCAACCATGGGGTTGTTGCCCATGCCGATGAGGCCCATCATCTCAACGTGTGCGGGTACGGAAGAAGAACCTGCGAACTGAGCGTCGCTGTGCATTCTTCCAAGAGTATCGGTCATGCCGTAGGAAGCAGGGCCTGCAGCCATGTTATCGGGATGCAGGGTACGTCCGGTACCACCGCCGGAAGCAACGGAGAAGTACTTCTTTCCTGCTTCGTTTCTCTCCTTTTTGTAGGTACCTGCAACGGGGTGCTGGAATCTGGTAGGATTGGTGGAGTTACCGGTAATGGAAACGTCTACGTTCTCCTTCCACATGATGGCTACGCCTTCGGGAACGGAATTTGCGCCATAGCAGTTAACCTTTGCTCGAAGTCCCTCGGAATAAGACTTGCGGGAGATTTCCTTAACGGTGTTGGTATAAGGATCATACTCGGTCTCAACGAAGGTAAATCCGTTGATCCTGGAGATGATCTGTGCAGCGTCCTTACCAAGACCGTTTAAGATTACGCGAAGAGGCTTCTGGCGAACCTTGTTTGCCTTCTCAGCGATGCCGATGGCGCCCTCAGCTGCGGCAAAGCTCTCGTGACCTGCCAGGAAGCAGAAGCAATCGGTATCCTCTTCCAGAAGCATCTTGCCAAGATTACCATGGCCAAGACCTACCTTACGGGTATCAGCAACGGAACCGTGAATGCAGAAAGCCTGAAGGCCTTCG
>ONSO01000150.1 GCA_900320485.1 uncultured Lachnospiraceae bacterium | reverse complement strand
TGATGATCCGGTCCCGCAGTCCTAAAGATCTGGTCTGCGCGTATTGATCTAACAATTGTTTTCTTTCTGCGTCATCCATACTGTAAAGCACCTGCGTTTCTGTAATTTAGGACTTAAATGATCAGCAATTCCCTGCCAACGGCCTTTACGTGATAAGATCCGTCCTCAGGATAAAAGGTCACCGTCCTGCCGTAATTCTGACCGGTACTCTCGGCTAAGATCTTAATGCCATATGCGTCAAGAATCTTTCTGCACGCTTCCACGTTTCTGTCTCCGATCTTTCCCCAATCACATTTCGTAGTGACCGCAAACATGGTGGCTCCTCCCGCCAGCTTCGCCGTCAGCCTGGACCTTCTGGCACCTGCCTCCTCCATCCTGGCAATGAGCTCCGCAATTCCCGTATCCGCAAATTTCGCTGGATTCACGCGCTTTCCCGGGAAGGCCGTGGAATCCGGCAACATGACGTGAACCAGGCCGCCTACCCTGGTAATGGGATCCCGCAACGCAACGCCAACACAAGACCCAAGTCCCATGGTTATTAATCCGTCAGGTGGTTTGGCGATCTGCAGATCCGCCATCCCAACTTTGATAATCTCACTCATAGACGCTTTCTCCAAATCCGTCTTTAATGTCTTTTCCGGTAAATCCTTATTCTTCCGTCAACCCATCCGTCGACAATCCGAGGGAACCGATGATCTTTACGTAGGATTCCACCTCCGGGATCAAAATGAAATAGCCGTCCACTTCAATCTCATCAAAGAACTGTGTCTGGATCAACAACAGATGATCTCCCAGCATCCCAAACTCAATGGCCGGAACGCTCAATATGGCACCCGCCATGTCAACCGTCATCTGCGGCGGAGAGGAAATGATCTTCATGCCCGTAAAGGAAGCAAGGGCATTCAGGTAAGCTCCCGTGATGATGTTTCCCACTTCCTGCAGTGCGGAAGCTTCCATCTCCGAGAAGTCCTCGCCGCTGCCCGTATCCCCCATGATTTTTTTAAGAAGGTGTCTGGCCGCTCCCCGCTCAATGAGGAACATCATGCTTCCCGAAACGTCTCCGGTTACTCCAAATAAAACGCAGGCCATGATCTGTTCTTCCCCACCCATCAGGGAACCCACGTCCTTAAACTCCAAAAGTCTGACCATGGGGACGCGCATGTCAACCTTGCAGCCAATCATCTGGGACAACGCCGTCATGGCATTCCCCGCACCGATATTGCCGATCTCCTTAAGCACGTCACAATACATGTCCGTTAATTTTTGTAAACTTACCAAACCCATGCGAATCTCCCTCGCCCGTTATGGGGGCTGTCCGCTCCCCGGGCTTACAAGTCCCGTTTAAGGGGTTTTCGTGCCTTCCTCCAGCGTGATCATGCTAAGGTCAAGGAGCGAGATCAGATCTCCGTTTTCCCTTTTGCCCACGCCGGCTACAAAAGCCTTGCCTTCCAGCTTCAGGTCATCCACCTTGTCAACCTGCGTGCCTTCCAGCGTTACCACTTCGCTGACTTCGTCCACGATCACGCCAAGATTCCCCTCACCGGCAGTCTTTAATACGATGATTCGGCTCTTCTTCTCATAAACGTCCTTCTCTAGGTTCATTTTGATCCGAAGACTCATGACCGGAAACACTTCACCGCGAAGATTGATGATGCCCACAAGATAATCGGGCATCTTCGGCACCCTCGTAATGCGCTGCATTCTGACAATGTTTTCCACGTAGCGGATGTCAATGCCATACTGTTCATTTCCCAGGCGCACAACCACGTACTGACTCTTTTCAGCTTCGGTTTGTACCTGTTCTTTAACCTCGCCCATCTTTCGCCCTCCTTTAGATCAAGGCGTTAACGTCCAAGATCAGTGCCACCTCGCCATCGCCAAGGATGGTAGCGCCGCTGATGAATTTACACTGTTTGATATACTTTCCAAGAGGCTTGATCACAATCTCAAGCTGTCCCAGCAGCTCATCAATGACCAGCGCTGCCGACTTGTCTCCCTTTTTCACGACAACCACCGTCATCTCGTCCTCCGGGATGCGGTTCCCGGGCACCTCCAGAACGTCGTACAGACGGATCAGCGGAAGAACGCTGCCGCGCAGATTCAATACTTCCTTGTTCTGTACGAATTTCAGATCCGAATGACTGATGCTCTCAATGCTGGTGATGGATCCAAGGGGAATGGCATATTTTTCCGGTCCCACGGATACCATCAGTGTCTGTATGATCGCCAGCGTCATGGGAAGGCGGATGATCCAGGAACTCCCCTCGCCAAGCCTGTTCTTTACTTCCACCTCGCCGCTGAGGGACTCGATCTTTGCCTTTACCACGTCGAGGCCAACGCCCCTTCCCGATACGTCGGTAACCTTCTTTGCCGTGGAAAAACTGGGCAGAAACAAAAGATCAATGATTTCCTTTTCCGTCATGATCTCAGCCTGCTCTTCGGTAATGGTTCCCCTCTCGATTGCCTTCCTGCGGACGGCCTCCACGTCAATGCCGTTACCGTCGTCCCGTACCTCAATGACTACGTTGTTTCCAACCTGGGATGCTTCCAAAAAGATGGATCCCACGGGATTTTTGCCTCTCTTTATGCGCTCCTGCTCATTCTCCAGGCCATGATCCGCGGAGTTTCTAAGAAGGTGCATGAGGGGATCACCCAGCTCGTCAACAACGGTTCTGTCAAGCTCCGTCTCCTCGCCGGAGATATAGAGTTCCATCTTTTTATCCAGTTTTTTCGATATGTCACGGATCATTCGCGGGAACTTATTTGTCACGGTCTCAATGGGCACCATTCGCACCTTCATGACGGATTCATGAAGATTTGTGGTAACCCGCTCCAGATATTCCACGTGATCCTTAAGCCCAGCCTGTCCGCCTCCCGCACTCTTTTGGGTTGCAGACAGGATGGAATTCTTCGCAATGATAAGTTCGCTCACAAGATTCATGAGCTCATCCAGCTTTTCAATGTCGACGCGGATGGTCTTGTTGCCCACGTGCTTGATGCCTGCCGAAGCCTTCTTCTCCGTGCCTGAAGCGGACTTTTCCGGTCCGGGATCTGCCGCTGCCTTCCCGGTTTCATTTTCGCCGGCTCCCCCGGCGTTTTTCGCCTGATCCGCTTTCGCCCCGTCCTCATCACGGGCTTCCTGCTCATTCTCTTTTGCCGTTTCCGGAGCTTCTTCCTCCTCGTTCCCTTCCCTGCGAAGCATATTTACGTCGATGACTCCGCCGGTCACTTTTTCAATTTCGGAAATGTTACTTGCAACCTTGATCATCTCCTCCAATGACGCGGAGGTGATCACGATCAGCGTGAAATCAAGGTCAAATTTTTCATCTTCTATGTCCTGGGTATTGGGATTTGCAGCCACGATCTCAGCCTTCTCCCCAACGGACCTGAGTACAAGGAAGGCCCTTGCCGCCTTCAAAAGACACTTTTCCTGGAGGACCACGTTTAGTCCGTAGCATCCTTCCCCGTCAGCCTGTGCCTCGGCAATGGCGCTGATGAGCGCATCGTCCAAGGGGAACTGATACCATTTTTCCTTTGGCAGCTCCTTTTTTGCTGCCTTTTCAGGCGCCTTTGCTTTCTCTTTGGAAGACTTTTCTGCCTCTTTTTGAGCTTCCTGCTTCCCGCCTTCGCCGCCCTTTGCCTGCTCCGCCGCGCCGGCATTCTCCAGCTTTAGGCAGGCATTTAACTTGTCGATGAGTTCCTGATTGTCATTGGTACCCTCGTCGGAAGTATTCTGAATGTTCTGCGTATATTCATCCAATGCATCCAGGCAGGAAAAGAAAACGTCAATGATCTCCGAGCGGACCTTCAGCTTTCCGCTCCGCACCTCGGAAAAGACGTTTTCCATGTCATGCGTCAAAGTCTGCATGCGCTTAAAGCCCATTGTCCCCGCCATTCCTTTCAGGGTATGAGCTGCGCGGAATATTTCGTTTATGGTATCCGCATCCTCGGGGTCCTCCTCAAGATGCATGATCTGGTCACTTAAATTTTGGAGATGTTCTTTTGTCTCGTCAAGAAACATGTCAAGATATTGACTAACGTCCATACCTGCCTCCATTTCCGCCTGCATAAGACGAATGATTATTTCTAATGCGTGCTTTGCCGCCGCGTCGCGTACCGGTCTTTACTTTCCGGCCCCCCGTACGCCGACCCTGTCCGTCACTGCTTTTGCCAGCTCCTCAAGAGGGAGCGAGCAATCTGACAGTCCTGCCGCGTCGACGCTCTTAGGCATACCGTAAACAACGCAGCTTTCACGGCTTTGGGTGATCACGTAAGCAGGCCTGCGCTTTTTTAGGTTTTCAATCCCCTCCGTGCCATCCGCTCCCATGCCGGTCATAACGACGCAGGTCACGTCAAGGTTTCCCGCATCGATCAAAGATTCATACATGTAATTGGCGCTGGGCCTTACGCCCTCACGGGGAGGCTCATCCGAGTACCGGACGTTCAGCGTTCCGCCAAGACCCTGTTTTACGTTCACGTGCCTTCCGCCCATGGCTACGTAAACTACGCCTTTTTCCAACGTTTCACCATCCTGTGCTTCTTTCACCGTGATCTGGCTGTTGTCATTTAATCTTTCGGCAAAAGATGCCGTAAAGCCCTTGGGCATGTGTTGCACGATCAGAACCGGTGCATCAAGATCCTTGGGAAGATACGGGATCACGCTCTGAAGCGCCTTAGGCCCGCCCGTGGAACTTGCGATGGCAACGATCTTCCGCACGTGGCCGCCAGCCGGGAAAGTCATCTGTCCCGATTCCCTGCCGGGCCTTGTCAAGGGCCTTTGTTCCGTTTTTTTCTCCTTAGCTGGAACCGGAACCGGCGGCTTATCGTACGCAGGAAGCTTTCCGTCACACACGGCCTCCAGGATTCCAAGGAATCTTTGGGTAAAATCCTCATCCCTGCACCCAAAGGAGGAAGTCGGTTTTTGAATAAAATCCAGTGCTCCAAGCTCCAACGCGTCCAGCGTTACCTTAGCTCCTTCCGCGGAATCCGTACTTGCGATCATCACCCTTGCGGCGATGCGATACTTCCGAAGCTCCGCCAAAAGCTCTAAGCCGTTCATCCGCGGCATGTTGACGTCCAAAACCACCGCGTCAAAGGACTCCCTGGTCAAAAGATCAAAGGCTTCCATGCCGTCCACGGCCTTTGCCGTCACTTGAAATCTCTTGTCACTGTTGATCACGTCGCCAAGGACCCTTCGCATCAGCGCAGAGTCATCAACGACAAGGATTTTCTTTTTGTTAGGCTCCATATATTGCTCCAAAACTTATCACTCCAACACTTTCTTTACGGCTTCGATCACTCTGTCCGCCTGGAAAGGCTTCACGATGAAATCCTTCGCTCCTGCCTGAATGGATTCAATGACCATCGCCTGTTGTCCCATGGCTGAACACATGACAACCTTTGCATCATCGTCAAGCTTCTTGATCTCCTTCAGTGCCTGGATTCCGTCCATTTCAGGCATGGTAATGTCCATCAGTACAAGATCCGGCTTCGTCTCCTTATACTTATCGATCGCCTTCAGGCCATTCTCCGCTTCCCCGGCAACGGTAAACCCGTTCTTCGTGAGAATATCCCGGATCATCATTCTCATAAATGCCGCGTCATCGCAGATCATAACACTCTTTGCCATTCCCTTTTCCTCCGCTATGTCCCATAAAGCATGCTAAAGATGCTTATTGCCTGTCAGGTACTTTTCCACATTCATTATATAATGAATCAAGGTCAAAACACAACCTCTTTTTCCCATTCTTTGGCAAAAATAAAGGACTTATTGCCGCGCAATAAATCCTTTTTGCATACGTAGTCAGAAACTACCGTCTTTTATTCTTTCTCTTCAGCTCCTCGATCTCTTCAAAAACGACGTCATTCAGTACCTTTATGTAGGTTCCCTTCATGCCGGAAGATCTGGATTCAATGACCCCGGCACTTTCGAATTTTCTAAGGGCATTGACAATGACGGATCTGGTGATGCCAACGCGGTCAGCAATCTTAGAGGCCACCAAAATGCCCTCCATGCCGTTTAATTCATCGAAAATGTGCGTAATGGCCTCCATCTCGGAGAAGCTTAAGGTTCCGATGGCCGACTTCACCACGGCGATCTTGCGGCTCTCCTCAGAACTTTCTTCATTGACGGCACGCAACATTTCAAGTCCCACCACCGTTGTGCCATACTCACACAGGATAATGTCGTCAATGTCATACTGCGCGTCACATTTATAGATAAAGAGCGTCCCAAGCCTCTCACCGGCGATCTCAATGGGCGCAATGATGGCCTGATAATGACGCACGTCGATCTTTTCGAAGCCCAAGGTCTCGAGATTAACGTTCTCCTTGGTGGATAATACGCCGAGGAAACGCTCATTTAACATGGAATCGATAAATTCGCCCACGCAATCACCCAAAAGCTCCGTAATGGGTTCCGTCCCCTCGCATTCCCCAATGCCGAGAAGCTTTCCCTTTTTGCTGATCACAAGAACGTTGGAATTCAAAATCTCCTTATCGTGCATGTATAATATCAGCAACTGATGGAGAGACTAGTATTTTAAATAATTACAATTTTAGATAGAAATAATTTATTTTCTAATTTTT
>ONSO01000087.1 GCA_900320485.1 uncultured Lachnospiraceae bacterium | reverse complement strand
GGGTCTCTACCTCAACGGTATCGCCTACCTTATGGCCGATCAGAGCCTTACCTACGGGGCTCTCGTTGGAGATCTTGCCCTTCAGGCTGTTGGCCTCGGTGGAGCCTACGATCTTATATACCAGTTCCTCGCTGAATTCCAGATCCAGAATGGTCACCTGACATCCAACGTTGATTTTTCCAAGGTCCACTTCGTCTTCTACAACGACTTCCGCGTTTTTCAGGATCTTCTCCAGTTCTTCGATGCGGGCTTCAATGTCGCGCTGCTCGTCCTTCGCTGCGTCATATTCCGCGTTCTCGGACAGGTCGCCTTGTTCTCTTGCTTCTTTGATCTTTTGTGCAACTTCCTGGCGTCTTACCACCTTAAGGTCATGAAGCTCATCTTCATACTTTCTGAGTCCTTCATAGGTCAGAATGTTCTTTTTTTCCTGCATTATGGTGCGCCTCCCAATTCTTGTTATTTATGGTTCACCTGCCAACGGCAGTATGTTCTCATGCGACAGTATTATAATCATTTTTGTTTTTTCTGTCAAGCGTTTCCGCGAAGCTTTTGGCTGGCATGGAATGCGGCTTCAGGGTTAGGCGCCCGTAAACACGCTGTCGATCATCTGAAGCAGTTGTTCCATGGTCTCCATCTGGTTAATGGTTCCGCGAAGCTTTGCTGCCCCGGGCATGCCAAAGGTATACCAGGACAGGTGCCTTCGCATCTCGCGCACCGCCGTATATTCGCCTTTCAGGTCCATTTCCATCAGGGCATGGCGCCTTACGATCTCTCGCTTCTCGTCGTTGTCAGGGCGTTTCGGAAGCGCTCCCGTCTCCAGGTATTCCACGGTCTCCCGGAAGATCCAGGGGTTCCCCTGGGCGCCTCTGCCGATCATGACGCCGTCGCAGCCCGTTTCGTCCAGGAGGCGCTTGGCCTTTTCGGGGCTGTCCACGTCGCCGTTTCCAATGACGGGGATCTTCACGGCTTCCTTGACCATGCGGATGATCTCCCAGTCTGCCCGGCCTGAGTAGTATTGTTCTCTCGTTCTGCCGTGAACGGCAACTGCCGAGACGCCGCATGCTTCCGCGATCTTTGCGATCTCCACGGCGTTTACGTGGTTGTCGTCGAAGCCTTTGCGGATCTTAACGGTAACGGGCTTATCCACGGCCTTCACCATGGCGGTCAGGATTTTTTCCACCAGCTTGGGATCCTTCATCAGTGCACTGCCCTCGCCGTTATTTACTACCTTTGGAACGGGGCAGCCCATGTTCAGGTCGATAAAGCTGTAAGGTCTGTCCTGGATCCTTGCCGCCATGGCTGCGAGGATCTCCGGGTCAGAGCCGAATAATTGCAGGGATGCAGGGAGCTCGCCGGGATGTACTTTCAGGAGCTCTTCCGTGTTTTTGTTGTTATAGTATATGGCTTTGGCGCTGACCATTTCCATGCATACAAGGCCCGCGCCCATTTCTCTGCACAGCAAACGAAAAGGCAGGTCTGTCACACCTGCCATGGGCGCCAAGATCACGTTTTTTTCCAGCGTCACGTTTCCAATCGTCAATCTCATTTCTCGTCTCCTGCCAAACGTAAAGCGTTCCCCCCGGGTATCGGAACCTGGGGGCGACTGGCGTTTGCCCCGGGTATCGGAACCCGCAAGGCGGCTGGCGTTCGCCCCGGGTATCGGAACCCGCAAGGCGACTGGCGTTCGCCGGCCTACCTCCGGTTTTTGTCGTAAATGATGCGGAGTCCGTCCAACGTAAGCGACGGATCGTAGACGTCGATGCTGTCGGTTTCGTCCGCAATGAGGCGCCCTAAACCGCCGGTGGCGACAACCTTCAGGTTGGTTAAGCCGGTTTCGTCCTTCACCTTCCTGATGATGTATTCCGTCTGGCCGATCTGGCCATAGACCAGGCCCGCCTGCATGCTGGAGATGGTATCCTGCGCAAGGATGGACTTAGGTTTTTTAATCTCCACGTTTGGCAGCTTTGCCGTCTGTTTCCATAGTGCTTCCGAGCATATGCGGATGCCGGGCGCGGTGATGCCCACGCTGAAATGCCCGCCCTCCGTCACAAGATCATAGGTAGTGGCAGTGCCAAAATCCAGCACCAGAACGGGTGCGCCGTATTTTTCATAAGCGGCCACCACGTCCACGATGCGGTCCGCGCCAATGCCCTTGGGGTCCTCGCCGGATACCTTAATGCCTGTTTTTACGCCGGGGCCCACGATCAGGGGTTTTGTATTTGTATACCTGTTCAGTGCTCCCAGCAAAGCATGCATCACGTCCGGGACCACGTTGGCAATGACGGAGCCCTCCAGGCGCATGGGATCCACGCCCCGGTTTTTAAGCATTTCCGACAGCAGTACTCCAAACTCATCGGAAGTACGGGGAGTTTTCGTTGTCATCCGGAAGGTCGCTTTCAGCTCTTTTCCCTCGTAAACGCCCCAGATCAGATTTGTATTTCCCACGTCGACTACTAAAATCATTTCAGTCACCTCTCCTCTCAGGCAGTAGATGCCGAATCCTCTTTATTTTCTAGATAAATCCAAGACTTGATGCAGATGGATAGCCATATGCGCTCTCCGCATTTTTTACGGCGCGGAGAATGGCCTCGCTGACCACGTCTCCCGCAAGGCTCCCCACCAGATCCTGATCTGCGCGCACTTCTCCCACGGAAACGGCATAAATGCTGTCCCCGTCGGCGGACGTATGCACGGGTCTGATGGATCTTGCATATCCGTCATGGGCCATGCCCGCGATCTTGCAAAGGCTGGCCTTTTCAAACCAGGCGTTGGTGATCACCACCGCCAGGGTTGTATTTCCCACAAACCGGTTCTCTACGACCTGAATGGAGGATTTCATGTATTCCATGGTATCGCGAAGGGCATTTCCGTCCTCCGTAAGAAGGCCTGCCACCTGTTTGCCGTTCTTCCAGTCATATATGTCACCCAGGGCATTCACGGCCACGACTGCGCCTACCTGAAGCTCCCCGATCTGAATGGCATAGCTTCCAATGCCGGTTTTCATGCAGTGCTCCATGCCAAGGATTTTGCCTACGGTCGCGCCGCACCCTGCGCCATGGTTTCCGTCGCGGTAATTGGGATCCTCCAGCGCATGAAGGGCTGCTTCACGCCCCATGGCTTCATCCGGACGCGTCTTTGGATCTCCCACAGTCAGGTCAAAGAGATCTGACTGCGCCACCAGCGGAACCTTTGTCACTCCAACGTCAAATCCGATCCCCCGCTCCTCAAGACACGTCATCACGCCGCCTGCCGTTCCCAGGCCGTAGGCACTTCCTCCCGCCAATACAATGGCGTGGACTACCTGCGCTGCCGTCAGGGGATTGAGCAGCTGGCTCTCCCGGGAGGCCGGTCCGCCGCCTCTTACGTCAAGGCCGGCCCGCATGCCATCCTTGCTTACAAACACGGTGCATCCAGTGCCCGCTTTCGCATTCTCCGCCTGGCCAATGCTCACGTTTTTTATATCCCGTATGGAGATTTCTTTTTCGATCATGGAAGTTGCCTCCTTACCGTGCATCCTCATTGCCTGCTACCAGGTTGTCATTTACCTCATTGCCTGTTTCCGCGCCGCCTTGGGCTCACTCATTGCCTGCTGCCGCGCCGCCTTGGGCTCACTCATTGCCTGCTGCCGCGTCTTCGTCGCTTGCGCCATTCGTTTCAGCCTCGGGGAACTTGAATTCCTCGTAACGGTAGCCGGAGCGGCCGTAGATTTCCTGACGGATCAGCTGGTCATAATCGGAATAGCCGCTGAAAAACTGGTTAAAGGGTATCTCCGTGTGCCACGTCATGGCAAAGGGACTGTAATTTGTCTGAACTGAACCATCCTCCTTGAGGGAAAGATTGCTAAGGCAAGCACCGTCATACATGACGTACTGCTCAATTTCGCCATCGCCACGCTCCCGGTTCCAGGTAACTTTATAAACGTTGATCAGCAGATTATGATCTTTTTCATATGCATCGTCCGCGATCAAAAGATAGCTGGTGATATATTCCGGCTCATGGTCAAAAGAATAGTTTGTCCAGACCAGATTCACGTTTTTGCTGAGCTGCCCGACCAGTGCCGCCCTGGCGTTTTCCACAAAGAATTCATCCGCCATCAGCTCCGCGGGCGTTACGTCATAGGTTTCGAGGGTGGCAAACTTCGCTTCCTGCTCTGCAATGGCACGCTCCTGTGACTCTATCAGCCGCTGCGCTTCCCTTTCCATCTCTCTTTGCTTGGATTGCTGCTCCGCCATCTGTTCTTTACGCTCGGCGTAGGAATCCCTTGCGCTTTTGGTGGCATTTCCCACCACAACGCCAAAAACAGTCACCATGCTTGCAAAAATGAGAATGCCGGCGATCATGATGATCACCATGCGCTTGTCGGCGTTTTGCTGCATGCGGCGTACGTCCTGCATGGCCTGCATGCCGGCCTTTTGCCGTTCAAACTGCATTTTCTCGTGTTCTGCCCGGGCTCTCGCCTTCTCGTATTCCACGTCCTCTTTATCATAATCCGCCACAAAGGAAGTCCCACAGCTCTCACACACAAATTTTCCTTCGCCCATTGACCTTACCGTTCCATTGCAATTGGGACATCTTAAGCTTTTGATCTGCACGTCTTCCTCCTCATTCAGCCTTCAGGCAGTCATCCGTAACTTTCCGTTACGTTTTTGCCTCTTTATGCGTCTTCCCCCGCAAGAAGTGCGGAAACGTCCTCTTTCCTGATAAACACCCTGTAGTAGAGTTGCAGGGATTCAAAGAGCTCCTGACGCTTTCTGCGGATCTCATTGATGAGTAACCCGCTGGAGATCTCGTCGTAGGTAATGTCGTCCTCATCCGCATTGGTCTCAAGGGATATGGAGCCGTCCTCCTCAAACACGATGGTGAATATACCGCCCACCTCCTGCGTAAAGAGCACGCAGATTACGTGAAGCTCGTCCTTGATGGACGCGGGTATCTTATCAAAATCCTTGTTAAAATAGTATTTCTGCTCATAGGCATTTGCGCCGCAAAGCACAATTCTTCCTTCTGGCATGTCCTTTCCTCCGGCTTCCTTACTTTGTTGCCCTTCCTTAGACGTATCCGTAAATACCGCGGACGGAAACCTCCCCGGCATAAACGGCTCTGGTCTCTCCGCCTTGTATTTCCACCAAAAGCTCTCCCGTATTACGGATGCCTCTGGCAATGCCCTCGTATTCCCCTTTGGGGTCCAAGACTCTTACCTGTTGGTCTAAGTTGACCATCAGCTCATTGTAATCCTTCTGAAGCCTTGTCAGGTCACCCGTGGCAAGAAACTCTTCGTAATAGCCCTCAAACGCAGTCAGCACGGCATTCAAGAGTTCGCTCCTGCTAACTTCATCCAAGACCTCCTCCAGGGCAATGGCATGGCCCTGCAGTTCCTCCGAAAACGTCTGGCGCTTGACGTTGATGCCAACGCCGATCACAAGATAGTCAATGGTGCCCTGCTCCACGGATAAACTAAGTTCCGTCAGGATGCCGCAGGCCTTTCTGCCCATGATCACAATGTCATTCGGCCATTTGATCCCCACTGACGCGTTTTGGCCGCCCGGGCTCCGTCCGTCTCCCATCCGGCTTTGAATGCCCCGGGCCACGGCCATGGCCATGACCAGCGTCAGCATGGAGGCCTTGTCCGGCGCGATCCGCGGTCTAAGGAGTAACGTAAAGTACAGATTGGCGCCTGCCGGGCTGATCCAGCCGCGGCCTCTCCGGCCTCTTCCGGCGGTCTGCTGATCTGCCACCACAAGACTTCCGTCCGGTGCCCCTTCTTCCGCCAGACGCTTCGCCTGTACGTTAGTTGAGTCAATGGAATCGTAGTAGTAAAGTGATTGACCGATCCAGTTCGTTTTTAGTCTGCTTTCTATTTCCGTGCGGCCAAAAACCTGTCCGGACTCCTCAGTCAAAAGATATCCGCGGTTTTTTACGGCCTCGATCTTATATCCGTCTTTTTTCAGTTGCTCTACGGCCTTCCAGACGGCAGTGCGGGATACTCTGAATCTTTCACAGAGTTCCTGACCGGAAACGTAGGTTCCCCGCTGCCGCAGAAGGGAAATAATCTCTGTTTTCATGAACCACGCCTCATTCCGGGATCTTATCTGCTTATTGCTGATACCCCAGAGTTGCAGCCATAACGGCCTTGATGGTATGCATGCGGTTTTCCGCCTCTTCAAATACCAGGGACTGGGCGGACTCGAAAACCTCATCCGTCACTTCCATCTCGGTAATGCCAAAGCGCTTGCCCATCTCGGCGCCGATCTTTGTCTTCAAGTCATGGAACGCAGGCAGGCAGTGCAGGAAAATCGCCTTTTCTCCCGCATTTTTCATAATGGCGGAATTTACCTGATAAGGGGAAAGCTCTGCGATGCGCTCTGCCCAGATCTCATCGGGTTCGCCCATGGAAACCCATACGTCCGTGTATACCACGTCTGCCCCCTTGGTTCCGGCCATGGCGTCACTGGTAAGCGTAATGCTGCCTCCGGTCTGCTTTGCGATCTCCTCACAGGTTGCCACAAGCTCCGGCGCGGGGAAATATTTCTCGGTAGTGCATGCCGTAAAGTGCATGCCCATCTTTGCGCAGGCCACCATCAGGGAGTTCCCCATGTTGTAACGCGCGTCTCCCATGTAAGCCAGCTTGATGCCCTTCAAATATCCGAAATGCTCGCGAATGGTAAGGAAATCTGCCAGCATCTGCGTGGGATGGAACTCATTGGTAAGGCCATTCCACACGGGAACCTTGGAGTACTTTGCAAGCTCCTCAACGATCTCCTGACCGTATCCGCGGTACTCAATGCCTTCAAACATGCTTGAGAGAACCCGCGCCGTGTCGGCGATGCTCTCTTTCTTGCCGATTTGGGATCCTGCGGGATCAAGGTAGGTGCAGCCCATGCCCAGGTCATGCGCAGCCACTTCAAAGGAGCAGCGGGTTCTGGTACTGGTCTTCTCAAAGATCAGCGCCACGTTCTTTCCCCGGAATTGATCCACGGGGATGCCCTTTTTCTTTTTATCCTTCAGATCTGCCGCAAGATCCAACATGTAAGTGATCTCTTCCGGCGTAAAATCCAACAACTTCAAAAAATCCCGTCCCTTTAAATCTACCATTTTTATCCTCCCATCCGCAGGGCAGTCGCCCTCTTGCATATGTTACGCCCCATGGATTTTCCCCAGGCAGCCATTTTTCAACGAATTACCACTACTATACTTTATTTTTCAGTCTTTTTCAACCCTCCTGGGCAAGTTTCAACGGAAAAAGGGTTAGACTCCAGGTCTGGAGCCCAACCCTTTTTCGATTAGTACATGCATGATCAGATCTATGGAAAAGCGCTAAAAGCGCCACCCACCTAAATTACGCCGGGAATTACTTTCCCATGGTCTGCTTCAGCGCAGCTCCTACGCTGGCAATGCCATTTAACTCTGCGGGAAGAAGGATGGTGGTCGCCTGACCGTCTGCCACCTTCTCGAATGCCTCCAGGCTCTTGATCTTGAGGACTGCCTCGTCTGCGCCTGCTTCTTTCAGCATGCGGATTCCGTCTGCATGGGCCTGCTGTACCTTGAGAATTGCCTCTGCCTGACCTTCTGCCTCGCGGATCATCTTTTCCTTCTGTGCTTCAGCGCGAAGGATCGCGGACTGCTTGTCAGCCTCTGCTCGAAGGATCGCGGATTCCTTTTCACCTTCTGCGGAAAGGATGCTTGCCTTCTTTTCACCTTCTGCACGGGTAACGGCTTCACGTCTTTCACGCTCTGCCTTCATCTGCTTCTCCATGGCGTTCTGGATCTCTGCGGGAGGAATGATGTTCTTCAGCTCGACGCGGTTTACCTTAATGCCCCAAGGGTCGGTAGCGATGTCCAGCTGTGAACGCATCTTGGTATTGATGGTCTCACGGGAAGTCAGGGTCTGGTCCAGTTCCAGGTCACCGATGATGTTACGAAGGGTGGTTGCCGTCAGGTTCTCAATTGCCATCATGGGATTCTCAACGCCGTAAGTAAACAGCTTGGGATCGGTGATCTGATAGAAAACGACGGTATCGATTCTCATGGTAACGTTATCCTTCGTGATCACGGGCTGAGGCGGGAAGTCTGCCACCTGCTCCTTTAAGTTCACGCGTCTTGCAACCTTATCGATCAAAGGAAGCTTTACGTGAAAGCCTACGGACCAAGTACCCTGGTATGCGCCAAGACGCTCCATAACGAAGGCCTGTGCCTGAGGAACAATCTTCACGCAGGAAACGGCAATGATCAAAGCCAGAACAACTAAAGCGATAATAACGTATTGCATACCCTACCTCTTTCTGTGCTGAGCGTGCAGCACGCACGTGTTTTATGATAAAATCCTGTTTACTTTTTCCAACGATTACCGTCTGCGACTGCTGCTGCCGCCCCTGCTGCCTAAGATGCGGAGAATCCTCAGGAACAGGTTGATCACGTCAAGATAAATGTCCAGAGCGCTGTCCACGGCATTGTCCAAGGTCTTGGGATACATTTGCGCCTTATAGAAGTCATAGCCGATATATACGCTGAACACTGCCGCGCCGATCCAGGCGGTGATGATCTGATCTACACCAAACAGGAGAAGGACCAGCTCTGCCACCACAAGGCCTAAAAGGCAGGCAAGAAGCACGCCGCCCAGCTTCTCAAAAAATTCAGGCTTAAAGGCACTGAAGGCTACCATAAATCCGGTGATCAGGGCCGTAATGACTAAGGCCTGCACTACCACGTCCGCCATGCCCGCGCCCAGATATGCGCTGACCGCTGCGGAAACAACCAGTCCCACGGGCACCGCCACCAGATTAAATCCCAGGAAGGATACAAGGGCGCTGTCCGATTTTGAGGAAAGAACCGTTCCGCAAATGCAGCAAATGACGTAAGTGACAAAAAACAAAATCGGATTTACGTACGCAATCTTATCTCCCACCACGGCGCAGAGCCCTACGTTCATGAGGATTCCATAGAGCACTACGCCACCGATGGCTAAATTATAGCTTCTTGCTGAGATCTCTTCTTCCGCATAGATCTCCTGATATAGTCTGTTCTCTTTTCTTTCATTCATCCAATCTGACATGTTTTCTCACCTTCCAAACAAATGATTTCATCGTTATCATGCCTGCGCCGCAGGGCTACTTTGCTCCTTCACGGGCTTGCAGATCAGCTTCACGCCGCTGATGGCCACAACCTCGACCACGCTGCCTTCATCCAATACCTGAGCATCATCAGTGCTTCTGGCACTCCACTCCTGCCCGCCTACGGAAACCTGTCCTTCGCCCTTAAGATTGTTTACCTCGGAAAGAACTATGGCCTGTCGCCCCACAATGCTCTCCGCGTTTGTCCGAACGCGGTCCTTGTTAAAATACTTTACGGCGATGGGTCTGGTAAACAGTAAAAGAACTATGGAAACGACCGCAAAGCAAAGGATCTGCAGCCAGATCGGCCCGTGAAACGCTGCCACGATCAAAGCGATCAATGCGCCTCCGGCAAACCAGATACTGCTCAGGCCCAGGGTTATGATCTCAACGACAACCGCAATAATTAATACGACAATCCACGCAATCATTTGATAATCCATACTTGCCTTCTTTCTGCCGCTTGACGCGGCCATCATCTGAAATACGCAGTTTCCCAAAGCTCCTCTATTGAATTTCTTGAACATAGTGTACTACAAATTGCGGTTTCAGGCAATCATTTTATTTGCACAATAAACGAAGTTATCGTGCAGACAGGGCACCGATTTCTACTTTTACTTGCCCTCCTGCCTCGCAGGTGCTTGGTTTCCTTTCCCGCTGGCAAAAAAGGCCCGCGAAGTCCTCGCGAGCCTTTTCGTTTCCCAAATCAATTTTAGTAGAATACGTGATTTCCGATCACCAGGCCTTCCCTGCCGTTGTTGCGGCGGAAATGCGTCAGATCACCCACGTTGGAGGTTCCGGACAGTGCCTCCTCCGCTGCCTTAATGCAGCTCTCATAGATCTTACCGGACTCAAGTACTCTGTTTACCTTGCCGCTCATGGCAGGCGTAAACTGTCCGGATGCATAGATAACGCCGTGAATGGTATCGGGATAAGCAGCGCTTCTCACGCGGTTCATGACAACCGCTCCCACGGCCACCTGCCCCTCGTAGGGTTCACCGCCGGCTTCGCAATGGATCAGCGCTGCAAGTAGCAGGGTGGTATCCGCATCAACGGTATACTCTCCATAGTTCACGTAACGCTTTGCTTCTTTCTCCGCCTTCTCGCGCGCCTTCAGCTCTTCCACGGTCTCACCGGCATCGATCTGGAAGGTCACGGTCACGTAATCCTCCACAACGAAACCATCTTTCCCGTTGTAATCAATGCAGATCCAGCCTTCCTCCGTCTCTTTGTCCAGCACGTCAACGCGCTCTCCCTCAGGGAGAAGTCCGCAAACGGAGGCATTATTGGCATCCTCCTCGCGAACGCGAAGCATTTCCGCATCCACGGTTGCAATCTTCTTTCCGGCATCATTTGCAAGAGCTTCCGCCTCTTCGCCAAAAAGGAGATACTCATCGCTGGCCCATCCAACAATGTTTCCGGAGCGAAGCTTTGTCCAGCCATCCTTCCGCTCCAGGATTTCTCCGCCGCAGTCCTTGTAGAGATATCCCACGACCTTCGCCTTTTCAGACGCCTCGCTGCGAACCTTCAGCTCCTGCTTCACGTTCGCCATAACGAGCTTTGATTCTTCCTTCGGTTCCTTCATGGCATCCAGATCCAGATTCAGGGTCTGTGCCATTTCGCTGATCTTCTCAGCAGTGTCCATA
>ONSO01000032.1 GCA_900320485.1 uncultured Lachnospiraceae bacterium | reverse complement strand
AGCACTGGCAGTCGCAGTCGGGAGGATTGCCGAGCATGTTGCACATCCTGACGGCAGATGCGTCCGAAATGGAATGCTCGATGCGCGATGCCTCCTCATGGGCCTGCTGGTGGTCCATCTCGAGTATATCGGTGAAGAAGCGCTCCACTACATGGTGCCTCTTCCTGGTGAGCCTCGCCTGGGTCAGTCCCTCTTCGGTCAGCTTCACCCCGCGGTACTTCGCATATTCCACGAGGCCGTCCTTCGACAGGATCTTCAGCATCTCGCTGACGCTGGCGGGCGAAACGCCCATGAAAGTAGCGAGCTCCGTGGTCTTTGCCACGTTTCCATCCTCTCTTTCCTGTTTACCTTGCCCGATACTTTCATCCGGCACTCCATTGTTTACCGTTTCTGATTATATTAAAGCATGTTTCTATTTGATTTTCCAATTGAATTATTGTATAATCAATTTAATTTCTTAATACGATAAGTGAGGATACTCTGACGTGACTACTAAACAAATGGATTATTGCATCGAACTTGCGCATACTTTGAACTTTAGCCGCGCCGCGGAAAATGCCTTTGTGAGCCAGCCTACGTTTTCATATCAGATCCGGCTTTTGGAGGAAGAAGTAGGCTTCTCCATTTTTGAGCGAAGCGGCAAGGGAGCGGCACTTACTCCTGCAGGCACTCAGTTTGTCAATCATCTCGCCGTCATGCGCGAAGAACTTAAGCGAACCATTGAACAATGCCAAAACTTCAGTGCAAAATACGCCGATAACATCACCATAAGCCTAATGGTAAGGCAGGCCATCCACTTTCTCCCGGAGGCAATGAAACTCTTTGCAAGGGACTACCCCGGCGTTCAGGTCACACCCTTATTTCAATATGAAAATGGCATCGAATCCTTCCTTAAGGAGGAATCCGATGCCCTGTTTACCTTGTTGGAACATACCAAGCACATCCCGGCCATCAACGTTCATAAGCTCTTTGACAGCCACGTATATTTAATTGCAGAGAAAGATGATCCCCTGGCTCAAAAAAATCTTGTTTCCGCTGAAGACCTCTATGGCCGCACCCTTATGGTAGGCGGCGGTTCTCCCGCTGCCCTGAAAGCCGTCCAGCAGCGTCTGATCGCAACGGGACGCATTGAATACTTCAACAGCCCCGACCATGACACCACGCTTGTCAACGTTTCCGCAGGTCTTGGCATCTGCCTTGCGCCCGGCTTTCTCAATGATCACAGCGGCCAATTTGCCTGGATTCCCTTCGATTGCAAGGAAGTCTTCCATTGCGTACTCTGCACGCACAAAACAGATAACCGCGAAAGCCTGCAACGCTTCATCCTGATCCTGCAGAAGCTCTATGCGGAAGCAGTCGCATTTCCCCTGTGACGTTTTATGATTGCGTCACTCTTCGCTTTGCACGACGTTATTTACTTGCTTTTTTCTTCCAAATACTTTTGGACGTCATTCAATGCCCGCTTGGACGGTTTGCCATTTTTAAGTACAAACGCATCCATGACTTTCACAAAGATTTCCTTATCAGAACTGTCCGGGAACAAATTGCGAAGTGCTTCCTTTGCATATTCCTCCCGCGTATAGCTTGTCTCGTACGTCCGACCGTACTTTTTGGTTTCGTCCGAAACACGAATCACGCCCTTTGAGATCATGCTGTTCAAAATCAGATGAATGGACGCAGGATTCCAATCTCTTCCTTCCGTTCCCCTTAAAAGCTCTGCTCTCGTCAAAGGCCTTCCCTCATTCCACAACAGTTCCATGATCCTGTACTCATTGGGTGAAATCCGCATATGTTTTTCCTCCTTGTTTACTCCATCTGCGATTGCTTCCGTTATCGATAAATAGTTTCACATACATTATAATCATAAAAGTCGCAGTCGTGCAAGAGGTTTTGCATTGTAAATATTCAGACCGTCCCCTAACCGAGTATCTTCTGACGCGCAACAGCATCATAATAAAAAAATCCAATGCCCGACGGCATTGGATCTAAGTTTTATCCATCAAATTTATGCTTCCTTTTGTCTCTCCGTTGCCAGTATTCCCTCCGCATATGCCTGAAGGCGCTCCCTGCCATGGAGTGAAATGGCTCGAAAATTATCCAAGAGCTTCGACTCGTCACTAGATACGTATCGCGTATTTGCGCTCGTGTCGGCAAACGTAAAGAAATCGCTCATGCTAATATCCAGCGCCTGACAAAATTTTTCTACAGTCTCTATCGTTGGCATTGTCCCACGCTTTTTCATGTTGTAGATCGAGCTTGGCGTTACCCCCATCTGCTTCGCCAGCTGATAAGGCGTAAGATTCCGCTCCTTTATCAGGTCGTCCATCCTCTTGTGAACGTCTTCCACTTGCATGATGGCACCTCCTTGCCAAATTTCCACGTGACAATTGTAACTTATTATTCATCTTCGTGAAATTAAGAGGTTGTATTATTATAGTCGTTTGTTGTATTATATATGCAAGGGATTACGAATGAAATAAAAAGAAATCTGGACATACTATCCTTAGTCTGACTTAGATATGGGGGAAGCGCCAAATGAATGGAATCAATAAAGAACAAAACTTGAAAACGGAAAAGGAAAAAATCGAAGAGATCATGACGGAATATTCCGCCTTCTTTCAAGATGGCACCCGGGCCGTAAGCTTTTCCACCAACGGAGATTTTTTCTATTATGCAACAACCGCCGGCCGATATGATACCTTTGTAAAATTCAATACTTCCGAGGAATTGCGAAGCATTATAAAAACTACCGTCATTGACGCCCTCGCAGAGAATGTCATTGCCGGCGCTGACGACCTATACTATTCCATGGATGAAATTCGCGTAAAGAAATACGATGCGCAAGATTTTGATTATAAAACGGAACTTCTGCGCCTACGCGAAAGCCTGAACGTCATCCAACGTCAAACCACCATAGTCGCAGAAGCATTTGGGGGATTCATTCAGAAAGAACCATAAGCCACTACACCTTTTCAAAATATCCCTTCGCTTTTCCCAGTAAGTAACCCGGATATTTTTCCTTAAAAGACTTTTTGTGAGCAATGGAATCCGTATAATATCTAAGGCCGAGTTCAAAACAGATCTTACGAATTACGTCTGGCAGTTTTCTTAGTTCTTCCTCCGTCAGCATGTGATCTGCTACGCTAAGATACCCATCCAAAAGGATTTGTACGGCCTTTTGATCAAGCCGTCCGTCGGTCAGACAGCAAGAACGAACGCAGTCTGCCAAATCCTCCAGCAAAGAGCCCTCCATGATCGTGTCAAGATCAATAAAGGCCTTCACCTTGCCATCCTGAAATACAATGTTTCCAAGCTTTGGATCCCCGTGGATCACTGCTTTTCTGCCGCCGTCCCGGCACGTAAAAACCTCAATGTTTTCGTGAAGGAATCTCTCCACTTCATAATCCCTTTGGTCGTCGAAACATGCCCCATCCCGGATCATCCGTAAATATCTTTCATAATAATGCTTCAGGTCATGCAACATGGGATATACTGGCTTAGGCTTTCGGGGAAGCGTTTGAAGGATGACGTGCATCCCGGAAAGTCCCTGGCCGCATGCATACAGCTCTTCCTTTGAAAGCGGCGAAGAAAGAATCTGTCCTTTGATCAAAGGATACGTTCGCCAATGATCTCCCGCCTGATCCTTGTATAAAAGTTTTCCGTCTTGCGTTTTCATCCACTTGGGATAGGGCCAGTTTGCCTTCTCACATGCCTCCGCATAAAGAAGGTAATTGTGCTCCAAACAAGACACGTCCATGGCCTTACGGATCCGCTGACAGACATATTCCCCATCTTCCGTCTCAACAAGAAAGGAATCATTGATATGCCCATCACCAAAGGGCTGCACACAAAGCGCAGCCCTTTCCAAAAAGGCATTATAGGGAACCTTGATCACTATTTTATCCGACATGGCACTCCCCTCTTTTATAAATCCAGCCTCATCTCATGCCATTCTTCACCGCCCCAAGTCGAATCTGCAATCCCAAGGTCCTTAAATCCAAACTTTACGTACATCTCCACCTTCTCCGCAAGGCAGGTCAAAAACAGCGCCTTCCGGTTCTTTTCCCTTTCTCTTGCAGCATATTCACTCACCAGTTTCCTCGCAAGTCCCTTCCTCCGATACTCGGGCAAAACGTCAAGCCCAAGCATCATGACGTTATGGCCGTCAGGATCATATAGCGACTCGTCCGTAAAGAACGCGTCCCGAAACTTTTCTTCTTTTGTGGCAATGCCATTAAAAAACCCGGCCAATTTTCCCGTATTCTCATCCACCGCCACCAAAAAGCATTCCGGAACGGCTCTGATCCGCCGCTTCATGTTGGCTTCGGAGCATGCTTCGTTGGGCGGAAAGCAAATCCGCTCGATTGCCACGGCCTGATCCGCCTCAGCCTCCTCAACGTATCGAAAAATCATAAAACCATCCTTTCGTTTCGTAACTGCTTTCCCCGTAGTACGTCCCTCATTTCATTCGGGATTGCAAGCATAACTTACAACTGCGAGCCCTTCGGCTCGTCCGGTGCGCCCTTCGGCGCATCCTCGCTTCGCTCGGATTCTGGATTTGCTTTGCAAATCCGAACGTATTCGCTTTGCTTCGGATTGCAAAACCATTAAGATACGGCCACTTCCGCTTCCTTCATAAGATATTCCATGCTGACGATCGCTTCATCAACTCTTTTCCGCAGATTATTGATCTTGGTCTGTACGTAAATATCCGTGATGGGATTATCCAAAAGGTAATCAGAAGAAGAGGCAAACTCACCCATGCGGAAGAAATTCTGATGAACGCAATCCGTGTTGTCATTCTCCCTGCGGAATTTCTGCAAGCGTCTCATGGCCATGCGAATGTTGTCCAGGGCACGCTCCATTTTAATGCGCTTGATCATGGTTACGAAAATGCCTCCGCCCACAATGTCAACAACGCCCCAGCATCTTGCGCTTTCAAGCTCGAGCTTGGCAGTCCTTAAATTCGTCAGTGCTTTCTGAAGCTCCAATACCATTTCTCTTTTGTTTCTAATGCATACAGCCTTCACGTCATACTCCTTTCGGGAAAAGTAAGAATCCATTTTTCTCCCGTTGTAAGTATTATAACGTGAAGGCCGTCACAAAATAAATCTCAAAAGCAATACAATAAGATGATTTATCGTGCGTCCCGCGAAACTCTCTTTGCGTTTGCAAACAGTATGATTATTCCGAGGCCCTCAGCTTCTCAATCTGTTCTGCGTGGATCCGTCTAAGTTCTTCCACGGGAAAGTTTTCCAAAATCGTTCGTTTCGTATTTATCACGTATTGGTTCCGCGTCATGTATCCACCACAATTCTTTAATGGTTTATCCTCAGCATCGTAAAGGGTAAGGTAGGTACTGTAACCGTCACATACCTCCCAATCCTCATCCGGATCCAGCATGAAAAGCTTCTCTCTGTCCACGGCCTTCTCGATGGTCTCGTACTGCTCCTCCGTAAGCGTCAGGGTCGCGATCTGCTTTGTTTCGAGGGCATTCGTGCGCTCCGATCTTGTCGGCATAAATATAAGAGCCTCCCGGTTTTGACATACGATCACGCCAGCGCTGATGCATTCATAGTATTCCCCCCAACTGGCACCGCCATAGGAAAATCCTACAAGATAGTTATCTGAAAACTGCGGTCCTTCCACAAAATCGCTTACGTTTATCGCATCTCCTCTTTCGTCGTAAGTCACAAAACTGTTTGCGCCGTGCTTATCCGCGATTCTTGCGATTTCTTCCCTAGTCGAGGCCTTGCCCCGGGCATTCACTTTTTTCTCCCACTCAGGGGACCCCCATCTCACGGTGGTGGACGTTACGTTCACGTATTTATAACCCACGTTCGTTTTGTAGACGTACGTTTCATAAGTTCTCTCGCCTGCGCCGCCATGGATCACGGCAAAATAACCGTCATCGATCTCATCTCCTCCAGCCCCTCCGGCAAACACCATACTCAATGCAAGAAATAAAGTCGTTACTGTTCGAATGATATTCATGCTCGTGCCCTCCTATATCCATATGGACGACACATTCCTTAAAATGTTCTCATTTTACTTCATTTTCTTTGCTTTGTTTTTTGCGATCTTTCAGTAATCGGTAGAGTTCCTCCGCCGCGATCCTTGTCTTGGCAACGATGTCACGGCCCTTGGGAAAGCAATAGTACAGACACTCATTGGTTCCAATGGACACAATGTCTCCAATCTCATACCAGTAATAATCCGCATTAACACTGTAGGACGAGTTTGGGGCCTGCTCATAATGGAGCTTTCCGTCGCATCCGTCAAGAACAAATCCGTTTGCGTCATGGCGAAGTCTCCCCTCTCCCACCATATACAGGGCCTTTGAGTCCTTCAAAATGGCAATGTTGCAGGGCATGTCCTGCGAATAGGTACCGTTTTTGATCTCTTCCCTTACCTGCTCCCGCTCCCAGGCGAACCAGTCCGGTACGTGCGTAAACTTTGGCTCCACGTTTACGCCTTTCAGACTCCCCAACGTGTCAAGCTCGTACGTTGCACCGCATGCTTTGCACGTCAGCCGGATGCCCTTGCCCTCCATCTGCCCCTCTGCCATGCAATGCGGACATTGATACAGGATCCTGTTTAGACCGTCAGCCCGGAAGGGTTCGTCAATTTCAACGGCATTTTCACGTTGCCACGTAAAATAATCAAGCGTGAACGCCTCCTTTAGTACGTCATTGATCTGCTTCACTTTTGCATCTGCAAGCTCTTTGGCCGAAAACAGACATTTCACCCGGCAGGATACCTTTACGTCCCTCTTTTGCAGATTATTGTAAAGCGGATCCCTGGCAAAGGCTCCATAGGACGTGATCATAACCACGGGACGCTTTAATTTTTTGAATAAGACACCTAAGCCTTCCGGAATTTTTGTCCCCGTACCATCCAGGGAATAGCCTGCTTCCGGGTACATGAGAACGCTTGCCTTATTGACGTTCATGGCGTGATCCATGTCAGAGATCAGTGACACGTCGGAAACAAATTTACAAGTCGGAATGCAGCCCAGCCCCTTGATAAGCCATTTCTTGCCGACCAAGGCGTCCTTTGTGCAAACAATGCTAAACGGACGATCTTTCAGCACTTCAAAAGCAATGGCCAGGTCCGTAAAGCTGCTATGGTTCATCAGGATCATCCAGGGACCGTCACCGGCTTTTTCCATGTCTGCCTTTTCATAGGTAAAACCAACTTTCTTAAGCTCCCCCTTAAGCGCCATTCTTGCAATGCCCGCAAGCAATCTCGATGGTTTTTCCGGCTTTTCATGCTCCCAGGAAGGCAGGCTTGCCACTTTCTCATAGCTTAGAGATTTCGTTTTGATCTTCATTTCCTCTTCCCCCCGTAAAGACGGTCAAACTACTGAAACAGAGTGATCCCGCATTGTAGGTTCACGTCCTCGATAATGGCATCAAAAATCGCCTGATTGCTCTTATTATGCTTATAGAGTGAAATTGTAGGCTAATTCGAATTAGCTGTCAAGTAGGTATCTCCACTTAAAAAAGAGCTCCGGCACGTTGCCAAAGCTCTTTTGCGGATCATTTTATCAGAGGTTTCTCTCCCTCTTGATGTCAAGTCTCTCCTTTGCAAGAGTGATGGCTGCATTCACCAACACGCCTGCCACTGCGATCAGGGCGATAATTACAATGTCCACCAGGCCCACGGCCGACAGTTTTAACAGAGCGCGGAAGGGAGGAATCACAAGCACTCCGATCTGAAGCAGCAATCCAACCAACGTAATTACGTTAAGGATCTTATTATTCCAGGACTCTTTCGTAAAGAATGCCATGTTTCCCTTTGTCTTGCAGACGTAAGCCATGAGCATCTCATTGATCGCCAGCGTACTAAAGCAATAGGTTCTGCATAGGTTAAGAAGCTCTTTGTTGTCCCTTAAATGACCAAATATGTCTCCCGTTCCATACTGCGAGATCACGGGAAGAAGGAAGGCCAAAAGGGCAACGGCTCCACTGATCACGCCCTGAATGACAATGTTGAGGTAATCTCCCTTATTGAGGATGCCTGCCTTTACGTCTCTGGGCTTCTCATTCATCACCGCATCCGAACCCACGTCCATGCCAAGTGCCAGCGAAGGCGCCGTGTCCGTGAGCAGGTTCACCCAAAGGATCTGGATCGTGGAAAGCGGCGAGGAAAGTCCCGCAAAAATGGAGGACGCCATCAGCACCACTTCACCGAAGTTGGATCTCAAAAGGTACACCACTGATTTCTTAATGTTATTGAACAGATTTCTTCCTTCCATCACGGCATTCTTGATGGTAATGAAATTATCGTCCACAAGGATCACCTCTGCGGCATCCTTGGCTACTTCCGTTCCGCCGATGCCCATGGCTACGCCGATGTCAGCCGCCTTCAGGGAAGGTGCGTCGTTCACGCCGTCACCCGTCATGGAACAGATCTTTCCGTGAGACTGGAAGGCCTGTACGATCTGAACCTTGTTTTCGGGAGACACGCGCGCAAACACGCGATAATTCAATACGTTCTTGCGGAACTCTTCCGGATCCATCGCATCGATCTCAGCACCGGAAATGCTCTGCGAAGCGTCAGTGGCAATGTCCAGCTCCTTAGCGATGGCAAATGCCGTGATCTTATGGTCACCGGTGATCATCGCTACTTCAATGCCGGCATGATGACATTCGTCAACAGTCTCCTTTACGCCCTCCTTGGGAGGATCGATCATGGCTGCAAGGCCTACAAAGATCATATCCTTCTCCTGAGGCTTCTCGTCACCTTCACGATAAGCAAGGGCAAGTACTCGAAGCGCTTCGGAGCTCATCTTCTCAGCAGATTTTGTAGCAAGGAGCACGTCTTCGTTCGTAATGCTGCGGACGCCGTTCTCGTCAAGAATGCGGTCACATCTTACGATGACGGAATCAATGGCTCCCTTCGTGTAGGAAGTATTGGTAACCGTTCCATTCTTTTCCACGCGATCCAACGTGGTCATCATCTTTCTGTCGGAATCAAAAGGAATCTCGTCAAAACGCGTGATCCCTTCCATCAGCTTGTCATATCCAAGCTTATTATCCTTCGCATACTTGATAAACGCGGTCTCGGTGGGATCTCCGATCTCC
Source organism: uncultured Lachnospiraceae bacterium (assembly GCA_900320485.1). Lineage (GTDB taxonomy): Bacteria > Bacillota > Clostridia > Lachnospirales > Lachnospiraceae > Acetatifactor. Next base: position 8,698 of record ONSO01000032.1, on the reverse strand, counting down.
TCTCCGGTCTCTTCGGAATACTTTGCATCGTTGCAGGCAAGGAAGCCCTCTAAAAGTCTTGCGAACACTTTTTCGCCGCCGGGATACTCCCCGGGCTCCTTCTCCTCGCCCATAAAATACCATCTGACTACCGTCATCTTATTCTGGGTCAGCGTACCGGTCTTATCGGAACAGATAACGTTTACGGCGCCAAGCGTCTCCACTGCATGGATCTGTTTTACGATGGCGTTGCGCTTACTCATCTTCTGGATGCCGGCTGACAGCACGAGCGTCACGACCGTAGCCAGGCCTTCGGGAATGACTGCAACTGCAAATGCGATGGAGATCATGAGGGTCTCTATGATCTCGGTTTTATAGATAAATATCTGGCATACAAACATTAAAATGCACAGTACCACGCCGGCAATGCCCAGCACCATGGAAATGCTGTTTAAGTTCTTTTGCAGGGGCGTCTCCTGCTTTGTGATCTTATGAAGCATGCTCGAGATCTTACCGATCTCAGTGTCATCGCCGATCTTTTCCACGATGCCTTCACCGCGTCCGTATTCCACCAGCGTCGACATAAACACTTTATCCTTGCGATCGCCCAGCGGCGTCTTCTCATCGCTCTTTTCGTTGCAATCCTTTTCCACCGCAACACTCTCACCGGTCAGGGCAGATTCGTTTACCTTCAGGGAACTTGTCTGCGTCAGCGCAAGATCTGCCGGAACGACTCGGCCTGCCTCCAAAATAACGTAATCGCCTACCACAAGGTCTGCCGCGGGGATTTCCTTTTCCGCGCCGTCTCTCACGACAACTGCCGTGGAAGCATTGATCTGTTTCAGTGCCTCAACGGATTTCTCCGCCGACACTTCCTGAACGGTTCCAATGATAACGTTTGCCAATACGACCACAATGATGATGATTCCGTCAATAAGCTCTCCGGTCGCAATGGAGATGACTGCCGCCACGATCAGCAGTAATAAAAGCGGTGACATAAACTGTTCCAGGATCATGGAAAACAAACTTTTTTTCTTCCCCTGAGTCAGTACGTTTCTGCCGCTTTTTGCCCTCTCAAGTGCCTCAGCCGTCGTCAATCCCCTTGTATCCATAGCTTCGCTCCTTATCATAAAATACTCACACTGCAAACTATACTCTTTTTTGCGGATGGCGTCAATAATTTGTCTTGACAAACGTCTCCTTCCCCGCATTCATTACGTTAAGCATAAAAAATCCCCGCAAGACCGGCTTTTACCGGCTTTGCGAGGTTTTTACGCAAATGAGGCATGGGGGATTCGAACCCCCGACAACTTGATTAAAAGTCAAGTGCTCTACCGACTGAGCTAATACCCCATGATCAGCATTGCCGAAGCATCGACAATGATAACAGGGCTAGCTGGATTCGAACCAGCGAATGCAGCAGTCAAAGTGCTGTGCCTTACCGCTTGGCGATAGCCCTATATGATAGGCATCAAGCGTGCCCTCAAAGACACAATCCCGTAATAAAAGGGTGGGTAAAGGGATTCGAACCCTTGGCCTCCAGAGCCACAATCTGGCGCGCTAACCAACTGCGCTATACCCACCATGGTTATAAAGAACTATATGTTTCGGACGTCCCGGTACTCCTTAGTCCCACAGACTAACGCGCCCCAAGTCCCATCCAAATGTGCCCGAAGGGATTCGAACCCCCGACCCACGGCTTAGAAGGCCGTTGCTCTATCCAGCTGAGCTACGGACACACAATGCTCGTCAGTATTAAACCGACGAAGCATATTGTACCTTAATTATTTGGTTTTGTCAACCACGTTTGACCGAATTTTTTCATCATTTTTTTCAGAGGGTCCGGAAATCCAGATCACGCCAAGCTTTCGCTCGAAGGCGGGCCCAAAAACATGCTGGTGCACCTTCTCCGTCACCTGTCCGTCCCAGGTAAAATGCAGATGTCCGCACAGGATCTCGCATACCGGCGTATCCTCCGCATAGATCATGTTCAAAAACTCTTTCGTGGTCTCATTGGGAGCATTGTTACAGCCCTCTCCCCAGATCAGTTCCCGTCCACCCCAGATTTCCCTGGACTTCTCCGCCAGGCTCTCATCCTGAAGCGGCTTTATGGGCACGTGGGTCAGAAGAATGACCGGCTTTCCCAGGGCGAAGAGCTCTTTCATCCTTGCAAGCCCCGTTTCTGAAAGCTGGGCGGTAGAATTATTCCAGCCTGAGATCAAGAACTCCGGGAACTCCATGGTCATCACTTCTTCATAGGGGCTGATGGTATTTTGATACTCCAAACTATCCGGCTCAAAAACCCCATATAGATAAGAGGGGGCCAGATCATGATCTGCCCGGACGTAGAGCCAGGGAAGCTTTAATTCCTCCAGTCCCTCCCGCAGGCAGTCCACGTTGGCCTTTGATGCAAAGTCGATCATGTCGGCGCCAAAGAGCACGCCCTCACAATCTCCTTGCATCGCATTCAGGTAATTCACCCACGACTTCCAGGAATCAGCAGCCGTCATGCCTTCATAGGAAGACCAGGCCATTCTCGCCCTGATGTTTTCCAATTCCTTTTCATCTATCTGGTCACTTTCCAAGATCAGGTGAAGATCCGACAGATATAATAAGAACCTTTCCCCCTCCATGCCGGGGATCCGTACGTGAACCGTTTCCATTTCCACGGGGAAGTGAAATTCCTCAATGACCGGAAGCCTGCCCGCAATCCCCCCCGGCAAGCTTTCCAAGCCCGTCTGGCCTTCCGGGCCCCTGCCTTCTTCCTCCTGCTTTCCAGCCTGTTCCCGTCCCGCTGCGGGATCGTTTCCCGTTTTGCAGGCAGAGATATGGCAAAGCCCCGCCGCCAGCATCATGCATAAAAAAAACGAGAAAATCCTTCGGAACCGATTTTCCCGTTTTTTGTTTTTGGATATCCTCATGCTCTCACCTGCTTTCTAACCGCTTTCCGGATGAAGTCCGTTTTCAAAACCACTCCGTAAGCATGAGAACATAATATCACGTTTTTCAATTCTTAGCAACTTGCACGTCCCGCCTGTAGCTTACAGGTCGCGGTTCTCGGGCTTTGCCTCAGGCTTTTTGAAGCAGGCAAAGTCTGCTTCTACCTTCTCCTTGGGAAGTCTCGGCGTGATCAGGCTGACCACGGGTACAATGACAAGCCCTGCCAGCATGGCGAAGGCACCGCAGTTAATGGGGGACTGGAGTACCGCCGGAAAGGAAGGTCTTGCCAGCATGTTGGCCGTCATGATGCCGGCGCCAAAGATGAAATTCACCAGTACGGACAGCTTGGTCACGCCCTTCCAATACATGCTCAGGATAAAAGGCGCAAGGAATGCACCTGCCAGGGCGCCCCATGACACGCCCATGAGCTGTGCGATAAAGGTCACGTTGCTCTTATACTGTACAATGGCGATCACTGCGGAAATGACAATGAATACCACGATGAAAACTCTCATGATCAGCACCTGCGTCTTCTCGCTCATCTTCTTGGCGACGGTGCCCTTAATGAGATCCAAGGTCAGGGTGGAGCTGGATGCCAGCACCAGGGAACTCAAGGTCGACATGGAGGCAGACAATACCAGGATCACCACAACTGCGATCAGGAAGGGAGAAAGCTTTTCGATCATGGCAGGGATGATGGCATCAAATCCAACCGCAGCCACGTCAATGTCATACAGCCTTCCGAAACCGCCCAGGAAGTAACAGCCGCCTGCCACGATCACGGCAAATGCGGTAGAAATAATGGTTCCCTTGCGAATGGCATCTTCGTTCTTAATGGCATAAAATTTCTGCACCATCTGAGGCAGGCCCCAGGTTCCAAGGGAAGTCAGGATGACCACGCAAAGCAGGCCGAAGGGATCCGGGCCAAAGAAGGATGCGAAAACGCCGGGCATGTTAGACACGGATGCGTCGGTCACGTTTGCTAGGCTGTGGTAAGCTTCGATAAAGCCGCCCTGGCTGGCAAGGACTGCACCGATCACGGCGACAATGCCCACCAGCATGACAAGTCCCTGAATGAAATCATTGATGGCGGTAGCCATGTAACCGCCGGCGATGACGTAGATGCCCGTAAGTATGGCCATGGCAACAATGCAGACGGTGTAATCCAGGTTAAATGCCATGCCAAACAGTCTGGACAGGCCGTTGTAAAGGGAGGCCGTGTAAGGGATCAGGAAAATAAACACGATAATGGAGGAAACGATCTTCAGCATGGGAGAGGAAAATCTCGTGCCAAAGAATTCCGGCATGGTCTTACTCTCCAGATGATGCGTCATGACGCGGGTCCTGCGGCCAAGGATCACCCATGCAAGCAGGGATCCGATGAATGCATTTCCAAGACCGATCCACGTTGATGCCAGGCCAAATTTCCAGCCAAACTGTCCCGCATAACCGACAAAGATAACGGCTGAAAAATAGCTTGTTCCATAGGCGAAGGCCGTCAGCCAGGGGCCAACGCTTCTTCCGCCAAGCACAAAGCCGTTGACGTCGGTGGCATTTTTTCTGCAGTAAATGCCAACGCCGATCATCACGCCAAAAAACAGTACCAGCATCGCAATCTTGATAAACATGTTCTCTTTCCTCCCGGACATTTCTTAATTAGCGTTATGAATACCTGCGGTTACTTTCGCGCGCAAACGCTTTAACGCGTTGCAGTTTAAACCATAACACTTTAAATTGCTGAAGTCAAGAGAAATTTTTATCAAGTTACGGACTGATTTTTTTATTCAGGAGATCCTCTGCGGAATTGTAGAGAAGGACCACGAAGGAACCATCGTTGTAAACGATTTCTCCGGCCCGAACGGATGCTGCATCACGCGCCTCTTCAAATTCCTCCCCGGTCAAAAGAAGGAACACCTTACCGTCATGGGGCTGATCATAGTATTTCATGGGGGAGGACCAGCGGAAAAATTCCAGATGCTCCGCATCGCCCACGTTGGCCACTTCCACCTGGCCATCCGTCAGCTCCGTCATAATATTGGCATTCCAATAAGTTGCATATCCGAAATTAAGATCGTTTTCCTTAAGATAAGTTGCCACTGCCCTGCGGCTTTCATTCTTGTCCGTAGTAATAAAGGAAAGAGTGACCTTTCCCGTTGCCAGGGTCATGCAAAGCAGCAAAATGGCAAGCACTGCCGTCCTGTCAAAGAACCGTTCTTCCTTCTCGAGATAAAAGCAAAGAAGGGGAAGAAGGAAAATATAAATAGTCAGATAATATCTGGGTACCATGGTACTGGTGGAAAACACAAAGACAAACACGTTCAAAAGGAAGGCGCACCAAAAGAAAGTCACCAGCATGCCCCGGCGCCCCTTCTCCTCTTTCGCGTCGCGCACTGCCACGTAACCAAAGAGCACAAGGAGCACAAAGGCCACAAGGGAGATCATGCCGCGCAGCGACAAAAGACCTTTGTCGGGAATGTATCCAAAAAGCATGATCAGACTGCCAAAGGCATCCTGCACGCGGTTCCAGAAAACGCCCTGATAGACGGAGATGAAATTGGTTGCCTCGTAGGTTTGGAACACGTATTTTCTGCAGACGTAGAGCACGTTGATGCCATATCCCGCCACGGCGCCGCAAAGTCCCATCAGCGCATACCAGAAATATGGCAGCGAATAGGACCGAAGAAGGTCCCCAAGCTTACTCTTCCAGTTTTCCGCCGTGACTTCCTTGCGGAAAGCTGAGAATTCGGCGCTCTTCAAAACGCCTGCAAATCCCGCAAGCACCAAAGGGCATTGCAGGGCCAAAAGATAACGCACGCCGGAGATGCCACAGATCAGGGAGATCAAAAGGTATGCAGGGATCCAGGGGAGCTTTTTCCCCTTCTCCACACCGGTAATCCGGAGGAACAAGCCCATGAACAGGAAGGAAATGAACACGTGGAACATGTAGGTATTTCCCATCTGCATGTGTGTCATCATGGTCTCTGAAAAGGGAAGCAAAAGAAGGACGCTGCTGCCGATCACAAGGCTCTTTCTCACCTTAAAGGGCTTCATAAAGAAAAAGTAGGCGGCCAGCATCAGTCCGTAAGTTACAAGATTTGTGATCATGCGGATCACGTGCCAGCTCCCGATGAAATGAAACAAAGGCCCCATGATCCAATGGGTATAAAGGAAGCGGAACTCCGTGGAATAATACCAGTCAGGGGTCGCAAAAAAATGGCCCGTTTCCGCCAGTTGCTTTGAAAAGATCATCTCCGCCGCCATGTCGGAGTCCAGCCAGTGATCATGGAATAAAAGGTTCAGCCCCAAAAGCAGCAGAAGGCTGGCGGCCAGTAAACAGTAGGATATTATGCAGGATTCTTTCTTCTTCACGTTGCTTCCCCCAAAACTTCATTTTGCCTTGACATATGACTTAAAAGCGGATATAATCTTCTTTGTTTCGGGGTGTGGCTCAGCTTGGCTAGAGCGCCTGGTTTGGGACCAGGAGGTCGCAGGTTCGAATCCTGTCACCCCGACTTAGGTCAGATCATAAGAGTTTTGAAATGCGGTACGCCGGTGCGTATCGTTTTTTTATTGTCCGCAGGTAAATAACCGCGGTTTTCATCAGTCGTTTTTAGTTCTCCAGATAGGCAATGGTAAAATGCGCTTCACCAAAGCGATCGGTCTCCATGATGCAGTAGGATGGCTTTCGTCCGTCCTGTCTCGGATAGGACAGGCTTCCGGGGTTCACCACCCAAATGCCGCACTCCTTTGTAACGGAAGGCTTATGGGTATGACCATATAAGACCACGTCCACGCCCCTTGCCAAAGCTTCCTGAACAAGATACTCCGTACTCATGGATACGTAATAATTGTGTCCGTGCGTCACCCAGACCTTATATCTTCCCACTTGCAGTTCAAGCTCCCTTGGCAGTTCGGAGAAAAAGTCATTGTTTCCCGTCACCATGTGTACGGGGCAGGATACTGCCTCCGACAGGGCATATTCACTGCCCTCAATGTCGCCGCAATGGATCACCATGTCCGGCGCATGCATTTTCATAACCTTGAAATAATTTTCATTTCTTCTGTGGGTATCACTAACAATAATGACTTTCACTGATCGTGCCTCTCTCACTCACCGTAAATCTTGCGCAGCTCTTCCTTCATGAGCCGGAGAGCCTTACCTCTGTGGCTCACTTCATTCTTTTGTTCCTCAGACAACTCCGCCGTGGTCTTTCCATAGGGCGGATAGAAAAAGATGGGGTCATAGCCAAAGCCGTGCGCTCCCTTCTCCTCATAGTCAATGCGTCCTTCAATGGTGGCCCTTGTCGTCACTTCCCTGCCATCCGGCAACACTGCTGCGATGGCACAGACAAATCTCGCCGTGCGCTCTTCATCCGGGACGCCGGTAAGCCTGCGGATGATCTCTGCATTCTTAATGCTATAGGGCGTGTCCTCCCCCATGTATCTGGCGGAGTAAACGCCGGGTTCCTTTCCCAGGGCATCCACCTCCAGACCGGAATCGTCCGCCATGACAATGGCTCCGGCCGCCTCCTTCGTTGCAGCAACGGCCCGCGCCTTGATCAGTGCGTTTTCTTCGTAGGTCTTGCCGTCTTCCACGATGTCTAAGGAAATCCCCGCTTCCTTCATGGTACGGATCTCATAGCCTGCATCTGCCAGGATCATCTCGATCTCCTTAACTTTATTGCGATTTCCGGTTGCAAATATGATCTGTTTACTCATTTTCCTTATTCCTGCCTTTACTTACGTAGCTTTTCCCTTATGCCTGCCCCTGGCCGCCCAAAGGCCTGGGAGCCTTCGGGGGCTTGGGACCTAAGAACTGATAATAATAGGTCTTCATCATGCCATTATAGATCTTCCGGTTCTTGTCCGCCTTGCGTCCAATGTCTTTTTCGGCCTGCTCGTATGCGGAGATCACGTACATGCTCCACGCATCCAGGTTACGGTAACGCTCCCCCAGCGTCTGATAGATCTGGGGCATCTCCTTCTTTTCCTGAAGTCTTTCGCCGTAGGGCGGATTTGTAATGATAAAGCCATACTTCTTTGGATGGCTCAGATCCTTTACGTCCCTGCGCTGGAAATGGATGAGTCCGTCCACGCCGGCCAGCTTTGCATTTTCCCTGGCGATGGTCACCATGTCATTATCTACGTCATATCCCTGAATGTCCGTTTCCACGGAGAGATCCACCATCTCATTTGCCTCGTCCAGAGTGTCATACCAGTTTCGCTTTGCCACCAGGTGTTCCCAATTCTGGGCGGTAAATTCACGGTTCATGCCCGGAGCCACGTTTGCCGCCATCATGGCAGCCTCGATGGGAATTGTGCCGCTGCCGCAGAAAGGATCCACGAGAATGCGGCTTCCGTTCCAGGGCGTCAGCATGATCAGGGCTGCTGCCAGATTTTCCGCGATGGGGGCCTTTGCCGTCAGCTTTCTGTAGCCCCGCTTATGCAGTGATTCTCCGGTGGTATCAAGGCCCACGGTCACCTGATCTTTTAAAAGGAACACCCGCAAGGGAAAGCTCTCTCCCGTCTCGGGAAGCCAGTTCACGCGGTATACGTCAAGAAGCCTGTCCGCAATAGCCTTTTTCATGACGCGTTGAATGTCCGAGGGGCTGAACAGCTTAGACTTTACGCTGGCCGCCTTTGTCACCCAGCACTTTCCGTCTGAGGGCACGTACTCTTCCCAGGGAATGGCCTTGGTGCCCTGAAACAGGTCCTCAAACGATTCTGCATGAAAACCGCCGACTTTCAGAAGAATGCGCTCCGGTGTCCGGAGAAACAC
>ONSO01000024.1 GCA_900320485.1 uncultured Lachnospiraceae bacterium | reverse complement strand
TTCTTTGGAAAGACGATCGGAAATGATTACGTGGACACGCTGCAGATCGCGCAGGCGTATCTTCCTGAGCTGCATCATCATAAGCTGACGGATTTAGCCGGCCATTATGGCATCGACTGCACGGGAGCGCATCGTGCACTGAATGACTGCAGGATGAACCAGAAGGTTTTTGAATGTCTGGCGAAGGAGATGGAGCATCCTTCCGAGGCGGCGGCAGGCGTTAAAAAGTGCCCGCGCTGTGGCTGCGTGCTTCGGCTAAAGAGCGGAAGGTTTGGGGACTTTTGGGGTTGCTCGGGTTATCCTGCATGTAGGTACACCAGGAATAAATGAGTAAAAGGATACACGTCTGTTTAGACGTCCTAAAGATTTAGATAAAAAATGGTTGACAAATAGCTTTGGTGAGCGTAAAATTCCTCACAGAAAGACAAAGGCGTCTGAGAACAGTTTGTTCCCGGACGCTTTTCTTGTATGAGTGGAACTTGCATTCAAAGACGCATATAGGGTTGACGGGCAAAGGCGCCATGAGTCGTGAAGACTCGTGGCGCTTTTCTTTTTCTAAAACATGTTGATCAGGGAGGAATTAAAAATGGAGAAGGAAATGGAGCAGATCAGGGAGCGGGGATTGTATGATCCGCAGTTTGAGCATGATAACTGCGGCATTGGTGCGATCATCGACGTAAAAGGCCGGGTAAGTCATCAATTGGTGGCAGATGCGCTTTCCATTGTTGAGAACCTGGAGCACAGGGCCGGAAAGGATGCGGAAGGAAAGACCGGCGACGGCGTAGGCATATTGACGCAGATCCCTCACAAATTCTTTGCGAAAAAATTAAAGGAGCAAGGCGTTGTGCTTCCGGGCAGAAGGGAATATGGCGTTGGAATGTTTTTCTTTCCGCAGGGCGAACTGGAGCTGCGGCAGGCAAAGGCCATGTTTGAGATCATTGTACGCAAGGCAGGACTTTCCCTGCTTGCCTGGAGAGAGGTGGAGACGGCGCCGCAGGTATTGGGAAGCAAGGCAAGGGAATGCATGCCCAGGATCTGCCAGGCTTTTATTTTGCGGCCGGAAGAGGCAAAGACGGATCTGGATTTCGACAGGAAGCTTTACGTGATCCGCAGGGAATTTGAGCAGAGCAGCGTGACAACTTACGTTCCTTCACTGTCCTGCAGGACCATTGTGTATAAAGGAATGTTTCTGGTAGGCCAGCTTCGTACCTTTTTCCTGGACCTTCAGGATGAGGCGTATGAGTCTGCCATCGCCATGGTTCATTCAAGGTTCTCTACCAATACGACGCCCAGTTGGAACAGGGCGCATCCAAACCGGTTGATGGTTCATAACGGCGAGATCAATACCATTAAGGGAAATGCGGATAAGATGCTGGCGCGGGAGGAGACCATGCATTCGGACTTTTTTTCCAGGGAGGACGAGACCAGCATTCTTCCGGTCATCTCTCAGAGTGGTTCCGATTCCGCCATGTTGGATAATGCACTGGAGTTCCTTATGATGGGGGGCATGGATCTTCCTTTGGCAGCCATGGTCGCCATTCCGGAGCCTTGGCAGCATAACGACACGATCTCTTTGGAGGAGCGTGATTTTTACCAGTATTATGCAACCATGATGGAGCCGTGGGATGGGCCTGCATCCATTTTGTTTTCTGACGGTGACGTGATGGGGGCCATTCTTGATCGTAACGGCCTGCGGCCTTCCAGATATTACGTGATGGATGACGGAAGGCTGATCTTAAGCTCGGAGGTAGGAGTGTTAGAGCTGCCGGAGGAGCATGTTGTAAAGAAGGAGCGCTTGCATCCCGGGAAGATGCTTTTGGTGGATACCGTTGCCGGGAAGATTTATGCGGATGAGGAGATCAAGGAGAAATATGCGAGGAAGGAGCCTTACGGAGAATGGCTTGACAGTAATCTGTTGGAGCTTCATGACGTAAAGGTTCCCAACCATAAGGTGCCTTCCTATTCGGAGGAGGAGCGCCAAAAGCTCCAGAAGGCCTTTGGGTATACTTATGAGAATTATCATGATTCCATTCGGACCATGGCACTTGGGGGAACGGAACAGATTGGCGCCATGGGCGTGGACACGCCGATCGCGGCTTTGTCGGAGCAGTATCAGCCGCTGTTTTACTATTTCAAGCAATTGTTTGCGCAGGTGACGAATCCGCCCATTGACGCGCAGAGGGAAAAGATTGTCACTTCCACCACGGTATACCTTGGAAAGAATGGAAACCTTTTGAAGGAGAGACCGGAAAATTGTCACGTACTGAAGATCAATAATCCGATCCTTGCAGACTTAGACCTTCTGAAGCTGGAGCATCTGAAGAAAGAGGGATTTCAGGTGTCAAAGGTGTCACTGTTATTCTATAAGGGAACGCCGCTTCAAAGGGTGCTGGAGCATCTTTACGTAGAAGTAGACAAGGCATATCGGGAGGGAGCAACGATTCTCATTCTGTCGGACAGGGGCGTGGATGAGAACCACGTGGCTCTGCCGTCGCTCCTTGCCGTTTCTGCCGTGCATAAGCATCTGGTAGAGACGAAAAAATGTACGGCAATGTCGCTGATCCTGGAATCCGGGGAACCCAGGGAGGTGCATCATTTTGCAACGCTTCTGGGCTTTGGTGCTTCTGCCGTGAATCCATATCTTGCGCATGCCACCATTGCAGAGCTGGTGGATCAGGGACTGCTCGAGAAGGATTACTATGCGGCAGTGGATGATTATGATAATGCGGTATTGCAGGGGATCGTAAAGATTGCATCCAAGATGGGCATTTCTACCATTCAGTCTTATCAGGGCAGCAAGATTTTTGAGGCCATTGGTATTTCGGAGGAAGTGATCAGGGAATATTTCCCGGGAACTGTCAGCCGAGTGGGCGGCATTACGCTGGAGGACATTGGAAATGCCCTGGACAAGCAGCACTCCCTTGCCTTTGATCCGCTGGGACTTCCCGTGAATCTTGAGCTTACGGCGCTTGGACGACATAAGTCCAGAAGTCAGGGGGAGAATCACAGATATAATCCTCAGACCATTCACATGCTGCAGCTTGCAACCAGAGAGGGGCGTTATGACAAGTTTAAGGAATACACTGCCATGGCGGATGCTGAGAAGACCGGTTATTTAAGGAGCCTCATGGAGTTCCGGTATCCTGCGGAGGGCGTGCCCATTGAGGAAGTGGAGAGCGAGGAGGAAATCGTAAAACGCTTTAAGACCGGGGCCATGTCCTATGGTTCCATTTCGGAAGAGGCACATACGGCCTTAGCCATTGCCATGAATCACCTTCAGGGAAAATCTAACAGTGGTGAGGGCGGAGAAAGCGACGAGAGGATTGCTTCCGCGGGAACGGAAAATGACAGGAGCTCTGCCATTAAGCAGGTGGCCAGCGGAAGATTTGGCGTGACCAGCCAGTATCTGGTAAGCGCAAAAGAATTGCAGATCAAGATGGCGCAGGGGGCAAAGCCCGGAGAGGGCGGACATCTTCCGGGAAAGAAGGTGTACCCTTGGATCGCCAAGACGAGACATTCAACGCCCGGCGTAAGTCTCATCTCACCGCCGCCTCACCATGACATTTACTCTATTGAGGATCTGGCACAGTTAATTTATGACCTGAAAAATGCCAATAAGAATGCAAGGATCTCCGTGAAGCTGGTTTCAGAGGCAGGCGTTGGAACCGTTGCGGCAGGCGTTGCCAAGGCAGGGGCACAGGTTGTACTGATCTCCGGTTATGACGGGGGCACGGGCGCGGCGCCTTTAAGCTCCATTCATAATGCAGGCCTGCCTTGGGAGCTTGGACTCGCGGAGGCACATCAGACGCTTGTGGCAAACGGCCTTCGGAGTCAGGTGGTTGTGGAAGCGGACGGTAAGCTCATGACGGGCAGGGATGTGGCCATTGCGGCAATTTTAGGCGCGGAGGAATTTGGATTTGCAACGGCGCCGCTTGTAACGCTGGGCTGTGTTATGATGCGTGTCTGTCATCAGGACACTTGTCCCATGGGCATTGCCACGCAGAATCCGGAGCTTCGAAAACGCTTTGCGGGGAAGCCGGAGTACGTGGAGAATTTCATGCACTATATCGCCAGGGAGCTAAGGGAGTACATGGCAAAGCTGGGCGTAAGGTCAGTGTCGGAATTGGTGGGAAGAACGGATCTGCTTAGCGCGCAAGTGGCATCAAAGCTTGACCTTGGCAGGATCCTGACGGATATGTCAGGCGTCGCAAGATGTCAGCAGACCTTCCAGCCTGAAAAGGTTTATGATTTTAAGCTGGAAGCTACAAAGGACGAGAAAGTACTGCTGGCTTCTCAGGCCATTCAAAAAATCATAAAGAAAAAAGGCGGTGAAGCGTCGCACGCAGGAGTAGGCGCCGGGGAAGTGTCACTGAAGATCACAAATACGGACAGAACCTTTGGCACGCTTCTTGGTGCGGAGATCACCCGCGCGCATGCAGAGGGACTTCAGGATGATTCCATTGTCGTTCATTGCGCGGGAGCAGCGGGACAGAGCTTCGGAGCCTTTATTCCCAAGGGGCTGACGCTGGAAGTGACGGGCGACGGAAATGATTATTTTGGAAAAGGACTTTCGGGAGGAAAGCTGATCGTAAAAGCGCCTAAGGAAGCAAAGTATGACCCTGCTGAAAACGTGATCATCGGTAACGTGGCATTATATGGAGCAACTTCCGGCGAAGCATATATTGCCGGCATGGCGGGGGAGAGATTCTGCATTCGTAATTCCGGTGCGACGGCAGTCGTGGAAGGTGTTGGAGAACATGGCTGCGAGTACATGACGGGAGGATGCGTTGTGATCCTGGGGTCTACCGGAAAGAATTTTGCCGCGGGCATGAGTGGCGGCGTGGCGTACGTACTTGACGAGGGAAATAAGCTTTACCGCAATCTGAATAAAGAGTTGGTCGTTATGGAAAGCGTCACGCAAAAGTGTGACAAGGAGGAGCTTAGGCGCCTGATCGAGAAGCACGTGTCATTGACCGGATCGATGAAGGGAAAGAAGATCCTGGAGGACTTTGAGGAGGCTGCGCTGCATTTTAAGAAGGTCATTCCCGTGGATTACAAGAGGATTCTGGGGCTGATCGCAAAGCATGAGGAGCAGGGCATGAGCAGGGATGAGGCCCAGCTGGAAGCCTTTCTGGAACTGGGCAAGTGACGGCTGCTGTTTAGGCGTATGCAAGTAATGGCTACGGCCAGGGGCATTGGTTTTGGCTGGAATTTTGAGGGAATGAGATTAGGGAGGAACGCAAAATGGGTAAGGCGACTGGTTTTTTAGAGTTTCAGAGGGAAGATGGGCCGGTGGCGAGTGAAAAAGACAGAGTAAATAATTTTAAGGAGTTTCACGCAAGGCTTCCGATTGCCGCGCAGAGGGAGCAGGCAGGGCGCTGCATGGATTGCGGCGTGCCGTTTTGCCAGGCGGGGCTTATGATCGCAGGGATGGCATCAGGGTGTCCTTTGCATAATTTGGTGCCGGAGATCAATGATCTTGTGTGGCAGGGGCGGCTGGAGGAGGCTTATAAAAGGTTATCCATTACGCATAGTTTCCCTGAGTTTACCTGCAGGGTATGTCCCGCACTCTGTGAAGCGGCATGTACCTGTGGCTTGCATGGGGATCCCGTGGCGACAAAGGAAAATGAAAAGGCAGTGATCGAATATGCATTTCAAAATGGTTTGGTGAAGGAAGAAGTGCCCGCGGTCCGCACGGGAAAGAAGGTTGCCGTCATTGGCAGCGGACCCTCCGGACTTGCAGCGGCGCAGCTCTTAAACCGCCGGGGACATGAGGTAACGGTATATGAGAGAAAAGATCGCGTGGGGGGACTGCTCCGCTATGGCATTCCCAACATGAAGCTGGAAAAGTCCGTTATTGACAGGCGCGTGAAGCTCATGGAAGAGGCAGGCGTCAAATTCGTGGTAAACGCGGACGTTGGCGGTTCCATTGACGCCGCTGAGCTGGAGAAGGAGTATGATGCCGTTGTTCTTGCCTGCGGCGCGTCTCATCCAAGAGATATCAGTGCGCCCGGAAGAGATGCCAAGGGAATTTATTTTGCCGTGGATTTTCTTGGAAAAGTGACGAAGGAATTGCTGGATTCCGAGTTTGAGAAGGTTCCGCATGAGCTGGCAAAGGATAAGGACGTGATCGTTATCGGAGGCGGGGATACCGGAAATGACTGCGTGGGAACCTGCATTCGCCTTGGGGCAAGGTCCGTGACACAACTGGAGATGATGCCAAAGCCTGCGGAGTGCAGACTGCCCGGTAATCCATGGCCGGAGTGGCCCAGAATCTTAAAGGTGGACTATGGTCAGGAGGAGGCCATCTGGAAGTTCGGTCAGGATCCCCGCGTTTACCAGACTACTGTGAAAGAGTTTGTAAAGGATAAAAAGGGGAATCTGAAGGAAGCGGTGCTGGTGTCTCTGGAGGCGAAGAAGGATGAGAAGACCGGGCGCATGAACATGGTTCCCGTGGAAGGGTCGGAGCATACCGTTCCTGCACAGCTTGTCCTCATTGCGGCGGGATTCCTTGGGAGCGAAAAGTACGTTACGGATGCCTTTGGCGTGGAGACGGACGGGCGGACCAACGTAAAGACGGCGCTTGGTTCGTATCGCACCTCCAAGGAGAAGATCTTTGCGGCAGGCGACGTGCACCGCGGCCAGTCTTTAGTGGTCTGGGCCATTTCGGAGGGGCGCGGCGCTGCCAAGGCCGTGGACGAGGCCCTCATGGGGTATTCGAATTTATAACGCATGTTATTTCAAAATTTCAAAGATGGTATGGTTTTGACTAAAAACGTGCAATATGCACAAAAAACCAGACGAAAAAGGGGTGTCAAAAACTTTTGACAGCCCTTTTTTTGGGCATTTTGGGCAAACGTCAAAGACCTTTGATAGACAAACGGGACGGGGAGGGGTAAGGTGAGATCAAGCGAAGGGGAGAACCGAAGCCCCTGCAAAAAGAAAACGTTTACGAGGAGAAAAGAAAATGGAACTTTTAGGAATGTTGTTACAGGTTTTCGTCTTTGGAATGATCTCTTATCTGGCATGCACTTACGTTCACGAAGGAGGTCACGTGATCATGGGACTTCTTCAAAAATGGAAATTTTATTACATGACCTTTGGTCCCTTCCGGATTTACCGGGAGGAAAAGGATGACCGGGTGAAATTCGGAATGGAAAAAGATCTGCTCTACTGGGGCGGGGTTGGACTTACTATTCCCAGGGAGCAGTCGGAGAAAAATATTCAGGCCTATGCCAGGATCCTGTTGGCCGGCCCTGTGGCATCCGTTCTTTGGGGAATCGGTTGGGGGATCACCCTGTGCTTTCATTTTTCTCTCTTTCAGGCAATGATGGCCGGCATGTCCGTCAGCATGGGCATTGCATGCCTCATACCAAATGCCAAGACCGGATTTCTTTATACGGACGGCGGAAGATTTCTGCGGATTGTCAGGGGCGGCAAAACGCTGGCAGAGGAAAAGGCAATTTTAGAGGCTGCCATTTTGAAAACCATTGATCCGGAGGGCCGGTATGATGAGAAGGGAATTGAAACCATGACGGCGTCCGAAGACGTGTCCTTCCGGTATATGGGACATTATTATGGATATCTCAATGCCAAAAAGGATCAGCGTAAGGAAGAGATGGAGGCACGCATCGGACAAATGAAATTGCTGGAGGCGAAGGTTCCCAAGACCATCCAAGACATGTGCCCGCTGGAAGGATAATGCTTTTCAAAAAAGCTCCCTCATGATAATATGGTTGCAGAGTTCGAAGAATTTTGCAATCCGAAATGATACCGTGCCGCGTGACAAACCTGAAACGGCGGAGAGAGGGAGCGTGTTTTTATGGAACTGTGCAATCAGATGAAGAAATATAGAAATGAACTGGGGCTTTCCCAGGATGCCCTTGCGGAAAAGATTTTTGTATCCAGGCAAACCATCTCCAACTGGGAGACGGGAAAGAATTACCCCGACGTCAACAGCCTCCTTCGAATGAGCGAAGTCTTTGGAATCACCGTGGACGTTCTTTTGAAGGGAGACGCACAGGAGATCAAAGAAATGATAAAAAAAGAAGATCAGACGGAGTTTCAGCAGCTGGGATGGCTTTATACGGGGCTGATGTTTTTGATGATCGCTACGCCCATTCCCCTGGTAAAATTCCTGAAATTTTGGGGCTTATGCATATGGGGCGTCCTGGCGGCGATCACCATTGGCGTGGCAGTTTTGTTAGAAAAAAAGAAGAAGAAGTTAAACATTCAGACCTACCGTGAGATTGCGGCATTTCTGGAAGGAAAACGTTTGGATGAGATCGAAGCGGCAAGAGAAGAGGGAATACGTCCCTACCAAAAAATTCTTCTTGCCATTGGCGCCGGCACGTTAGCGCTGATTGTCTGCATCTTGATGGCGGTTTTCCTTCCGTAACGGGTCTGGTGAGCAGCAAGGAAGCTAATGAAGGGAAATCAACTTAAGGGAGACGTTTTGAGGGAGGAAGGACTATTAAAACGCGTGGAGGAAAATGCATAAAATTTTCAAAAAGGGATTGACAAATCATTTTAAGTGGCGTAAAATCCGCTACATAAAGACAAAGGCGTCTGTGAACGAAAAGTTCCCAGACGCTTTTTCTTTATCACAAACCCTAATCAACATAGGCAGAAGGCAAAGGCGCCATTGGTGTGTAAAATCACCACTGGCGCCTTTTCCAATGCCCGTGGAGAAAGGGAAACATAACCGTAAAAGGAGGACGTAACCATGGGAACAGTTTTGGATTATTTTGGATGTTTGGTTTTTGATGACAGGGTGATGAGGGCGAATTTATCCGCAAAGGTATACAATTCCCTGAAAAAGACCATTGATGAGGGCGCAAAGCTTGATGAGAGCGTCGCAAACGCAGTGGCCATCGCCATGAGGGATTGGGCCGTTGCAAATGGTGCAACCCATTACACCCATTGGTTTCAGCCCCTTACCGGCATTACTGCAGAGAAGCATGACAGCTTTATCACTCCCGCGCCGGATGGCGGCGTATTGATGGAGTTTTCGGGAAAGGAACTGATCCAGGGCGAACCGGATGCGTCCTCCTTCCCCAGCGGAGGGCTTCGGGCTACCTTCGAAGACTCAGGATCCTGAGACTCTTCGGAAACGACACCGCGAAGTGCGTAAGGTCATCCGTAGGCCCCGAGCAGGAATACTTCCTGATCACGAAGGAAATGTATGATCAGCGTCCGGACCTCAGATTTACGGGCAGAACCCTTTTCGGAGCTAAGCCTCCCAAAGGACAGGAGATGGATGATCATTACTTTGGCGTCATCAAGCCCAGGGTCCAGGCCTACATGGATGAGCTCAATCAGGAGCTATGGAAGCTCGGGATCTTAGCGAAGACCGAGCACAATGAAGTGGCACCTGCACAGCATGAGCTGGCACCCATCTACAGTACCACCAACGTGGCGACGGATCATAATCAGCTGACCATGGAGATCATGCAGAAGGTTGCCGCAAAGCATGGGCTTGTCTGTCTCCTTCACGAGAAGCCCTTTGCAGGCGTTAACGGAAGCGGTAAGCACAACAACTGGTCCATTTCCACGGACACCGGCATCAACCTGCTGTCGCCCGGAGACACGCCGTATGAAAATGCACAGTTCTTATTGTTCTGCTGTGCCGTCATCAAGGCCGTGGATGATTATCAGGATCTGCTCAGACTTTCCGTTGCCACTGCCGGTAACGATCACAGACTTGGCGCCAACGAGGCACCGCCCGCAGTGATCTCCATTTTCCTTGGAGACGAGCTCAGCGCCGTCATGGATGCCATTGAGAGCGGTAAGCCCTATAAGGGAACGGAGAAGACGGTAATGAAGCTGGGGGTGGACGTACTTCCGAAATTTAACCGGGATACCACGGATCGAAACAGAACTTCACCTTTTGCTTTTACCGGCAACAAATTTGAGTTCCGCATGCTTGGTTCCTCCAACAGCATTGCCTGCGCGAACATTATGCTGAACAGTGCCGTGGCAGAATCCCTGAAGATTTATGCGGACCGTTTGGAAAAGGCGGCAGACTTTGAGGATGCGCTCCATAAGATGATCCGTAAGACCATCAAGGATCACAAGCATATCATTTTCAACGGGAACGGGTATGATGAGAGCTGGATCAAGGAAGCGACGGAAAAGAGAGGGCTCTTAAACTACCGTACCACGGCGGATTGCATGCCTCATCTTTTGGATGAGAAGAACGTAAAGATGCTCACAAGTCATAAGGTATTCTCTGAGGCGGAGCTAAAGTCCAGATGCGAGATCATGCTGGAGAACTACAATAAGGCCGTGACGATTGAAGCCAATACTATGATTGAAATGGCAAAGACGCAGATCGCGCCTGCCATTACAAGTTATGCAGCAGATCTTGCAGGCAGCGCTGCGGCAAAGAAGGAACTGAGTGCAAAGCTTGCCTGCAAATATGAGACGGAGCTTGTTGAGAAGTTATCTGCGCTGACGGATGAGGTCTATGATAAGATCGGTGACCTTGAGAAGGCGGTTGCAGGGCTTTCCAAGGCGAAGGATACCATCAAGGAAGCGGAGATGATCCGGGACAAAGTCCTTCCTAAGATGGAAGCGCTGCGCAAGCCTTGTGACGAGGCCGAAACCCTCACCGCCAAAGAATACTGGCCTTATCCTTCCTACGGTGACCTTTTGTTCGGAGTAAAGTAAGGCCAGTCACATTCCGGCGCCTGCCGGGGGCCTGTTATGCTCGGCGCCTGCCGGCGGCCGGTTATGCTCGGCGCCTGCCGGGGGCCGGTTATGCTCCGCGCCTTACGGGGTGCCCCTTACGTCTGGAACGGCTCGGCAGGCACTAAGCTCACCGGTCGTCCTCAAGGCGTGGACAATTTCTGCGGAACTCGGAGCTTCGCTCCTCAGACAGTCCTCGAAATTGTCCTTTCGGCCGACAGGTTTGCTAAGTGCTGCCGGCTGATTGTTCCAGACGTAAGGGGCACCCCGGCAGGCGCGGAGGGGAAGAAAGGCCTGGCAGGCGTGGAGCAGAAGGAAGCTCGACAGGAACCAAGAGGGAGCATAAGAGGCACCCTGGCAGGCGCGGAGAAAAGAAGAGATAGGGAAGAGAAAAGATAAAAAAGGAAAAGTAGTAAGGTTGATTAGGGAGAGATGAACGTGAAAGACAATGAGAGTGAGAATGGCAATAACGGTAAGGTAGTTGGGGATGACAAGACATAGCCGACGTGGGCTCATTGTTTGGTGGCGTGGCCTCACGGCGAGACGCAGAAAAGGAGAGACGATTATGAGTGAGGAAATTCGTTCGCTGGTTCAGGAGGTGACTTCTTCCGAAGTCTACGGAGTGTGGTTTTTGATCGGTGCGGCGTTGGTGTTTTGGATGCAGGCGGGATTTGCCATGGTGGAGGCAGGATTTGCCAGGGCAAAGAACTCCGGGAACATCCTGATGAAGAACCTGATGGATTTTTGTATAGGCACCGTGACGTTTATTTTAATTGGTTTTGGGCTGTTTTTAGGAGAAGATCTGATGGGCTTCATAGGTAAGCCCGGATTTGACGTATTTACTGACTATGCCCATTTTGATTGGTCTAATTTTGTATTTAACCTAGTGTTCTGTGCAACTACGGCGACCATCGTGTCCGGCGCCATGGCAGAGAGAACAAAGTTTTTAAGCTATTGTGTTTATTCCGCCATCATTTCTGCGCTGATCTATCCCATTGAGGCGCATTGGACGTGGGGCGGCGGATGGCTTGCACGGATGGGCTTTCATGATTTCGCCGGTTCTAACTGTATTCACATGGTGGGCGGCATTTGTGCTTTTATCGGAGCCATGATGGTGGGGCCCAGAATTGGAAAGTTTGTGAAAGACAAAGGTGGCAAGGTGACAAAGGTCAATGCCTTTCCCGGACACAATCTTCCCCTTGGGTGCCTTGGCGTATTTATTTTGTGGCTTGGCTGGTATGGATTTAACGGCGCGGCAGCAGTTAGCTTAGAGGAGCTTGGTTCTGTTTTTGTGACAACGACCATCGCCCCTGCCATCGCAACAGTGGTCTGCATGATCTTTACCTGGATCAAATACGGAAAGCCGGACGTGTCCATGTGTCTGAATGCTTCCCTGGCGGGACTGGTTGCCATCACGGCACCCTGTGACGTGTGTGATGCCTTTGGCGCCATTGTGATCGGTGCCGTGGCAGGGCTTCTGGTATGCTTTGGCGTATGGCTTTTGGATTATAAGCTTCGGGTGGATGATCCCGTGGGTGCAGTTGCGGTACACATGATGAACGGCATTTGGGGTACCATTTCCGTGGGACTTTTTGCAACGCCTTCCGCACCTGCCTTTGCCAGAGGCGTTGGTGATGGCGTAACCTTTGGAGCAAACCAGATCGCAGGCGCAGGACTTTTCTATGGCGGCGGCTTCCGGCAGCTTGGATTACAGTTCCTTGGACTTTTTGCAACGGCAGGATGGACGATAGTATCCATTACGATCACCTTCCTCATCATTAAGGCCATCTTTGGACTTCGGGTAACTGAGGAAGAGGAAATCACGGGTTTGGATGCTACGGAGCATGGCCTTGCAAGCGCTTATTCCGGATTTGCCATCATGGACGTATCCAACACCATGACCATGGACGTAAACGAGAATACGAACCTTGGCAGTGACGTATATGAAGAGGCAAGTGAAGCAAAGAAGAAAGCGGCAGTCAGCGTGACAAAGCTGCCTGAGATCGTAAATACGGGCATACACAAGGTAGTGATCATTGCAAAGATGACGCGCTATGAAGTATTAAAGGAGGCGCTGAATGACCTTGGCGTGACGGGAATGACGGTGGTCAACGTCATGGGGTGCGGCATTCAGAAGGGCGCGGGTGAGAAGTACCGCGGCGTTGAAATGGATGCAACGCTTCTGCCAAAGGTAAAGGTAGAGGTAGTCGTCAGCGAGATCCCGGTGGAAAAGGTGATCGAGGCTGCAAAGAAGGCGCTATACACCGGACACGTCGGAGACGGAAAGATCTTTGTTTATGGCGTTGAGAACGTCGTAAAGGTCCGTACCGGAGAAGAGGGATACGCGGCACTTCAAGACGTAGAGTAGGGCAGAATATTTTTAATTGTGTGATTAGGGAGGAAGTTGAAAATGTGTTCCATCATGGGCTATTGTGGCAAGCATGCCGACATGGAGAAATTTAAGGAGGGATTTAAGGAGACCGTCTCACGGGGACCGGATGACAGCCGGATCGTAGATACGGGAGACGGGATCCTGGGGTTTCACAGACTTGCCATTATGGGACTTACGGCTGCAGGAATGCAGCCGTTCTCCCTTGGAAAGAATTACGTCGTTTGCAACGGAGAGCTTTACGGATTTGAGAAGGAAAGGGAAGCGCTAAAGGCAAAGGGTTATCAGTTTTCCAGCGACAGTGATTGCGAAATCTTGCTTCCCATGTATGAGGAATACGGTCTTAACATGTTTTCCATGTTGGATGCGGAATTTGCCTGTGTGATCTACGACGGGGAGAGGAGGTGCTTCGTGGCGGCGAGGGACCCCATTGGGATCAGGCCGCTGTATTACGGTTATGACGATGAAGGCGTGATCGTTTTTGCCAGTGAGGCAAAGAACCTTGTGGGTCTTGTGCAGAGGATCATGCCATTCCCTCCCGGTCATTATTACGTGTCAGGCGAGCTTGGAGCGGCTTTTGATCCGGAGAAGGAAGCGGATAAATTTCATTGTTATCATGACGCGGCGAGAGTGGATAAGGTTTCCGGGGATGATTTGGAGACCACCTGCAAAAAGATTCATGACAAGCTGGTGGCAGGCGTGGAGAAAAGGCTGGTGGCAGATGCCAAGGTGGGATTTCTTCTCTCAGGCGGCCTGGATTCTTCTTTGGTATGCGCCATTGCGGCAAAGAAGTCAAAGACGCCCATCCGGACCTTCGCCATCGGCATGACGGAGGATGCCATTGACCTTAAGTATGCACGGCAGGTAGCGGACTATATAGGGAGCGACCATAAGGAAGTATACATGACGCCAAAGGACGTGACCTCCAATTTAGAGCAGGTGATCAAACTGCTTGGAACCTATGACATTACAACGATCCGCGCAAGCATGGGCATGTATCTGGTATGTAAGGCCGTTCATGAGCAGACGGACGTGCGCGTACTTTTGACCGGTGAGATCTCGGATGAACTGTTTGGATATAAATATACGGACTTTGCTCCTTCGGCCCAGGCATTTCAGGAGGAGGCAGCGAAACGCATTCGGGAGCTCCATATGTATGACGTGCTTCGGGCGGACAGATGTATTTCCGTCAATTCCCTGTCGTGAAATATGTCATGGCGCTTGACCCAGCGATCAAAATGAACGTTTACAAAAAGGGCAAATATCTGCTGCGTCATGCCTTTGAAAAAGGAGATTATCTGCCGGAGGACATCCTGTGGCGCGAAAAGGCAGCTTTTTCCGATGCCGTGGGACATTCTATGGTGGACTACCTGAAAGAATATGCGGAGACAAAATACACGCAGGAAGAGTTTGAGGAGGGCTGTCGGAAATATGATCATGCAAGGCCCTTTACCAAGGAATCCCTTCTTTACAGGGACATATTTGAAAAGTATTATCCGGGTCAGTCACGGATGGTTGTTGACTTCTGGATGCCAAACAGATCCTGGGAGGGCTGTAACGTAAATGATCCTTCCGCCCGCGTCCTTTCCAATTATGGGGACAGCGGTAAATAAGGAATGCAATTGTTTGATTAGGGGAGAAAAAAGAAATGACGAAATACGTATTTGTAACGGGGGGCGTGGTGTCGGGTCTCGGCAAAGGGATCACCGCCGCGTCCCTGGGGCGTTTATTAAAGGCCAGGGGATTAAAGGTTGCCGCGCAAAAGCTGGATCCGTACATTAACGTGGATCCGGGAACCATGAGTCCTTACCAGCACGGCGAGGTTTACGTGACGGAGGACGGTGCGGAGACGGACTTAGACCTTGGGCATTATGAGCGGTTTATTGATGAGGATTTAAATAAGTATTCCAACCTGACCACGGGCAAGGTGTATTGGAACGTGCTCAATAAGGAGAGAAGGGGAGAGTATCTTGGTTCCACGGTGCAGGTGATCCCTCACGTGACCAATGAGATCAAGGAGTTTGTCTACCGCGTCGGAAAGAAGACGGGGGCTGACGTGGTAATCACGGAGATCGGCGGAACCATTGGAGACATTGAGTCGCAGCCATTCTTAGAGGCCGTTCGTCAGATTTCCTTAGAGGTTGGCAGGGAGAACAGTTTATTTATCCACGTAACGCTGGTGCCATATCTGCATTGCTCTGAGGAGCATAAATCAAAGCCCACGCAGCATTCCGTGAAGGAATTACAGGGCATGGGCATCAATCCCAACGTTATCATTTTGCGTTGCGACGAGCCTTTGGAGGAATCCATTTTCAAAAAAATCTCCATGTTCTGCAACGTAAAACCGGATTGCGTCATTGAAAACAGAACCCTTCCCAATCTATATGAAGCGCCCCTGATGCTGGAACAATCTCATTTTTCGGAGGTGGTCTGCAGGGAGCTTGGAATCTCTGCACCGGAGCCGGATCTTGCGGAGTGGGAGGAAATGGTAAAGCGGATCGGAAACCGCGGAGAGAACGTGGAGATTGGGCTGGTGGGAAAATACGTGGGTCTTCACGATGCATATCTTTCCGTGGCGGAAGCCTTAAGGCATGCGGGATATGAGCTTGGAGTACACGTTAACGTCCACTGGATCGATTCGGAAGAGCTGGAAAAGAAAGGGGACCTGGCGGAACTGGAAGAGGTGCAGGGCATCCTGATCCCCGGCGGGTTTGGAAGCCGCGGCATTGAAGGCATGATCCGGGCCGCCGGATATGCAAGGGAAAAAGGAATTCCTTATTTTGGCATATGTCTTGGAATGCAGATCGCCGTCATTGAATATGCGAGGAACGTGGCGGGGATCGCAGATGCCAATTCCGGGGAATTCGATGAGCAATGCGCAAACAAGGTGATCGATTTCATGCCGGGGCAGAGTGACTCCGTGGACAAGGGCGGTACGCTCAGGCTTGGTGCATACCCTTGTGAGATAAAGTCCGGAACGACCATGGAAAGATGTTATGGCGGAAAGACGCAGATCAGCGAGCGTCACAGACATCGCTATGAGTTTAATAATGAGTATCGGGAGGCTTTAGAGGAAAAAGGTCTTACCCTGAGCGGACTTTCTCCGGACGGGCGTCTGGTGGAGACGGTGGAGCTGAAGGATCGCCCGTTTTACGTGGGCGTGCAGTTCCATCCGGAATTTAAGAGCAGACCCAATAAACCACATCCCCTGTTTGTGGGATTTGTGGCAGCGGCCATGCAAAGCGGGAAAAAGGAGTAAGGAGGGAGCGCTTTGGAGATGGCGGAGAACAAAAAATTTAGGGATGAGTTTGGAGAGAAGCTTCATGAGGAATGCGGCGTATTTGGGATTTATGCGAATGCGCCGTATCACGTGGCAAGAGACGTATACTACGGCTTATATGCCCTGCAGCATCGGGGACAGGAGAGCTGCGGCATTGTGGTGAATGATGACGGCGTATTTTTTTCCCACAAGGATCTGGGGCAGGTGAGCAGCGTATTTGACGAGGAGACGCTGACGAAGCTTCCGCAGGGGAGCATGGCCGTGGGGCACGTGCGCTATGGGACCACGGGAGGAAATAACCGGAACAATTGTCAGCCCATCGAGGTAAATCATCAAAAGGGTAAGATGGCGTTGGCGCATAACGGAAATCTGAGCAATGCCTATGAGCTTCGGAATCAGTTGGAGCTTTCCGGGGCCATTTTCCACTCCACTTCCGATACGGAGATCATTGCGTACGTGGTGACCAGGGAGCGCTTAAAGACTTCTTCCATAGAGAAGGCCGTTCTGGAGAGCATGAATTATCTGGAGGGAGCATATTCCATTGTCCTTATGTCAGCGACAAAGCTGATCGCTGCAAGAGATCCGCATGGCTATCGGCCTCTTTGTTATGGAAGGAGAAAGGATGGAAGCTACGTGGTGGCTTCGGAATCCTGTGCGCTGGAGGCAGTGGGGGCGAAGCTCGTCCGGGAGCTTTTGCCCGGAGAGGTTCTTGTCTTTTCGGAGAGCGGCATCGCGAAATATGAGCAGCACTGCGATAAGGTCAGAAAGCAGATCTGTATTTTTGAATATATCTATTTTGCCCGGCCGGATTCCGTTATGGAGAACGTGTCCGTTCACGCGGCCAGGGTAAAGGCGGGGGAGATTCTTGCAAGAGAGTATCCCGTGGAAGCGGACGTTGTAGTGGGCGTTCCTGATTCCGGTTTGGATGCGGCGCTTGGATATGCGAGGTATTCCGGCATCCCCTACGGGATCGGTTTTATTAAGAATAAATATATTGGAAGAACATTTATCTCTCCCGTGCAGGAGGAGCGGAACAATCAGGTGAGGATCAAGCTGAATCCGCTGCGGGATACGGTGGAGGGGAAGCGGGTCATCCTGGTGGACGATTCCATTGTGCGGGGCACCACCAGTGAACGGATCGTAAGGCTGCTTCGGGAGGCCGGGGCAAAGGAGATCCACGTAAGGATTTCGTCGCCGCCGTTTATCAGTCCCTGTTATTATGGGACGGACGTGGATTCAAAGGAAAATCTTGTGGCTTGTCATAAGACCGTTCCGGAGATCGCGGGGCTCATCGGTGCGGATTCCCTGGGGTATCTGCCGCTTGAGTCGCTGAAGGAGCTGGTAGGCCATGAGGGTTTTTGCCATGCATGCTTTAGCGGGGAATATGCCACGCCCATTCCGGAAAATACCAATAAGAACCGGTTTGAGAAAAGACTGTCGGAGATACGATAAAGATTGCGTGACAAGGAAAAAAGCGATATAATGGTCGCAAGTTATGGATGAGGATGATGGGGACGGATGAGCCGTTCCCATTGCTTTTTACGGAAAGGAGCGCTTTATGAGACAGGTAAGGAGAGCCGTGAGGGAAGACATTCCCGGGATATTGGAATTGTTGGTGCAGGTTGACGTGGTGCATCACAACGGAAGGCCGGATCTTTTTAAAGGGCCGGCAACTAAATATGGCGCGAAGGAACTGGAGGGGATTCTGGCAGATGACAAGACGCCGGTGTTTGTCTGCGTGGACGGGCAGGGGCGGGTATTGGGCCATGCGTTTTGCGTGCATAAACAGATTCTGGGAGATCCCGTACTCACGGACGTGCGAACGCTTTATATTGATGATATCTGCGTGAACGAGGATTGCCGGGGGCAGGGCGTCGGAAGGGAATTATATGAATGTGTGATGGAATATGCCAGGGCACAGGCCTTTTACAACGTGACGCTGAACGTCTGGGCCTGTAATCCGGGGGCGCAGGCCTTTTATGAGAAAATGGGCTTCGCCGCACAGAAAATCGGCATGGAGATCGTTCTTTGATCATGAAAAAATCTAAATTACACAAAATTTATAAAACCTATTGACATAGTCGGCATTAAGTGCTATGATGACTTCAGTTGAAGCAAACAAAACAAATGAAATCGAAAGGAGGCGCGGAAAATGTTTGGTGGACAGATCGAAAAGGAGACGAAGTGCATGTGTTGTCGAATGTGTAACTCCCGGGCACGTAAAGTGGCTGAGGCGTTTGGACGGTTTTCCGCGCGCCTTGTGAGAATGCATTGAGACTATGTCTGCATGATCGGATTGCCATTTTGCCCGGGAGTATCCATACGCCCCGGGCATTTTTTATGCGCGTTCGGGTGCCGGGCACTTAAAAATGGAAAAATGAATAAGAAAAAAATTTAGAGAAGAACACGTAAAACAAAAAGTCATATGGAAAAAGGAGAATAAAACCATGAGCGATTACAGATTTGAAACTTTACAGTTACACGTAGGCCAGGAGCAGCCGGATCCCGCAACGGATTCCAGGGCAGTGCCCATTTATCAGACCACTTCTTATGTTTTCCATAACAGCCAGCATGCGGCAGATCGCTTTGGACTGGCTGATGCAGGTAACATTTACGGAAGACTGACCAACTCCACTCAGGAGGTATTGGAGAAGAGACTTGCAGCTTTGGAGGGCGGAAGCGCTGCACTGGCCGTTGCATCCGGCGCCGCTGCCATTACTTATACCATTGAAGCCCTTGCGGCAAACGGCGGACACATTGTGGCGCAGAAGACCATCTATGGCGGCAGCTTTAACCTTTTGGAGCACACCCTGCCTCAGTATGGGATCGAGACTACGTTTGTGGATGCACATGATCTGGCCGAAGTGGAGGGAGCCATCAAGGACAATACCAGAGCCATTTATCTTGAGACCCTTGGCAACCCCAACAGCGACATTCCCGACATTGATGCCATTGCGGCGATCGCGCATAAGCACGGGCTGCCCCTGGTAATTGACAATACTTTTGGAACGCCTTATCTGATTCGTCCCATCGAGCATGGTGCAGACATTGTCGTACATTCCGCAACAAAGTTTATCGGCGGACACGGTACGACCCTTGGCGGCATTATCGTGGAGTCCGGAAAGTTTGACTGGAAGGCAAGTGGCAAGTATCCTAACATTGCAGCGCCCAACCCCAGCTATCACGGCGTTTCCTTTGCGGATGCAGTAGGCCCGGCAGCTTTTGTGACTTATATCCGCGCGATCCTGCTTCGCGACACGGGCGCGACCATTTCTCCCTTTAACGCCTTTTTACTTCTGCAGGGCGTTGAGACCTTGTCCCTCCGCCTTGAGAGACATGCGGAGAACACAAAGAAGGTTGTGGAGTTCTTAAAGAATCATCCTCTGGTGGAGAAGGTGAACCATCCTTCCATCGAGAATCATCCGGATCATGCGCTCTACAAGAAGTATTTCCCCAATGGCGGCGCATCCATCTTTACTTTTGAAGTAAAGGGCGGTAAGGAAGAGGCATGGAAGTTTATTGACAATCTGAAGATCTTCTCCCTTCTTGCCAACGTGGCTGACGTGAAGAGCCTGGTGATTCATCCTGCATCCACCACGCATTCCCAGCTGTCGGAGGAGGAGCTGGCTGATCAGGGCATCAAGCAGAATACCATCCGTCTTTCCATTGGAACGGAGCACATTGATGACATTATCGCGGATCTCCAGAACGGATTTGCGGCCATTAAATAAGAAAACGGCAAAAATATTTCCCCGCATGATTGCAAAAATGGGATTTCAATGATACAATCTCTGTAATGATGACCATTAGGAGAGAATGCCATGAATTGTAGAAACTGTAACGCAGTCATGCGGGTGGATCAGGAACGGAAGGTTTTTGTCTGCCCCTACTGTGAAAGCATAGAGCCCTTGGACGGAGTGTCCGCAGCGGAACTTAAGGGATTGCTTCATGATGCCATCAAGGACGTAAGAAAAGAGAGCATGCAGGAAGCCAGGCAGGCCATGCAGCAGCAAAAGGCCCTGGCGAAAAACCGCACGTCGGGACAAAAGACTGCTGATGCAGTGATTTTTGTGCTCCAGATTTGGGCATGTATATTTCTGTCCGTATTTTCCGTTGCCATGTTCACGGAATACACGTTGACCGGAATTGTCAGCTTTGTTCAGCTGATCCTGCTGATCGTTTCCATGGTAATGAAACATAAGTGGAGAATGACGGGAGAACGGAAGTACTTTAAGGTGAAGAACGTCTGCCAGATCATTGCGGGAGTGCTGATCATTGCGTGGATCGCCAGCCTGAACGTTGACGGCGGTTCTTCTTCGGGAAGCATTGGGTCGATCGGTAAGGAAGAGGCTTGGCCGACGCAAGGGTTTGGAAGCGATCTGCCGAAGCCGGAAGGAAAGATAAAGTACGCATTCTCTGATAAAACGGGATTTAACGCAACCATAACGGGCGTGTCGCAGACGGGGTTTGATGATTACGTGAAGGCATGTAAGGAAAAAGGGTACAACGTTGACGAGGAAGTCACCAGTAACAAATATGAAGCCTATGATGCCGATGATAATAAACTGACGGTGGATTTTTACGATGGGCGTCTCTCCGTAGATATTGATAAGGCGATCGTCTGGGACGTAACCCGTTGGCCGGAGAGTGAGATCGCCAAGGTTGTGCCTGCTCCCAAGGCGGAGAAATACAGCATTCAAAGGATCAGCAGTAATGACTTGGAAATCTATGCCGGTGAATTGACGAAGGATCAATTTGTGGAGTACGTGCTGGCGTGTCAAAATGCAGGCTACGACGGAACCTATGACAGTAGCCGGGACTATTTCTACGGAAGAAAGGATGACATATCCCTGCGGCTTGAGTTTAAGAGAGGGAAGCTTTTGTACGTGGATGTTTATCTGTTAACGAAATAAAGATGAAAAAGCCCGAAGATCGGAAGAGGATCTTCGGGCTTTTGTTTATTCCATGTCGTCTGCTTCTTCGTCGGCCAAAGATTTTCTTACGGTAATTCCGTTGACCTCAATGGTACCATCCAAGGCGATGACCAGGCACTGACGGCCATCAATGACTCTGGTTTCAATCAGGTCCGTGCGCTCGGGCTTTACCTTTACCACCACGTCGGGGGTTTTTACTTCAAAGCTCTTACCGTTCATGACGTTGCTGACGTAGAGCTGGGCATCTTCTCCTGCGGTCTCTTCGTAATGCTCTTCAAAGTGGGAGAGCTTTTCGTTGGAGACGCCGCTGTCTGCAAGGATGGTCTTGACTTCATTCTTGTCCAGGATCAGGGGCGCGGGATCTTCTTTGATCTTATGTTCCTCCACCATTTCCGTCAGCTTTTCGTGGATGTTTTTCACCATTTCAATGTCACAGGTGTCCTCCAGGGTTTCTTCAATGATGGCATGGAAGGTTTCCTTCTGGCTTCCGGCGGAGAGGGGCAGGGGGCAACCGAGGATCGCGTCCACCAGGCCGTCCTTTAGGTCTTCACCGTCTTTGGTATAGTAAAGAACGCCGTGCAGATCCGTTCCCCTGTCGTTAAAAGCGGGGAAGAGGAAGCCCATTTGGGGCATGGATACTACCCAGTCGCGAATGCGGTTCTGGAAGGCATTTTCCTCAGGATTATAGGAAAGCCCGGGCTTGCTCAGCTCCACGGGGCATACGCAGGCCAATACGTATTCATAAACTTCTTCGGAGGCATCCTCATTCTCGATGCCGTCGGAGGTGCGCTTTGGCACGTCATAGCTGTCGTGGACAAGGAGGATCAGGTAATTTCCCACGTATTCATAGTTGGAAATGATCATGTCATAAAACTGGTCCAGAAGGGCGTCATCCTTCAGGCCGCTTTGCTTCAGGCGATACAGAAATTCCTGGGTCCCGCCGGCCTCTTCGCTGGCAAGGGGGAACTCCAGATTCAGCAGGTTCTTTCCAATGCTTCCGGAGAGGGATTTCCGAAGAATCTCAAAATACTTAAACATGTCCTCCTCAGGGAGAGAGAGAAAGGCTTGGGAGAACTGGGTCTTTTTATTTTTTTCTCCATCCACGTAGCAGCCGCAGATGCGGTCGATGGAGCATTTCTTGGGCGTTAACAGTTTTTTGATCTCGGCGATCTCTTGTTTGATCATGGCAGATTTGTCCTTTCTATGCTTAAAGTACGAAGTTAAGTATAACGCAAAACTAAAAATTCAACAAGAGAATCCAAATTTTTTTGGAGGAGAAAAGGAAAAAAGCAGGGAATCGTCGCTTTTTGAAGAGGATGCGCGATTTATGCGATGAAATGCCGTTGAGAAAGAGGGAACAAAGCATTACAATGGTGGTTGACGGTTGTCTGAAGCGAAAATCGTAGCATCTGTGCGGAGGTAAGAAAAATGGAGCAGTTACGCGTTACTTCCACAAAAGACAATGAAAAAGTACAAAAATTACTCAGTGAACTTTTAAGCGCAAACAAGGAATTTCAGATCATGATCACGGTGCCTTCCCAGCCGGTCGCGGACAAGGACCGGAAGCAAGCGGCCGCGAAGCCGGTGCCGGAGAGAAATCTGGAGCAGGACGTGACGGGAATGATCCATGAGATCGGCGTTCCGGCACACATCAAGGGGTATCAGTATCTTCGGGAAGCCATCATGATGGCAGTAGAGGATCCGGTGATGATCAGTTCCATCACGAAAATTTTGTATCCAACCATTGCAAAAAGATTCCAGACGACGCCCAGCAGGGTGGAACGGGCGATCCGGCATGCCATCGAAGTGGCGTGGAGCCGGGGAAGAATGGAAACGCTGGATTCTCTTTTTGGGTACACCGTTGATACGGGCAAGGGAAAACCGACAAATTCCGAGTTCATAGCCTTGATCGCCGATCGGATACGGCTTTCGTATAAATAGATCGTTTTTTGTGCAAATTGCATAGTTTTTTGGGAAAAATGGGGAATCCTCTTTATTATTTTTCGTTTTTGTAGTATACTGATAACATAGTGTAAGTCAATTGGTCGGAGGGTTTCTAATGAAAAAAATTTTATTTGCCGCATCGGAGGGAGTCCCTTTTGTAAAAACCGGAGGTTTGGCGGACGTGGTGGGTTCGCTGCCGAAGTGTATTGACAAGCAATATTTTGACGTACGGGTGATCCTTCCCAAGTATACCTGCATTAAGCAGGAAATGAAAGAAAAGATCAGCTTTATCACGAATTTCTACATGGATTACAATTGGCAGAGCGTCTACGTAGGCATCGAAGAGGCCACGGTGGATGGAGTGCACTATTACTTCATCGACAATGAGCATTATTTTGGCGGGCCGAAGCCTTATTGCGACGATCCCTGCTATGAGATTGAAAAGTTTGCGTTTTTCTCCAAGGCAGTGCTTTCGGCCCTGCCGCTGATCGGATTCCAGCCTGACGTGATCCATTGTCATGACTGGCAGACGGGACTGATTCCCGTGTATTTGAAGGAAAGATTTCAGGGAGACCTGTTCTTTGCGGGCATGAAATCCGTCATGACGATCCATAACCTGAAATTCCAGGGGAAATGGGACGTAAAGACGGTGCAGTCCATCACTGGCTTGCCGGATTATTATTTCACGCCTGACAAGCTGGAAGCGTATAAGGATGCAAATCTCCTAAAAGGCGGCATCGTGTTTGCCGACGCCGTGACGACGGTGAGTGAGACGTATGCGGAGGAGATCAAGACGCAGTTTTATGGCGAGGGACTGGACGGATTGCTCCGGGCAAGAAGCCATGATCTGCGCGGCATTGTCAATGGCATTGACTATACGGAGTTTAATCCGGCCACGGATAAATATATCGTAAAGCAGTATGATGCCGTGAACTTCCGCAAGGAGAAGGTAAAGAATAAGCTGGCATTGCAGGAGCAATTGGGATTGACCAAGGGCGAGAATAAAATGATGATCGGCCTGATCTCCAGGTTGACGGATCAAAAGGGCTTGGATTTG
This sequence comes from uncultured Lachnospiraceae bacterium, assembly GCA_900320485.1. Classification (GTDB taxonomy): domain Bacteria; phylum Bacillota; class Clostridia; order Lachnospirales; family Lachnospiraceae; genus Acetatifactor. The sequence goes on along the minus strand of ONSO01000024.1, from coordinate 12,007 downwards.
GTGTCTTACGTAATGGATGAGCTGTGCCAGGATGAGGTGCAGATCGTGGTGCTCGGTACCGGCGAGGACCGTTACGAGAACATGTTCCGACATTTTGACTGGAAGTACCAGAACAAGGTGTCTGCCAACATTTATTATTCGGAGGAGCTGTCACATAAGATCTATGCGGCCAGTGATGCCTTCCTGATGCCGTCCCTCTTTGAGCCTTGCGGGTTGAGCCAGCTCATGAGTCTCCGGTACGGGACCATTCCCATTGTCCGTGAGACGGGAGGCCTCAAGGATACCGTTCAGCCCTACAATGAATTTGAGAGCACGGGAACGGGCTTTAGCTTTACCAATTACAATGCGCATGAAATGTTACGGACGATCCGTTATGCGGAGCACGTATACTATGACAAGAAGCGGGAGTGGAACAAGATGGTGGATCGCGCCATGGCGGCGGACTTCTCTTGGGACGTATCCGCAAGGAAGTATCAGGAAATGTATGACTGGCTGATCGGATGAGAGGCTTGAGAATTGTTGGACTGATCGGACAGGATTGTTATGGGAAAACAGGATAGGACAAAAGATAATTTTCTGGTGCAGGCGGGATTTTTAATGGCTGCGGGAATGATCAGCAGGGTGATCGGGCTCATTTACAGGAGCCCCCTCACGGCGGTCATCGGGGAATCGGGCATTGGGTATTATTCGGAGGCGTACACCTTCTACTCCAACGTACTGATGATCTCTTCCTACAGCATTCCCGCCGCAGTTTCAAAGGTGATCGCACAAAAGCTGGCGGCGCGGGAATATCGTAACGCACACCGGCTTTTTTATTGTGCCATGGGGTACGTGCTTGTAGTGGGCTTCCTTGCCAGTTGTTTGCTTTTTTTTGGCGCAGGCTTTTTTGTGAAGGAAGAGGCGGTTCCCGTGCTTCGCACTTTTGCACCGACGATCTTTATCTTTGGTATTCTGGGAGTTTTGCGCGGCTATTTTCAGGCGCATAAGAGCATGGTGCAGACCTCTCTTTCCCAGATTTTGGAGCAGATCGCAAATGCGGTTGTCAGCGTGGGCGGTGCGGCCCTGATCATCAAGGTGAATCTGGGGAGCCTGGAGATGCCGGCGGTTGGAGAGGAAAGGATCCGGCATGCCGTCCTGGGGGCCATGGGAAGTGCCATGGGTACGGGAAGCGGCGTTTTGATGGCGCTTCTGTTTATGGCATGGGTCTATTCCCTGAACCGTAAGATGATCCTTAGGAGGGTGGAAAGAGATCGTCATGAGAACGTGGACACGTACGGGCAGATGATCCGGACCATCACGCTGATCGTAACGCCGTTTATTCTCAGCACGGCGGTTTATAATTTCAACGAGACCGTCAATACGTTTCTTTATAACAAGATCGTGCCGGACGTTCGGGGATTGGACAGCTTCTTGCAGCACCAGAAGCTGGGAACGTATTCCCTGTCTCTGACGGTCCTGAAGATTCCCCTTGCATTTGCATCTGCCATGGCGGCAGCCATGATCCCTTCCGTGGCGCAGGCCTGTGCGGCAGGAAAATATGACGAGACGAGGGAGAGCATCGGGACGGCGGTAAAGACGACCATGATCATCACCATTCCTTCCGCAGTGGGACTCTTTGCCCTGGCGAAGCCCATCGTTTATTTCCTGTTTCCAAGGTCGGACGAGGTTGTAACGCTGGCGGGGAGAATTTTGATGGTTTTGGCGATCTCCATTTTGTTCTATTCCCTTTCCACCCTGAGTAATTCCATTCTACAGGGGCTTGGAAAGGTGAACGTACCCATTGTAAATGCGGGGATTGCACTGATCATCCAGACGGCGCTGTCTGCGGGATTACTTCTTTTGACGGACATGGATCTCTACGGGTTGGCCGTGACAAATACGGTATATGCGGGGATGATGTGTCTGTTAAATCAGATCTCTTTGAGAAAAGCCATTCATTATCATCAGGAATGGAAGAGGTCATTTCTTCTTCCTTCCATAGCAGCCCTGATCATGGGAGCCGTGGCAAGAGGATTGTATGAATTGTTGCTTTTGGCCCTAAAGTCGCCAAGGTTGGCGCTGGTTCCCGCAATCCTTTTCGGCGTGGTGGTCTATTTTGTGATCTTGCTGGCGCTAAAGACCATGACGGAGGAGGAATTGAGGGGATTGCCCAAGGGGCACGTGATCGTTAAGATCGCCAAGAAGTGTAAGCTGCTGTAACCCGGGGGCTGGTCGGGTGGACTCGGGGCAGGTCAGAAGGACTCGGGGTTGGCCGGGTGGACTCGGGGCAGGTCAGAAGGACTCGGGGCTTTGGTTGGGACAGGCTTTCCCGTAACCTTTTGACCGGGAAAGCCCATCCCAACCATCCCCTCGAGATGCCGGAGAGCCCAAGGTTACGGAAACCTTTTGACCGGGAAAGCCCATCCCAACCATCCCCTCGAGATGCCGGAGAGCCCAAGGCTACGGAAACGGAACGGTCGGAGGAGCCAGGTCGCAGAAGCAGAATGGCCGGAGGAATTAAATTTGTTTGAGGCCGGAGACGTCGCTGCTTACGGCCATGGAGAAGTTCGTGTAGTATACCACAAAGCCCGGCTTTGCTCCGCTGGGCTTTTTTACGTGCTTTTTCTGGACGTAGTCTACTTCCACCTTGTCCTGCTCCCGGCCCTTGGAGTAGTAGGCTGCAAGGCGGGCAGCCTCTTCAAAGGAGCGGTCCGGAAGCTCCCTGCCCTCGGTTTTTACGATCACGTGAGAACCGGGGATTTTTTTTGCGTGGAACCACCAGTCATTGCCCGTGGCAAACTGGAAAGTGAGCTGGTCGTTCTGGTAATTGTTCTTTCCCACGTAAACGTCAAAGCCGTCGCTGGTTACGTAGTGGAAGGGTTTGCTGGTAATCTTGATTTTTTTTGCAGGTCCCTTGCGGTGTACGTAGCCGCTGGTGATCAGCTCTTCCTTGATCTCTGCAAGGTCTTCTTCCTTTTGGGCAATTTCCAGGGAGGTGGCGATGGATTCCAAATGATCGATCTCCGCCTTTACCTCTACGGTGAGTTCCGTCAGGGCTTCGTTGGTCCGCTTGAGTTTTCCGTAGCGGTCAAAATATTTTTGCGCATTTTCTCTGGCGGAGAGCGTGGGATCCAAAGGAATCCTTACGTTCTCCCCCGTATAGTAATTCACGGCATCCAGATACTTTGCTCCGGGAGCGGCACTATAGCCGTAGGTATTTAGAAGCTCACCGTAAATGCGGTAGGTTTCCCGTTTTTCCGTATCTTTGATCTGTTGAAGCTGTAGGTCATATTTCTTTACGTCGCGCTCAAGGATGGTCTGAACCACTCTGCGGAGGTCGGCGGATTTTTGGTGGATCCTGCTGATGGCATTTTTCTCTGCATAATAGGATTCCAACAGGGAGGACACGTTGGGATAAGGGCGGACGTCTAGGTAGCTGGTGAGGGAAATGGATGCGTATTCCGCGGGGCGGCCGTTTTCGTAGGCAACGCAGGGGGAAAAGGCACCGTTATTGATGGTGGCTTTCAGATCCTGCATGACGCGCCATAAGGAGGCGTGATCTTCAGCGCTTAAGGCAGCCGTGGGGCGGTCGCCGTCGATGCCGGCGCGGTAGCACAGTTCCTGAGCCAGTACGGGAGAAATGCCGGTAACGGTGCAGTACAGTGCCTTGTATGCAGGCTGAGGCTTTGAGGTGATCGCCTGACGGAAATCATCCTCCTCCATGGTAAAAAGATCTAATTTGTCCTGGGTATGAGCTACAAAGTAAGGCTTTCCGGGAAGTACCTCACGCACGCTGCTGACGGCAGCGGAGACGTGCTTGATGCTGTCCAGGATCGTACCGTTTTCGTCCACAAAAATGACGTTGCTGTGTTTTCCCATGATCTCAATGACTAAGATTTTGCGACAAAGGTCACCCATTTCATCCAAATGCTCGATTTCCATGCGCAGTATGCGCTCAAGGCCGGGCTGCGTCACGCTGATCACGCGGCCGTTTTGCAAATGCTTGCGAAGAAGCATGCAGAATCCGGGAGCAGTCATGGGACTGGGCTTGTTTTCGGAAGTCAGGTAGACAAGGGGAAGGGAAGCGTCAGCGGAGATCAGGAGACGCGTTTGGCCCTCGGAATTTTTGAACGTCAAAAGGAGTTCATCCGGTTCCGGCTGGGCTATTTTATATAAGCGGGCTCCCGTGAGCTCGCGATTTAATTCGCAGGTCAGATTTGCCAAAGTCAGGCCGTCAAATGCCATAATATCCTCCAAGAATGGCGCCAACGTAACAAGGATTTCCGTTGGTCGCGATGCATAGTTTATGGTTTTAAGCGATACAGACGTATTTTACTCCTTAAAGATCAGGTGCGCAAGTCCCATCTTCCCGTGGTAGTGTTGTAGAGAAGGGAAATGATCCGTTCTTTACCGAAGACCCGGATCTTACAGTCAAAGCGGCGAAGGATCCGTGTAGCATTGACGGCGTTGGGGAGAGTAAAGGTGGCTTCGCCGGGGGTAAGCTCCCGGAAGCTTAGGATCCGATAGACCTGATACTCGCCGTCATCGTCAGCGCATTTGATCTTAATGGGTAAAATGGCGCCATCGGTCCTGTGCTGACAAATGACGTCAATGGGTTTGTCCATGGCGCGTCGCCTCCTTTCCCGGTGCCGGATCGCTGAACTCTTATAAAGCTTGTTAAGGCTTTAAGCAAACTGGCAAACGGCGTTAAGCGTTAAGCTGGCAAACGTTTGGAACTTTATTATAGAACATATGTTCTGATTTTTCAATAGGGAAAATTTGGCACTGAATGTAATAAAATCCAAATATTACCGAAGAATTGCCCTGCACAGGATTTTTTGCGGTAGACGAAGGAGTTGTGAATGGCGCCGGTTACCGCAAGAAGACGAATTTGGAGGCTTTTAACGGTAGATTTTCCCTCATTTTTTCTGATTTATTGCGGGAAAGGAGGAATTGTGACGCAAGCATTGGAATTTTCCTTGAAAAATTACCGCCTTTTTCGAGTAATCTCTTTTGCAGGCTGTAATTTTCGGGTTCTCTAATTTTTTGACTACCGCCAATTGTTCTGGATTTTGTGGGAATGCGGTAATTTTCTGGAAATTTCTTTTTAGAGACGCATTTTTCGGGGCAGAATTAAAAAACAGACAAAGATCACTTAAAAATCTTACAAAGCAGATTCATAAGAATTGGTTTACCATGGTTCTCAAATATGTTAAAATAGATACGCAGAGTCTAAAGTAGATACGCAGAGTCTAAAGTAGATACGCAGGGTCTAAAGTAGATACGCAGAGTCTAAAGTAGATACGCAGAGTCTGATCTGAGCAAAGCACGGCGCTTCTGAGAAAAGTCAGAAAAAGGCGGAGGAAGATCGGGAGGCTGTCTTGCAGGCAGATGGGGAACGGGCACAAGGCGCCCGGGAAGAGAAAACAGATTTGCGGTTTGCATGGAGGAACGGAACGCATAAACAGATTTGCGGTTTGCATGGAGGAACGGAACGCAAAAACAGATTTGCAGTTTGCATGGAGGAACGGAACGCAAAAACGGATTTGCAGTTTGCATGGAGGAACGGAACGTGAATACGGAATTAGAGCAGGTTGTAATACAGGTGGGAAAGGTTGTAAAGGGAAAGGATGACGTGATCAGGAAGGTGCTTGCGGCGGTTCTGGCTGGCGGACACGTGCTGCTTGAGGACATTCCCGGAGTAGGAAAAACAACGCTTGCCATGGCCCTTGGGAAGGCCATGGAGCTGGATTATCGGAGAATGCAGTTTACGCCGGACGTGCTGCCCAGTGACATTGTGGGCTTTACCATGTATAACGGAGCGTCGGGAACCTTTGAGTATAAGCAGGGAGCGATCTTTAGCAATCTGTTTTTGGCTGATGAGCTGAACAGAACCTCATCAAAGACGCAGTCGGCGCTTCTGGAGGTTATGGAAGAGGGCAAGGTAACGGTGGACGGCATTACGCATGCCTTGCCGGAACCCTTTACGGTAATTGCAACGGAGAATCCGTACGGTTCCTCCGGCACCCAGCTTTTGCCTGAGTCGCAGCTGGACAGATTCCTGATCTGTCTGACCATGGGATATCCCGATCACAAGGCTGCGGTGGACATCCTGAAAGAGAGCGCCGGAAAGGGACTGGAGCTGGTGCAGCCCGTGCTTACGGGAGAAAGACTGCTGGAGCTTCGTCAGCAGACCAGGGAGCTCCACGTATCGGACAACTTGTATGAATACGTGGTGAACCTGACGGAGGAGACGAGAAAGGATCCCAGGATCGCCCTGGGCGTCAGCCCCCGCGGAAGCATTGCGCTCCTTAAGATGGCAAGAGCCATGGCCATGATCCGGGGCGGGGAATACGTGATCCCTGAGGACGTGCTGTCAGTCATTCCGGAAACCTGGGCGCACAGAATCCACTTAAATGCCATGGCAAGGGCAGAGGGAACCAGCGTGCCCGGGATCATCAGGGAGATCACGGAGCGGATCCGCGCGGTATAAGGCACGGGGGAAGGGTTCAGGTAATTTGATGAAGAAGGTGAAGATTCACGTCTGGGGTGCCCTCCGCTATTTGATCTTCCTTGGGATCGTGGGTGTCCTTTGGTGGTATTTCAGGACGTATGAATTATTTTTGATGATGATATTAACGATGGTGGTTGCCGCGGCATCCGCGTATGTTTTGTATCGTGAGAGAAATTCCTTTTCCGTGGGAGCCTTTCTGCCGGGGGGAGGGATCGGCAGGGAACGCACGGTCCCCATGAGCATCCGGATCAGGAACGTCAGCAGATTTCTGGGATTTGCCGCAGAGGTATCCTATGAGATCCGCAACGTGTTTACCGGCTATGAGAGTCAGGGAAGGGAAAGGACCTGGGCCGGGCCCGGCACCAGTTACGTGCTTGAGAGGGATCTGGTCAGTCATCACGCGGGGCGCGTGGAGATCGCGGTGAAGGAATTTGTGATCTGGGACTGGCTTGGGATCTTTCGCATGAAGAATGCCGTGCCGGACGCAGCCTGGGTCATTGTTTCGCCGAGCATGGAGCGGGCGGATGACGAGGAGCTTTCCGCGTGCGTGGAGGATTTCCCCAACGAAAACGAGACAAAGAAACGGGGCACGGACGTAAATCCGGACTATGAGATCCGGGAATACGTACCGGGGGACGAGCTGAAAAACATTCATTGGAAATTGTCTGCAAAGACGGGGCGGACCATGGTCAGGGAGCGGCTGGCCACGGGCAGGGACAGGATCAACGTGCTGCTTGCCCTGACGGAGAATGAAGATGAGAATGATGCACTGATGGCATCCCTGCACGGGCTGGGCCTGTTGCTGTTGGAGAAGGGTTATCCCGTCAGGCTTTGCTGGCTGGGACTTGGAGGAAATCTGCAGGGACGGTATCTGGCGGAAGAAGGGGAATTGGAGAGCGCCTTGGACGAGATCCTGAGCGTGCCTGGCAAGATGGAGCCACAGAAGGCTCAATATGCCATGGAGGCGGAGTTCCCCGGAGAAGCCTATGTTTTAGTCAAAAATGGAGCATATAAGGGTGCGTACGTTAAAGGACGATAAAAAGATGCCGGAGCATCGGTTTCTGCCCGGAGGAATGCGACGGAGAAAGATTCCTCAGGTGGAACTGAAGGAAACCGGGAAAAAAGAAAAATATGACGTGGCGGCGGCGCTGACCAAGGCGCTGCTTGTTTTCATGATCTCTTACGGCGCCGTGGGAGGCTTTTTGAATGCCTATGGAATCGCGTTTAACCGGTTCTTTTGCATTGGCGGACTTATGGGACTTGCGCTCATTTTGGCGTTCATTTACGAGACGGGGAAGAAATGGTTTACGAACCTTTGCGTCATTGGCATCTTTGTTGCATATGCCTACGTGGCGGTGCGGCGGTTTTGGATCCTGAACAGTGGTGCTTACGCCGTGATCAATGAGATCTACGAGGCGGCCCAAAGCTACCTTGGCGTAGTGGGCGGCGGTCTCTATAACCTTCAGGTAGAGGATACGTATCAGACGGTGACGGCCATTGCGCTGTTTGTGGGCGTGGTATTTGAAATCCTGATGGTGATCAGGCTCCAGTATAAGGCGAGCCTTCTTCGGACGGTGCTGTTCACGTTTACGCTGTATTTCGTGCCGATCTATTTCGAAAAGACGCCGGATCTGCTTTGCCTGTTCCTTTTGCTCTCGGGATATGCCACTTTGGGGATCCTGCAAAATGCCAGAATAAAAAAGAACGTGTCAAAGCAGATCAAAAATGCCCTGCCCATTGGAATGGTGCTGGCAGGGGCAACGGTGGTACTGCTGGGCATTCTGCTCCCGAAGGTACGGTATTGGGCCGTGGTGCCCAAAAACCCCGTGAAGGCAGAGACGGAGGGAACGGCCATGACGTTTGCACAGTATGGCGTGATGGCGCTTTTTATGAACAATGCCGCAGGCGGCGGACTCAATGAAGGAAGATTATCCCAAAACACCATGATGGTGCCCACGGACGAGACGCATCTGATCGTAAGATTTACGCCATATTCCATGGAAACCACGTATTTAAAGGCATTTACGGGACTGGATTATGACGGACAGCGCTGGAGCAAGGCAACGGACGTACTTGGCAGGTCGGAAGATAAAATGCTTGCGACAACGGCGGCACGCAAGGCCGAGTATGAGGCGGATCCCCAGATTCAGCCAAGAGGCGTCATGGAGGTGTATAACGTAGGCGCGGCGCAGGGTTATGAGTACAGGCCGTACTACACGGACGTCGGAGAAGTCATGGCGCTTCCGGCTTCCGGATTTCCCGGCGGCGCGAAAAACGGCATGTCATATACCTATTATCCTGTCGTGAGGAACGATGAAGTCCCGGGGGCAGGGGAGGAACAGATCAATGAGCGTTATCTCTGGGTGCCGCCCATCTGCAAAAGAAGCGTAGCCAATGCCTGCGAGGAGGCGGCCCTTGCGGGAACGCCGGAGGAGATCGCGGCAAAGCTGGTGGCATTCTTTGAAGAAAAATATGCTTACACGCTGCGTCCCGGTTATTATTTTGGCGGATTGGACTACGTAAGCTACTTCCTGTCCCGCAATAAAAAGGGATATTGTACGCACTTTGCGTCGGCGGGTACTTTGATGCTGAGGTATATGGGGATCCCCGCGCGCTACGTGGAAGGATACGTATTTTCCTATACGGACGTGGTGACGGACGGCGAACTGATGGAGGACATGGAGTACAAGGATTATTATGACGGATATGCGCCTTTGGGCGAAACGGCCATGATGGAGGTGGAGATCCCTGACGGACAGGCACATGCCTGGATCGAGGCCTACGTGGAAGGAAAGGGCTGGATCGTGGTTAACGTAACGCCCAGCGTTTCTCAGGACGAAGAGGAGACGGCCTCCTTCTGGGATGCCATTTTAGGCGGCGGTGACCAAAACGCGCAGGATGGTGACGGGCAGCAGGCCGCGGCGGAATACGTGGAGAACGTACTGGCAGGCGGAATGGGAGTGCTGGGGCTATTGATCGCCGCGGTCCTTGCGATCTTCATCGGAAAGCATGTCATGGCTTCGTATCGTGAATCAAAGCTTCCGGGCAAGGAGCGCGTGCAGCTGGAGTATGGGCGCATGACGGCCTGGGTGAAGGACAGGGATGAAGAATTCCGGAAGCTGACAACGCCCGGGGAGGAGCTGGGATATCTTGCGACGCGTTATGGCGTTACAATTCCTGAAAATCTTCAGGGGGAGCTTTATGGTACGTTCTTTGCGCCGGAGACGGGACGGAACTATGAGCAGCTTCGGAAACAGGTAACCGGGCTTTGGAAATCCGTCAGAAAGGCGCATCGCAGGGCTTGACGAGCAGGTGAGTTTAGAATATAATAATACGGAGTGTGCGACAAACCATAGGGGCAGGGCACGGAAGGGATAGCAAACATGATCAAAAGCATGACCGGATTCGGCCGTTGTGAGGTTACGGAGAATAACAGAAAGTTTACGGTGGAAATGAAAGCCGTAAATCATCGTTATCTGGACGTTAACGTTAAGATGCCGAAAAAGCTGAATTTTTTCGAATCTTCCATTCGGAGTGAGCTAAAGAATTACGTTTCCAGAGGAAAGGTGGATCTGTTTATTACGTATGAGGATCTCTCAGAGAATACCTCGAACGTGCACTATAATAAGGAGCTGGCGGCTGAGTACCTGAAGTATCTGCGCCAGATGCAGCAGGATTTTGGACTGGAGGATGACGTGCGCGTTTCCACGCTGTCGAAATATCCTGACGTGTTTACCATGGAGGAGAATGACGGCGACGAGGAGGAGATCTGGAAGGAGCTGAAGAAGGCTTTGGACGGCGCGGCGGAAATGTTTGTGCAGAGCCGGATCGCGGAGGGCGAAAACCTGAAGAATGACCTGATCGGTAAGCTGGACGGCATTTTGAAACTGGTGGATTTCATTGCGGCAAGAAGCCCGCAGATCATCGAGGAATACCGCCAGAAATTGCAGGATAAGGTAAAGGAGATGCTGGGGGACAACACCGTAGATGAGTCCCGCCTGATCACTGAGGTTACCATTTTTGCCGACAAGGTATGCGTTGACGAGGAAATGGTGCGTCTGCGCAGCCACGTGGAGACCACAAAAAATGCCCTGATGGAGGGCGGCAGCATTGGAAGAAAGCTGGATTTCATCGCACAGGAGATGAACCGCGAGGCAAATACCATTTTGTCTAAGTCGAATGACCTTGAGATCTCCAACTGCGGCATTGAACTTAAGACCGAGATCGAAAAGGTAAGGGAACAAATCCAAAACGTTGAATAGTCAATGAGGGAGATCATGAACAAGTTAATTCACGTGGGATTTGGAAACATTGTAAATACGGAAAAGATCATTGCCATCGTCAGTCCGGATGCGGCACCCGTTAAGCGGTTGGTGCAGAAGGCGAAGGAGACGGGTATGGCCATCGACGCAACTCAGGGGCGTAAGACAAAATCCGTCCTTGTGATGGAAAATGGTCAGGTAGTGCTGTCGGCACTGCTTCCCGAGACCATTGCGGGGCGTGCGCAGGAAGGCATGGCGCCGGAAGAAAAGGAAGACGACGGGAAGGAGTAAGCTTCATGGAGGCAAAAAAAGGAATTTTGATGGTGATCTCCGGATTTTCCGGAGCAGGCAAGGGGACTTTGGTGAAAAAGCTCCTGCAGAATTATGACAATTACGCGCTGTCCATTTCCATGACGACCAGAAAGCCCCGGGAGGGGGAGCGGGACGGCGTGGAGTACTTCTTTGTGGATCGCGGGAAGTTTGAGGAGACCATTGCAAATCTGAACATCAGGCCCTCCGGCATCTACATCGACGGGACGCTCGGCGGCGCTGGCCACTCCTATGAGATCGCAAAAAGGCTCACGGAGGGCGGAAGGCTTGTCGGCATCGATCAGGATGAGGATGCCATCCAGGCGGCAACTGCGCATCTCTCCCCCTTTGCGGACCGGGTCACCATCGTTCACGACAACTATGAGCACATCCCGGAGATTGCAGAACGGCTCGGCATCCGGGAGGCAGACGGGATCCTGCTCGACATCGGCGTCTCGTCCTACCAGCTCGACAACCCGGAGCGGGGCTTTTCCTACAACGAGGACGAACCCCTGGACATGCGCATGGACCAGGAGAACCCGGTCTCTGCAAAGACCATTGTCAACACCTGGTCTGCGGAGGACCTTGCAAGGATTCTCAAAGACTACGGCGAGGAGCGCTACGCAGGGCGCATCGCAGAGAACATCGCAAAGGCAAGGGAGCAGCACCCCCTGGAGACGACGGGAGAACTGGTCGCCATCATCCGGAGCTCCATTCCGATGAAGATGCAGGAGAAGTACGGAAACCCCTGCAAGCGCACGTTCCAGGCGATCCGGATTGCCTGCAACCGGGAACTGGATGTGCTGCAGGACTCCATCGACAGCCTGATCGACCTCCTGGCACCGGGCGGACGGCTGTGCATCATCACCTTCCACTCACTGGAGGATCGGATCGTCAAGAACGCATTCAGGAGAAATGAAAATCCCTGCACCTGCCCGCCGGA
>ONSO01000113.1 GCA_900320485.1 uncultured Lachnospiraceae bacterium | reverse complement strand
AACAGCATGACGGACTGCGGTTTCAGGGGCGACGGGAATAGGAGGTTTACGTCCGCCGGAAGAAAGATCTTTCCGGCATTCTTGTCGGCGTTTATCATGGACAGCACAAAGGAGAGCAAAATAATGCCGCCTGCCAGGAGCTCGATAAAGTTCGCATACCCGATGCCGTCGCGGATCACGTTGGGCTTCGCTTCCGCGGGTGCTTCGTCTTCGTCCTCCTGCTCCACGGTCTCTTCCACCGCCACCTGGTTTTTCTGCGCCGTCTTTTCGACGGTGGTCGCGAGCAGCCCGATCCCAATGCCCATGACAAAGCAGACCAATATAAAGACCATGACCCAGGTCTTAAAGATCTTTTTCAGCTGATTGACAAAAGAATGCAGGGCATAATATAAAAACATTCTCATGACCTTTACTCCTTCCCGGAACCTTCTGCTTCCGCATGCCGCATGTCCTCTTGGCTTACGCCCTCCGTCACTTCGAAGAAAAGCTCCTCCAGGGTCTTTCCGGTCTCCGAAAGCTCCCGGCGGGTTACGTTGGCCTTGATCTTGCCCCCCTGCATGATCAGGGCGCGATCCCACAGCATGTCCACGCTGTCGATGATGTGGGTGCTGACAAGGAGCGTTCTGCCCTCGGCCCGCATTTCCTCAAACATGTCCTTTAACCTTTTAATGGCGTGAGGGTCCAGGCCGATCATGGGCTCGTCGAGCAAAAGGAGCTTGGGTTCCGTCAAAAGCCCGAGGCAGAGGTTCAGTTTCTGCTGCATGCCCTTGGACAGCTCGTCGCCAAACTTTTTCTTTTTGTCCGAAAGCTCAAACGTCTCCAAAAGCGCATTGGCGCGGTCCGCGTAATCCGACATGCGGTAAGCCCTGGCCAGGAACTCCAGGTGCTCCGAGACCGTCAGGTTGGGATAAAGGGCAGGCATCTCGGGAATGTATCCCAAAAGCCTTCTTGCGTCCTGCGTCTTATTCGGAAAGCCTCCGACGGTGATCTTTCCTTCATACTTAAGGAACCCGGTGATGGACTTCATGATGGTGCTTTTTCCCGCGCCGTTGGGCCCAAGTTCCCGCGCCGTTGGGCCCAAGAAGCACCGTCACGCTGCCGGGATCCAAATGGAAATTCACGTCATCGCAGGCTGCCAGTTTTCCATACTTTTTTGTTATGTGTGATACGTCTAACATAATTCTCTTCCTTTCCCTTTTCATTGCCTTGTCATCTGTAACTTATCTGCTCACATCTTAACGTCATTTTATGGCGTTTTTGGAAACTTGTTGTCAATTGCACAAAAGTTGTCGCGAATGGCAATTTCTTTACTTCCATCCTAGCATACACTCTCCGAGCGTTACAAGACCTATATGTTGCACGAAAAGGAAACGCATCGTGCACTATTTATTTTATATTTTGACTATTCATGACCGTACTTTTATGTTATAATGTCTAGTGAAGGATTTGATCCAAGCTAAGAAAGGGCTACCCCATGGAAATAGAACGCAAATTTTTACTCAAAAAGCTCCCTGACAATTTAGAATCTTACCCCTGTCATCACATCGAGCAGGCTTATCTTTGTGTGGATCCTGTCGTCCGCGTCCGCAAAGAAGACAATGAATATTACATGACCTATAAGGGCAAGGGCATGATGGCCCGTGAGGAATTCAACATGGATCTCACGGAGGAGGCATATTATCATCTTCGTGCCAAGGCTGACGGTCACGTAATCTCCAAGAAAAGATACCTGATTCCTCTGAAAAACCCCGGATTTAAGGAAGGTTTTCCCAAACCTCCCGCCGACTATACGCTGACCATCGAGATCGACGTATTCGAAGGATACTTTTCCTCACTGATTATCGCCGAGGTAGAATTTGGAAGCACCGATGCCGCCGAGGCCTTTGTTCCCCCCGATTGGTTTTGGGAGGACGTGACGTATTGTAAGGAGTACCACAATTCTTACATGGCCATGATGCAACCCAGTGAAATTGATTCATAAAAAACACCCTGCAGCGCCGCTTCATGGACTGCAGGGTATCTTTTCGTTTCCGATGATCTAGGAAAGCTTCCTCAGTGCGTCAAACCGTCCCTTTGTTTTCTCCCAGATCTTGTCGCCGGCCTCCCGGCCAAAGTTTACGTCGAGAAGCATTTTATAACCGATCTCGCCTTCGCTCGCGGTATTCAGACAATTCTTAAAGGCCTCACGCTTATCCCCCACCAAATCTGCCACCGCAAGAAATTCCGGCGTTGCAAAGAGGTCCTTTACGGCCTTTCGTCCCGCCTTTTTTACGTTCTCTTTCACGGGAAGGGGCTTCCCCCCATCCATTTCTTTATCCTCCGACTTTTTGGGAGAAGTTTTTTTCCTGGGCTTTACAGCGCCAAATCCTTCATTCCAGACGCAATTGGCATCAAGCCCCTCGGGCGCCTTCTCCTCGCTTAGGATCACAACCTTTTCCTTGCCTCCCGACCTAGATAACGTTCCGTAAAGGAAACCCTTTTCAAAAAGGGAATTTCCCTCGGACAACTGTTTGATCTCCAGCTTGGCGCTGATCCGGTTGATGACGGGAATGATCTCAACCGGTATGGTATCTCCCTTTTTGGTCACCAGGTAAATCTGATCCTTGGCCGTCATGCCAAGCAGTGCCTGCTTCTGAGCCTCAGAAAAATCCAATCGTTCCTTTTCTATGACAAGAATCATTTCATCCTCTCCGTTCTTTCCGTCTCTATTGTTCCTTCAGTCTTCCATAGGTTCTGGCCAGCTTCAGGATTCTCTTTGCCAGTTCATCCGTGCAGGCCCCCCGGTCCATGCGCCACTTCCAGTTATCTCCCAGCGTGGACGGCGTGTTGATCCTGGCCTCGTTTCCAAGCTCCAAATAGTCCTGCATGGGAATGATCGCAGTATCCGCCACGCTGGAGACTGCTGCCCGGATCATGGCCCACAGCAAATCCTTCTCGTCCGAAGCGTTCAGGTAATCCATCAGAAAGGCATTCTGCTCCTTGGATCTTCCGCGGATCCAGCCAAGCGTTGTCTCATTGTCATGGGTTCCGGTGTATACCACGCAGTTTCTCTCATAATTGTGGGGCAAGTACATCCCCTCACCGTCAGGTCCTTCATCAAAAGCGAACTGCAGCACCTTCATGCCGGGATACCCCGTCTCCTCAAGCAATCTGAATACGCCTTCCGTAAGGAGACCCAAATCCTCTGCAATGACCTTCTTATCCGCAAGCTTTCCGCGGCGTCCCGTTCCCTTATTGCTTCGATCCGCCATCTTTCTTGTCAGGACCTCAAACAACTCTGCGCCGGGTCCCTTCTCCCAATGGCCTCCCGCCGCCGTATCCGCGCCATAGGGCACAAACCAATACTCGTCAAATCCGCGGAAATGGTCAAGGCGCACAATGTCATACAGGTTATAGCAATAGTTCAGGCGCTGATACCACCAGGCATAATTTGTCACCTTATGGAAATCCCAGCGATACAAAGGATTTCCCCAAAGCTGTCCCGTTGCCGAGAAGGCATCCGGAGGGCAACCGGCCACTCCGACGGGCTTTCCGCTCTCATCCACTTGAAACAGCTCGGGATGAGACCATAAGTCGGCACTGTCCGGCGATACGTAGATGGGAATGTCGCCAATGATCTCAATGCCCGCCCGGTTTGCGTACAGCTTCAGTGCTTTCCACTGCTTGCTGAATTCATACTGCTGGAATTTATAGCAGCGGATCTCATCTGCCAGCTTTCTCTGATAACCCGCCATGGTCAGGGGCTGGCGAAGCCGGAGACCCTCTTCCCAATCCATATAGCTCTTACCGGGGAATGCATCCTTTAGGGACATGAACATGGCATAGTCATCCAGCCAAAAGGAGTTCTTTTTAATGAATTCCACGTAATCCTTTTGGGTCTCCAGTCCATTTTTTACGGCTCTCTTCCACGCCATCTTCAAAAGGGGAAAGCGGCCGTTATATAGCTTGCCATAATCGATATAATTGGGGTGATCCCCAAAATCCGTTTCGTCACATTCCTTTTTTGTCAGCAAACCCTCCTTCACCAGCGTCTCAAGATCGATAAAATAAGGGTTCCCCGCGAAGGTGGAAAAGGACTGATAAGGCGATGCGCCATAACCCGTAGGTCCCAGAGGCAGGATCTGCCAAAGCTTCTGTCCGGCTTTCTTCAAAAAATCTACAAAAGCATAGCTTTCCTTGCCAAAAGTACCAATGCCATACTCTGAGGGCAGGCTTGAGATTGGCATTAAAATACCTTGTTTTCTCATAAAAAGATCCTCCTAATTTGCATGTTTTTTCATTTCTTCTTTGTTCTGATACATTAACTGATCCGCCCGCTTTGCGGTGGAATTCAGGTCATAATCGATCCGGTTGTCATATCTTGCAAAGCCGCAGGCGATGGCTATGGTTACGTCCTGACTCTTTGCATTATACTCATCCACCATCCGTTCCATGGCTGACTGCTGTTCCCTGCAGGAAGCCTTGCCGCCCTGCGGGATCAGACAATAGAACTCATCTCCTCCCATGCGGTAACAATTTCCGATGGTGCCAAACGTATTTCGAATGATCTCAGCGCTGTCCCGGATATATTTATCTCCCATTTCATGTCCAAGATTATCATTGCAATACTTTAGATTATTCAGGTCCAACACGGCAACCACAAAATTCTCCGGATCCACCACGTACGGGTCGGTATCCATGATGAATGCGGCGCGATTGAAAAGCCCGGTAAGTTTATCATGATATGCCAGCGTCTCCATGCTCTGCGCACCCTTCCCCGCAGTGATGAGCGCTCCGGACTCCTTAAAAATGCTAAGTCCCATGGCAATGGCATAGAGAAGAAAGCCCAGGATGACAAAGCTCGTCACGTGTCTTCCGCCGCTCCGGTAATAAGTCATCACGTCCAGAAGCACTCCCAGCGCGACTACGGCCATGCCAAGGAGATTGCTTCGAAGCCTTGCGTTCCATCCATTCCTTCGGAACTCCAAAAAAGCCATGACTGCGATCACCAAAATGGCAAATATCAGCGTTAAAAGGATCGGCAACATGATCTGCCGGAAATCAGCCAAATGAAAATACTGTAAGAACAAACTCAATCCGCTGACGAAAATGCTGACCCAGCAGGGAACGTACCATATCTTGCTCCCCTTGGAATTATACATATTCATCATAAACAAAACAAGAGGAATGACTGCCATCATCATGGCCATAAAAGGTATCAGCGAGACAATGGGCAAGCCCGGAAGGAAAATCTTTGCAAGGGAAGAATCAAAAACACGCCAGGCTCCCACCAAAGAAGCCAGTCCTCCGAGAAGTATCAGGTTCTTGTCAACCTCCGAATTCTTGCGGTTATAAAAAACGTATCCCATGAGAACAAGTCCCACGCCGATCAGGCACAGGCTGATGATGACGGAGAAAAGCTCCTTATCCAAAAAGCGGATCAAAATGCTTCCCTTCTCTCCCAAATAGAACTCCGGAACGTCATAGGCGACGTGAGGATAGACGCACGTCAGTTTGACAAACAGCGAAGTTCCGTTCACGTCCTCCGTGAGAAGTATGTCATTCCATACACATCCGGGCGTCTTTGCAAAGGAGTTCTTAGGCGATGGTCCCATGGAGTAGATCAATTTATCTCCCTGATACACTTCCACGAGCTGATGGATGGAATAAAAAATCAAATGGCAATACTTTCCCGTGACTCCCTGAATGGGAATCTCCGCGCTCCAGACGCCATTTGCCCCATCTGTCAAAATTGTCTCGTTTTCCAGATCGATCAGCTCTTCGCTCCCCAATTTCGGCAGATGAACGTCCGTCCGGTCTCTGTAGCCAACAAAATAATGGAACGTGAGCGCCGCCATGACCAAAAGGATCACGACGTACGTTCCATGCAACAGTTTCTCCATAACCCCTTCTCCTAATGCTTACGCCCTCATCTGGTGTTTCATGCGGAACTTCTCTTCGTACATCATCTTATCAGCCCTGCGGATCGTTGCGTGTACGTCCCCGTCCTCCTCAGGATCATATATGGCATATCCACAGGCTATGCCCATGTGAATATCATTGCTCTCCTGGTTGAACCGTTCCACGCGCGCATACATCTTTTTCACCCTTTTTGCGCATTCCCGAAGATCATCCGTCATAAGAATCGCACCAAATTCGTCTCCTCCCAGACGATAGCATCTGCCCCCCTCGCCAAAGCAGTCCATGATGATCTTGGCGCTTTCCTTCAGGTAAACGTCCCCCTTGTCATGCCCCAATTCATCATTACACTTTTTTAGGTTATTGAGATCAAAGGCAACGAGCACGCTTTTTTTCGGGTTAAATTCGCTGCTGGCAAGATAATCCACGTAAGCCGCCCGGTTAAAGAAACCGGTCAGTGCGTCATGGTACGCCAATTTTTTGTACTGTCTTGCCTGCATGCCAACCTCCATTCCTCTTTTGGAAATCCTAAGGCGGTTGCCGATCATCCAAAGCAGGAACGTTAAATACAAAAGCATGCTGATGGGGAAGCTTGTCACGCCGGAGGTAAAGAAATACGTATAAAGGTCCACCACCATCCAGATGGTCGATAATGCGGCGCAGGCACATCCGGCCTTTGCGTTTTTATCCCAGCCATGCTTTTTTACGTATATGATTATGCCAAGGATGACGCAGATCATGGTAACTGCAAGGGCGATCTCCGTGATCCAAAGGCTTTCGCGGAAATCCTGAATGCCCAAAAACTGCATTCCCAGGGAAACTGCCATGCCTGCGAACATGGCCACCTCGGGGATCTGCCAGATCACCGTTTTATTGGCGTCCATTGCATCTCTTACAAACTTCGCCATCATATAGGGCAAAAGCATTAATATGACAAAAGGAATGACGGAAAGCACCGGAAGGCTCCGTCCAAAAAGTCCGACAAAATCGCTGTCCAGCATCTTCCAAATACCGATCAGGATGGTAAATGCGGAATGTGAGATCGCTACGTCCAGACGCTCTTCCTGCTTTTGGTTTATCGCGGCCATCAGAATCTGCAGGATTCCTATCAGGATCACGGCAGTACACAGAAGTAAAATGGGAAGATTAGTCAGCAAAATGACAAGAATGATCTGAAATCCGTTGCCCAGCATGAGGTCTGGAACGTCATTAATCCCCCGGTATACCGGCATTAATTCTATCCGCACCTTTTTACCGTTGTCTTCATTCCCAAACACGACCTCATTGTAAGCCACGCCGGGGCTCTTTGGCACTCCCACTCCGGGAATAGCCTTGAGATGATACACTTCCTCGGAATCCAAATAGACGGCAACCTCCTGATGTGCCGTCAAAAATAACAGGGAATTATAATCAGACCTGACGTTCTTCAGCGTAAAAGAAATGACGGTCTTTTCACCCAAAGGCGCCGCTGCATCTTTCTCCGTCATCCTTTCATAATCCACGATCTCCCCATACCCCGTAGGGGCTGTTTTGCGATAGATCGTCAGCCGGAGATTCAGTAATCCGTATAATAACATAAACAGGAGCAGCATGGCGATGATGCCATACCCTCTTAAGATCATCTTCTTCATGAGATCCCCCACGGCAACCGCTGTCTTCACTGCTTGACCGAGTAGCGAAAAACTCTACCGCCCACAAAAAAAGCATGGAATTTATATTTAAAATTCCATGCCAATTGTACCACTTTTAAAGCTTTTTTACAAGATGCAGATAAAATATGCCGCATATCCAATCAGCATGATCAGTCCACCGATCCAGCCGAGTCTACGTTTCCTTGCAACGCACAGGAAAAGCAGCACCATCGTGGCGATCGCAATAATGCTGTCCAGCAGGAAGGATTCTGCGTATGTCACGGGGGTGATCAGTGCCGTGGTTCCCACGACGAACAGAATGTTAAAAATGTTGCTGCCCACAATGTTCCCGACGGCGATGTCCGGCTTCTTTTTTAAGGCAGCCGTCACGCTGGTCACAAGCTCCGGCAGGGACGTTCCAAAAGCTACAATAGTCAGACCAATAAAGCGCTCCTCCATGCCAAACATGGTGGCCAGGGCCGTTGCCGCATCTACCGTTACGTCACTTCCAAAGACGATCATGGCGGCACCAACAACGATCATAAGCAATAACAGCCATACAGGCTTTGGTTTCCCTTCGTTTTCTTCTTCCTCTTGTGATTTTCCACTTTTTGCCATCTTAAGCAGATACAAAAGATATACGATCATCAGCCCCCAGAGAACGCCGCCTTCCCATCTTGCGATCCGGTTGTCCATCAGGCCAAGTCCCGCCAATACGACGGTGACCAAAATGGTAAAGGGAATTTCATAAACCACCGTCGACTTCTGTACCGGAATGGCGCAGAGCACGGAAGTAAGTCCCAGGATCACCAATACGTTCATAATGTTACTTCCAAGGACGTTGCCTATGGTGATGGCCGCGCTTCCCTTTGTCGCCGCGGAAATGCTCACGGCCGCCTCCGGAAGTGAAGTCCCCATGGCCACAATGGTCAGTCCGATCACAAGCTGCGGGATCCCCAACTTATCAGCGATGGCTGCCGCTCCGTCCACAAACCAGTCCGCTCCTTTCATCAAGAGGACAAATCCCGCTGCCAACAGTAACAATTGCCATAATATCTGCATTTTCTTTTTCCTTTCCTGCGTAAAAAAAGACTTTTAGCACTGTGATCAGTGCTAAAAGTCTTGTCCTTCCTCGCCATTTCGATGAAGTGCGCAACCACGGCGGGTACAAACGATTTTCTCGTTCCAGTGCGCCGGGATATGTTGATTGCACGTTTGCAACTACTCCCTTTTAACTAACTTGTAACTTAACATTTTTTTCCGATTACGTCAACTGCTTTCCGGGGATTTTTTTATTCTCTTACGTTCAGTTCAGGCTCTCCAGCAACATCTCGATCAAATCCTTGTTGAGCACAATGGATTTGCCATATGGATTGATGACAACGCCGGAAATCTGCCCGTCCCGAAGACCATACGTCAAAATCTCGCGAATGTCCCGGTTAATGCAAATGCCGCGCTTCTTCCCCTTTGCCACTTCCTCCTCGTCCGTATACATTGGTATCCACTGTCTTCCATTCTGCTCCCGGACAACGTCGATCACAAGATGCATCTCCTTGCTTCCGGCAACGCTCTTACCCACGGCTGCATTTTGATCTGCATTCTCATCCCGCATGGGTGCAAGCGCCTGGCCATCTTCCTTCATCCGCTGGATCAGGGTATCCCTAAGCAGACCGAAATTCTCTTCATTTCCCAATTCATAAAATGCATCCAGTGCCCGTTTGATCCGTCGGTTGTCATGATAAAGGTTGTTCTCCACCAGAGATTCCCTGCCAAGGAATTTGTCAAACCGCTCCAAAACCCTGCAGATTTCCGGGTCGAGATACACCTCCCCATGCATTACAAGCCCCATTGGGATGCCATAATATGCCTCAGCCATGGCCCCCGCAATGGCTGCCAGCGTATCCGTGTCTCCCCCAAGCGACACCGCATTTCTTA
>ONSO01000092.1 GCA_900320485.1 uncultured Lachnospiraceae bacterium | reverse complement strand
TTTCTTGTTTGCTTTCATTTTTCTGTCCCAATCCTTTACACTTTTATTTCGTCACTAAAAATTAAACAAAAACTAGTAAAAGTAAGTCAGTTTTGTGACAAATTGTTACAATTTTGTTACGGTTCTTTCGTGTGAAAGGAATAATAACAGAAAAATTTTTTTTTGTCAACCCCTAGATATTTTTTGATTTTTCAATGCAGGCCTCAACCGCATCCATAACTGCGGCCCTGAAGCCCATTTCTTCCAGTACTTTTACGGCCTGAATGGTGGTCCCTCCGGGGGAGCAGACCATGTCCTTGAGTTCTCCGGGATGCTTGCCCGTCTCCAGGAGAAGTTTTGCACTTCCCAGCACGGCCTGAGCAGAAAATTCGTATGCCTGCGCCCTGGGCATTCCCGCTGCCACTGCCGCGTCAGCCATGGCCTCGATAAACATGAATACGTAAGCGGGGGAGCTTCCGCTGATACCCACAACCACGTCCATCAGCTTTTCCGGAAGAAGGCTGGCCCTTCCGAATGCCCCAAGCAATTCCAAAACCTCCTTGGTCTCTTCCTCCGTCACGTTGTCGTTAACGCATACGCCGGTACACCCCTCCAAGACCAGTGCCGGAGTATTAGGCATGGTGCGGACAATCTTCAGATCCTTTCTTCCAAGCCCCTCCTCCAGGAAAGCCAGACTCTTTCCTGCGGCAATGCTGATGATCACCGTTTTTTTGTCAACGTAAGGGCCGATTTTCTTCAAAACTTCCGGCAAAACGTTTGGCTTTACGGCAAGGAAAAGCACGTCAACGGCCTCTGCCACGGCCTTTTCATTAATAACAGTTGTTATATTATAGTTCTCTACAGCCTTTTTTGCCGCCGTTTCAAATTTGTCGTAGCCAATGATGCATTCCGGCTTCGCCATTTTCTTTGCAAGAAGCCCTCCCATGATGGCCGTTGCCATGTTTCCCAATCCAATAAATCCGATTTTTCCGTCCATAGTTTCCTACCTTTCTTTTTCGTTTTTTATGCCTGTTTCTTCTATATATAATATCATTGTTTTACAGACTTCTCTGCCGCTTAGCCTCATAAATCAAAAGGGCTGCGGCCACTGCGGCATTCAGCGACTCAAGTTTCCCTTCCATGGGAATTTTTATAAAGGAATCCGCCATTTCCGCGATCTCCTTTGACAATCCGTTTCCCTCGTTTCCGATCAGGAACGCCGTCGCCTTTTGAAAAGAGCGCCCAGTGTAAAACTCGGTTCCGGAGAGGTGAGCCGCATAGGTTTGAATGTTTTTTTCTCTCATTTTTTGCAGGATTTCCGTCAGGTCATCGGCCAAAATGAATGGAATCCTGTAAATTGAACCCATTGTGGCGCGGATTGTCTTGGGGTTAAAAATATCAACCGTTTTTTTATTCATGATCACGGCCGTTACGCCGGCACCTTCGCTGGTCCGCATGATCGTGCCCAGATTTCCGGGATCCTGAAGGTCTTCAAGCACCAAAAACAGCCCGTTTTGTTTATTTAAATATGTCTCCAGATCATAACTCGGGCATCTGAGCACCGTTAAAATCCCCTGGGGCGTCTGGGTGTCAGCCATCTTTTCCATGACCTCATCTGACACCTTTTCCCAGGAGATCCGGTCCAATTTCGCCTTCATTTCCGGATTCCGGAACGCCTTTTCACAGGCATTTTCCGTCAGATACGCTTCCCTGATCCATGACAAGGGAGCCTCTCCGAACATTTTCAGTCCTTCCGCCAAAAAGACCTGATCCTTCCTGCGCTCTTTGGCCTTATTCTGCCACAGGACCACCTGCTTCACTTTTGCATTTGATGGGCTGGTCAGCATCTCTCTTCCTCCGCCTCACGCTCTTTCCCGCCTCAGGCAGGAAATGCTTTCCCACCCTAAGCCCCGCTTAAAAAAAGCGGCTACGCCCTAGGGCATAACCGCCGGATTTTTATCGTTCCTTTTCATCCATGACGGAAAGGAGTTTTGAGATCTCATACTCTCTCTCGTCAACGGTCTTGGTCATCTGAAGAGCTTCCTCGATGTCAAAATCCACAAACCTTCCGCCTCTGTATCCCACCACGCGGTTGGTCTTTCCGGTTCTGAGAATGTCTACCGCATTGGCGCCCATGATGGAAGCATAATAACGATCCTTCGCGCTGGGCTGTCCGCCACGCTGCATGTAACCAAGGATGGTTGCACGGGTCTCGATGCCGGTGGCCGCCTCAATTCTTCTCGCCATGGATACGGAATGTCCAATGCCTTCCGCATTGATGATGATGTGATGCGTCTTTCCAAGGCGGCGGCTGCGGATAATGTTATTGATGAGCTCCTGCTCATTGTAATCATACTTCTCGGGAAGAAGAATGTCCTCTGCGCCGTTGGCGATGCCACACCAGAGAGCAATGTATCCCGCATCACGTCCCATAACCTCGATAATGCTGCAACGCTCATGGGAGGAAGAGGTATCCTTTACCTTGTCAATGGCCTGCATGGCCGTATTCACCGCCGTGTCGAAACCGATGGTGTATTCGGTGCAGGCAATGTCCAGGTCGATGGTGCCGGGAAGACCAATGGTATTGATCCCCAGTCTGGAAAGCGCCTGCGCTCCGCGGTAGGAACCGTCACCGCCAATTACAACGATGCCGTCAATGCCATGCTTGCGGCAGATGTCAGCGCCCTTCTGCTGGCCTTCCTTCGTCTTAAAC
Organism: uncultured Lachnospiraceae bacterium; assembly: GCA_900320485.1. GTDB lineage: Bacteria > Bacillota > Clostridia > Lachnospirales > Lachnospiraceae > Acetatifactor. The sequence continues at coordinate 7,682 of ONSO01000092.1, read as the reverse complement.
TCCAGGCAACGCGCCGTACCAAGGATAGTACCGCCTCTCTGGATAATGTCGGAAACGTCCTTTGCTTCCAGATCCACGATTTCCTCATTCAGAAGACCCTGATAGCCCTTCTTGATACCCTTAACCTTAATGCCCCTTGCAATGGAAGTACGTACCACGGCACGGATCGCCGCATTCATTCCGGGCGCATCGCCGCCGCTTGTCAAAACACCAATTGTCCTAATCTCTTTCTCCATCTTGCTTCCTCCCAATCGGTTCCGCTTTTTTTCTCTGCGAGAGCCTCTCTTTCATCTGTCGATGCAGTCATGGAATATTTTAATCTATTTTTTTCACGTTTTCAATAGGTCAGAAACGGAATTTCACGTTTTCTTCTCCAAAAATGGCGGAAAGCCTGTCTTTTAAAGCATCATCCGCGCGCACGCAGCGGTTTGCAGGCAAAAGCCGGATCTGTTTATGATCCTTCAAATAAATGACAACATTGTCATCCCCGTCAGAATCCGCGATGGAATCCAAAAGCTCCTTTTCCCTCTCCTGAAACTTCTCCAGGGACTCAAAAGCGATCCAAACTCCCTTGGGAAGCGTTTTTGCCGTGGGCCTTGCCGCAGGCGCGGGATTACCGCCATTTCCGCCCTGCACGGCCTGCGCATATGTATCCGCGCTCCGTCCCTGCCACTTATCTTGTACGCCATTTCCGCCCGGATTCCAGCTTCTTCCGGCATTTCCCCTACCGCCCCTTCTATCCTGGAACAAGGAACCGCCGCCGGCCTCCGCCTTTTCCTTCGCCTCTTCAAAGCTTATGATCTGCTCGCAGATCACGTTGCAGACGGGATTTCCCTCCCTGTCCTCCTTCAGGGACACGCGCCCCCTGACAAAGATCTTCGCGTCCTCCTGCATTAACGTGCCATACTCCGCATAGCTTTTCGGAAATACAATGATCTCCAGCGATCCCACCAGATCCTCGAGGGTAAGGAATGCCATGGGCTCATTATTCTTGGTGTATTTAATGCTCTTTCCTGCCACCATGCCGCCGACAACGGTGATAGCCTGGTCATTTACCTTCGGCTCCCCGGATTCCTCATCCACGATAAAATCCGTGCTGGAATTGGTGACGTGCCGCCTCCAGAGCTCCTGCCACTCCTCCATGGGATGCCCGCTGACGTATACCCCCAGCACTTCCTTTTCAAACTGTAGCAGCATTTCCTTGTCATATTCCCCCACGTCGGGAAGCGTTACGTCAAACTCTTCCTTCTGGTCATCAGAGACAATGTCAAACAGGGTCAGTTGCCCGGCCATGCTGTTTTTCTTATCGTGAACGATCCGCTCCATGATCTGGGCGTACGTCGCCATAAATTGCTTTCTTGTGCCCCCAAGACTGTCCAGGGCCCCGGCCTTAATGCAGCTTTCGATGACGCGCTTATTGATGTCATGCGCCGACATGCGGGTGATAAAATCCTTAATGTTTAAGAACGGTCCTCCCGCCTTACGCTCCTGCGCCAGCGCTTCGATAATGGGTCTGCCAACGCCCTTGATGGCCGTCAGGGCATAGCGGATCTTACCGTCCTGCACCGCAAAACCGCTCTCCCCCTGGTTCACGTCGGGAGGCAGAACCTCTATCCCCAGATTGCGGCAGGTCAAAATATACTCCGATACCTTGGAGGAATTATCAATGACGGAGGTCATCAGCGCCGCCATAAACTCCACGGGATAATAATACTTCAGGAAGGCCGTCTGATAAGCCACCACCGCATAGCAGGCCGCGTGGGACTTATTAAAGGCATACTTTGCAAAGTCCATCATCTCGTCATAAATGTGACTGGCCACCTGCTCGCTGATGCCATTGCTCAAGCACCCCGGAACGCCCTCCTCAGGATTTCCGTAGACGAAATTCGCCCGTTCCTTCTCCATGACGGCCTGCTTCTTTTTACTCATGGCACGCCGCACAAGGTCGCTTCGTCCCAGCGTATACCCGCCAAGGTCACGCACGATCTGCATTACCTGCTCCTGATAAACGATACAGCCGTGGGTCGGCTTTAAGATCGGCTCCAGCTGCGGGCAGGAATAGGTAACGCTCCCCGCGTCATTCTTTCCCTTCAAATACTTCGGGATAAAATCCATGGGGCCGGGACGATACAGGGAGATTCCCGCGATAACGTCCTCAAGGCTTCCCGGCCGAAGCTCCTTCATAAAGGACTTCATGCCGCCGCTTTCCAGCTGGAACACGCCCTCCGTCTTTCCCGTTCCGATATAGGCAAGCACCTTGGGGTCATTATAATCCAGCCTGTCCATGTCAAGCCTGATCCCCTGACTCTTCTCGACGAAATTTACCGCATCATGGATCACCGTAAGGGTCCGGAGGCCAAGGAAATCCATCTTCAGAAGCCCCAGCTCCTCCAGCGTAGTCATGGTAAACTGCGTCGTAATGGCGCCGTCGCTTCCCCGGGACAAAGGCACAAACTCATCTGCCGCCTCCGGGCAGATCACCACCCCCGCCGCATGCATGGAGGTATGCCTGGGAAGTCCCTCCAGTCGCTTACACATATCGATCAGATAATGCACCTGGTCATCCTGCTCATAAAGCTGGCGCAGCTCCGGATTCTTTTCCAGAGCCAGATCCAGCGTAATGTTCAGCTCCTGCGGCACCATCTTTGCGATCTTGTCACAGTACGCATAGGGCAGGTCCATCACGCGTCCCACGTCCCGGATCACGCCCCGGGCCGCCAGCGTACCGAAGGTCACGATCTGCACTACCTTTTCCGCACCATACTTGCGGCTTACGTAATCAATGACCTCCTGCCTTCTTTCAAAGCAAAAGTCAATATCAATATCCGGCATGGACACGCGCTCCGGATTTAAGAACCGTTCAAACAGAAGGTTGTACTTGATGGGATCAATGTTTGTGATCTTCAGGCAATAGGAAACAATGCTTCCCGCCGCGGAGCCACGCCCCGGGCCCACGGGAATGTCATGTTCCTTTGCATAATTGATAAAGTCCCACACAATGAGGAAATAATCCACGTATCCCATGCGCTGAATGATTCCAAGCTCATAGGAAAGCCTCTCGCCATAGGTCTGCCCCGTATCTCCCGCAGGCCTGTCCATAACCTGCTTTAGAAGGGCATCGTACTCCGCAGGATCCTCCGGCAGATTTACCGGCTCCCAGGAATTCTCCACGTGAAGGAGATCCCGTCCGTATCTTGCAATGAGGCCGTCATTACACAATTTATTTAAGTACCCCCAGGAATCATACCCTTCCGGCACTTCATAATGGGGCAGCTTTGTCTTTCCAAACTCGATCTCCACGTTACAGCGGTCCGCAATGCGCTGGGTATTCTCCACTGCCTCCCAGGCATAAGGAAAGAGCCCCTTCATCTCCTCCTCGCTCTTTACGAAATACTGACCGCCCTCATAGCGCATGCGGTCCTCATCCGCAAGCCGCTTTCCCGTCTGCAGGCAGAGCAAAATGTCATGGGGCTCCGCATCCTCCGCGTAAGTGTAATGCACGTCATTGGTGCAAACCAGCGGAATATCCAGCTCCTTGCTCATGCGAAGCAGCTCCGTGTTCACGATCCTCTGCTCCGGAATGCCATGGTCCTGCAGCTCTAAAAAATAATTCCCCTTGCCAAAGCATGCCTCATACTTCCTGGCGCACTTTCGCGCTTCATCGTAAAGGCCCTTTTGAATATATCTGGGAACCTCCCCTGCAAGGCATGCAGACAGAGCGATAATGCCCTCATGATACTTTTCCAATACCTCAAAATCCACGCGGGGCTTATAATAATAGCCCTCCGTGAACCCCTTGCTGACAATCTTTGTCAGGTTCGCGTAACCCGTATTGTTCTCCGCCAGCAGCACAAGATGGTTATAACGCTCCTCTCCGCCGGTGGTCTCCTTGTCAAATCTGGAATTCGGCGCCACGTAAACCTCACAGCCAAGAATGGGCTTGATCCCCTCCGCCTTCGCCGCGCGGTAAAAATCAATGACGCCATACATCACCCCGTGATCCGTGATGGCCGCGCTGTCCATCCCCAGTTCTTTAACGCGATGCACGTATTCCTTTATTTTATTGGCACCGTCCAGGAGCGAATACTCCGTGTGGACGTGCAAATGTACAAATGCCATGCCCGTAACCCCTTTTCTTTACCATACAAAAAAAAGCTGAAAGCCATTTGGCTCCCAGCTTTAAGTATAACTGAATGAAGATGGAAAGACAACCGGATATTCAAAAATCGGTAGAAAAGGCCGCGTATAAATAAAAACGGTCATCCCTTTCTGATCAGGCACTTCTCGCCTTCAAATGCAAACTACGCTTTTCAGCGGTTTGGAGCCCGAGATTCGGTAGGGCTCCTTTTTTAGTCCAGTCCCTTCAGCGTCTCGACCATGTCCAGCCCCTTGATCTTCTTTGAGAAGATCAGGCTCACCGTGGTCGCCACCAGGAGCACAAAGGCGCCTCCCAGCAGATATAGCCAGATGGGGATATTGACGTAATAATCGAAATTGTCCCCGTTACTGTTGAGCATGGCCAGCATGGCAGGCTTGCCCAGGGGAATACCGACGAGGACACCAATGATGGCAAACCAGACGTTTTCCTGATTCAGGATCCCGCGGATCTTCCCGGTGGAAAAGCCCATGACCTTTAAGGTGGCAAACTCCTTCAGTCTCTCATGGAAGGAGAGATTTGCCGCATTGTAGAGCACGATCACGGTGGTCACCACGGCAAAGATCATCATGGTATAAAACAGCAATTTGATCACCTCATAGCCCTCGATGAATGCCTGCTTTACGTCCGCCATGGAATAGACGGCGCTGACGCCCTCCCGATTTTCAAAACCGGACGCATCCTTCTTTGTCACGATCATATTGGGCACGTAATCACAGCCCGTCTTCTCAAAATCCTCCCGCAGCATGGTGATCCCGCTGGTCTCCGGCGTCCTGTTGATGCTGCCGATCTCGCTCTCATACCAGTCATTCTTGGAATAGAGATGCCAATACACCTTATCGCCAACGCCGACGCCCATGGTCTTAGCAAGGCGGCTGGTAATGGCGATCTTTCCGGGCACCAGCTTTGCCAGCCTTGTCTTTTCATCCGTCACGTTGTAAAGGCCCTTACCTTCTATGACTGTCAGGGTCTGCTTGGTCTTCTCCAGGGACGGCGCGTGAGGCTCCTTTGCCAGCTCGATGCTGTCCGCCATGACGATCTCGCCCTCCAGTTCCCTTGTCATTTCATCAAAATACTCTGCATCCTTTTCATCCGTGATGACCAGCTGATACTCATAATTCATCAGCTTTCCGAAATTCCACTCCACCAGATCATCCACCAGAAAATAGCATCCAAAGGCATAGATCACCAAAATGGAACCCACCATGGTTCCCACGATGCCCATGACGGCTCTCATGGGCGCCCTTGAAACGTCCCGGAGATTATACTGGGTGTGGAAGGAAAACTTATTCCAGAAGGGAAGCCTCTCCGCCAGGATCCGCTTTGCCTTTTTCGGCGCCGCAGGACGCAGAGCTGCTGCCGGCGGAACCTTAAGGAGCTTGCGGCAGCTAAGGTAGGAAGCCAGCACGCAGCAGACCACCACCATGGTCGTGACCACCGCAAAACTTCCATTGGAGCCTGCAGATACTCCCGGCACCGCATACCAGGTCATGATCATGTTTACCATCATGTTGCCAATGAGCATTGGCCCTAAGATCACGCCGGCCACCGCGCCGATAAGCGCAATGAAAAAGCTATAGCCCGCATAGTGAAGCGCGATCTTCCAGCGTTTTAAGCCAATGGCATTCATGGTTCCGATGACGGTCCTTTGGCGCTCCACCAGCCTGCTCATGGTGGTGGAAATGACCAGTATCGCAATGATGAGGAAGATCACGGCAAAGGCATAGGAAAACATGTCGTGCTGCTCTAATTCTGCCGCCACGCGCTGGATGCCAAGGATGGATTTTTCATCGATCATGACCGCATAGTTCCGATCAATGGCCTTGGCAATGGCCTCCTCGTAATAAAGCGGTACGCTAAGGCCTGACTTTTCTTTCCTGATCTCGGCGGCTGCCTCCTTTTTGGCGTCCTCCGTCAACGTCACCAGCATGGTGGTATAGGGGATCAGCTTCCTGATCCTCTCCTCATCCATGTTTTCCACAAGGGAGGGCAGCATCTCATTGGTGAGACCATCCAGGGTCAGTCCGAATTCCGCAAGGCGCTTTTCCACCTGCGCCCGCACTTCCTCATTTTCCATTAAGGACTCCACGGTAAACTTCCCCGCCTTTACGTTCTGGAGCAGGTAGTCCTTAAAGGGAAAGGCATCGTAGCCCATGTATACGTACGCAAGGTTCTTAAAGTTTGTGTCCGCATCCTTTGCCGCCTTGGTATATTCATACTCCGGCGTCATAATGAGCCCCTTTACCTTTCGGGTAAATTTAACGCCATTGTGCTCCAGCTCCAGGTCTTCTCCGACCTTGATATTCCACGCATTTGCAAAGGTCCAGTTCAGCCAGACGCCACTTTCATCCGCCGGATCGAAGGCTACGCCGTCCTTTTCCTTCAAGGCGTTCTCCTGCGTCACGTGCAGATAGGGCCTTATCACAGTGCTCTCGCTCATGAGATAAAATCTCGTCTCCGCGCCGTCATATTCCGGCGTCGTTCCCCGGATCTCCGTCCGAAGCTGAGCGTCCTTGATAAAAGAAAGCTCCCGCACTGCTTTAAGGTTTCCCTCCGTAAAGCCCTCGCCGTAAAGCCAGCCGTCGGCAAGATTTGTCTTTTCATGAAATCTCTCAAGCGCCTTTCCGCTTCCGATCACGTTGGATTCAAATCCGGAAAAGATAAAGGTTGCAAGAAATGCCAGGATCATGACGGACAAAAACTGCCCCACGTTTCCTCTCATTTCCCGAAGCATTTTACGAACTAACATTTACCACTCCACCTCCTCAACGGCCAGAGGCTTCTCATTGATCTTAATCTCCCGGATCTTGCCGTTTTTCATGCGGATCACCTTATCCGCACACTTCGCAATGTCCGCGTTATGCGTCACGAGGATCACCGTATTTCCGCCCTTCCGGGACATTTCCGTCAGCAGTTTGAGAACACTAACTCCCGTCTCAGAATCAAGGGCCCCCGTCGGCTCATCCCCTAAAATGATCTTGGGATTCTTCGCAAGCGCCCTTGCAATGGATACTCTCTGCTGTTCTCCGCCGGACATCTGGGCCGGGAACTTTTTCGCGTGATCCTTAAGTCCTACCTTCTCCAGCATCTCCATGGGATCCAGCGCTTTCTTTACAATGTCCTTGGTCAGTGCCACGTTCTCATAGGCCGTAAGGCTCGGGATCAGATTATAGAACTGAAAGATGAATCCCACCTTGTCTGCCCGGTACTGCGAAAGTTGCTGATCCTTCAGGGCGGAAACCTCCAGGCCATCCACCAGCACCTTTCCGCTGGTAGGCTGATCCATGCCGCCCAGCATGTTCAGCACCGTGGATTTTCCTGCGCCGGACTGCCCCAGGATCACCACAAATTCTCCTTCCTCTATTTCAAAACTGACGTGATTCACGGCGATCTGTTTTCCGTCGCCTTCCCCGTAGGTCCTCACCACGTCCTGAAATTCCACAATCTTTGACATTCTCCGTTCCTCCTTACTTCTTATTTCACCATTTGGGCTTACTTTCTTTTGTACTCCCCAAAGACCGTCCCC
>ONSO01000196.1 GCA_900320485.1 uncultured Lachnospiraceae bacterium | reverse complement strand
ACTTTAAATCCTGCGTATTCTCCTACAATGTCAAGGCTGTGGATCTCTTCTCCCAGACTCCGTCCACCTTTGTCTGGTATACAAAGTCTGCAAAGCTTGCGCTGCCGCCGGTCTTCTCCGTGCTAAATGCAAAGAGACCAAAGCGCACGCCCGTGAAATGATCCAGCTTGAAGCAAAGCTTGGACACGGGGCCAATGGCCGTTCTCCTCTCGCCATCCGCGAAGTAAGCCCGGGCCACGTCTTTCATATACGCGAAGTCCGTCTCAAAACGAAGTCTTACCCAGTCTTTCTTTCCGCCATGGGAAACCAGCATGGAAGGCGTCACCTTGACTGCTGCCCATTCGTCGCCCGCCTCCTGGTCATGCCGCTCGCCCCAAAGCCCTTCCGGCGCCTTGCGGTTCTTCATCACGACGTACAGCTCGCCGCTTCTCTTCGTCAAAGCAACAAATGCATAGGCACTCTCCATCAGCGCCAGACCTGCATAGTCCCCTTCCTTCATCGCGGAACCATTCACCAAAACCTCAGCAGCACAACCCGGATATGTCGTCCGCTGGGTCAGCACGTTCTTTGCCTGCACCAGATTCTTGCAGAGTTTGTCCGTCGTCACGGTCACAATACCCTTGGAAACGTTTCTCTTGATCAATGCAAGATCAGGCTCATGGTTAAACTGCCAACGACTCTTAAATCCAAAGCTTGCGTGCTTTCTGAAATATTCCGGATCATTCTCCGCCCCCGGATCCTTGAAATCATCGCATCCAACCAGCGGCTCATACGTATAACCCGGCCTTCCCTCCGGCGTCTTAAAGATCAGAGGTGCCTTGCCACGGAATCCGAATTCCGGCATTCCCGTCTCCTCATTCCACCGAATGGGCATCAGAATGGGAAGCCTTCCCACCGCGCCGCTGTCCTGGAAGACTATGGAATACCATTTTCCGTCAGGAGTGTCAACTATTCCTCCCTGCGCACATCCGCTGCCGCAGTATCCCCTGTCATCACTCATCACGTCGCCGCCGGTCCACTCTCCGTCAATGGAATCCGCCATATAGCAGGCCTCCGTGCGGCGCCCCGTCTCTCTGGGCATGTGAATGAAGAAAATATAATATTTTCCGTTGATCTTATACATATGCGCGCCCTCGTAGCCAAGGTACGCATCGTCGCGATCCTTTATGATAACCTTGTCAAGTCCGCCCTTCTTAGGCCCCGTCAGGTTAGAATTCAGCTCCGTCAGATGGATCTCCCGATTTCCCGACACAATATAAACCTTTCCGTCATCATCAAAAAGCAGGGAATTATCGTGGAAAAATCCCTTAATCTCACTCTTCTCCCAAGGTCCGTCAATGCTCTTTGCCTTGTAAAGGTAGGTCTTGTGCGTGTCATTGGCCACAAAGATCACGTAAAAGGTCCCCTTGTGATAACGGATGCTGGCAGCCCACATGCCCTGTCCGTAAATATTCCGTTCACCCTCGAGACGCTGCGCCGGCGTGGAATCAAGCCTGTCATAGACATACGCCGCATGCTCCCAGTTCACCAGATCATAAGACCTTAAGATCTCACACCCCGGCATGTAATACATGGTAGTGCTCACCATGTAATAAACGTCATTTACGCGGATGACGTCAGGGTCAGGATAATCCATCTTCGTCAGGGGATTGATGCTGCCCTGCTGCGTCACGTGCTCATAATGATAGCCCCTGTCGGACTTCACGGGTGCCTTTCTCACCTCAAAATACACCACTGCATTCTCCGGCATTTCCACCGCAAACTCCAACGTGCCAACGGGGACGGTTCTCTCTGGCACGTTTTTTGTGCCAACGGGGACGGTTCTCTCTGGCACATTTTTTGTGCCAACGGGGACGGTTCTCTTTGGCACGTTTTTCGCACCGGTGCCTACGCCCTCCGCTACTTCTTTCCCGGCTACCGCGCCAGGCTTCTCCGCAACCCTTCTTCGCATGGTCCTTACAAAAGGCTGCGCGGCGGACTTGATCAGCTCCGTCGTTGCCGCATCAGGATTCGCCGGCTCCCCAAGATCATGCCACAGCTTCAAAGGATTACAAGTATCCTCATCCACCCGCTTCGTCAAAATGGCATACTCACCGGCCTCCGTCTCCAAAGAAAGGTTCATGGTAAAATCCTTTCCCGCGCGCTGTCTTGTATCATTCCAAAGAACACCTCTGAAGGAACCGTCCTTCATCTTCATAATGACAGAATTGTCATCTTTATGAACGCACCAGCCTTCGCCCCGCTTTAAGTTCTTGAAAAACACAAACGTCCAGAAGGTAGGCTTGGGAATGCATCCGTTCGCCACCAGACCAAAACCCCCGTGGAAGGGCGTAAAGGGAATGCCCTGCTCCTCAAATACGTCACCAAACGTCCAATAGGAATACGATTCATTCCCGTCACCCAGGCGGGAAAGCTGCTTCGCAATATAAGCCGCATTCTGGTTCGTGTCATGAAGCGGGCAGTTGGGAATGTAGGAGGTATTATACTCCGTGATATGAATCTCCAGGCCCTTGTATTCCTTATACTTGTCAATGATGTCGCGGGTGGTCTTTAGGTTCGCAAAGCCATCTTCCTCATTCATGAGTTCCGCATAGCCATAATGTCCATCTCTCTCAGGCAGCTCCGTAGTGTAATGATGTCTCGTCACAAAATCCACGGGGATCTTATTCTTGTGGCAGAACTCCATGAAGGCGCTGATCCACTTTTCATCCGTACCGCCGCAGACCGCAGGTCCGCCCACGCGGAACCTCTCGCTCACTTCCTTGATGGCATAAAAGCTCTCCTTAAAGAGCTTAAAGTACTCCTCCATGTCCGCCTTGTACCAGAATCCGGGAAGATTCGGCTCATTCCAGACTTCAATGGGGAAGGTATAGGCATCCTCACCATAACGCTCTATGAGATGGCGAAGCAATGCCTGTACCATTTTCTTCCACTCTTCGTACTCCTTGGGAGGCGTAGTATTGCCCTTCCAGTAGAAAATGGTCTGTGTGCCGCTGGCCATGCCGTAAGGCATGAAACCAAGCTCCAAAAAAGGCTTCAGCCCAAGGCTCCGGTAGTCATCCATCACCCTGTCGAGATAGGTGAAATTATACTCTACCTCATAAGGGCTGTCCTTATCCCAGGGATTCTCCCTATGTTGCTGATAAATGCCAATGTCGTCACAAAACAGGCCATGCCCGCGAATGTGCTGAAATCCAATATAATCCTGCACCAGCTTCAACTGGTCATGATATTCCTTATGGAGCGCCAGCCCCATTCTCCCAGTACCGATACAATAGTCCACCTGATTGTGGAAATTCGCCTTGTCACCGGCTTTCACCCTGATCTCCATTACTTTTCGTCTCCTATTCCCCTATGCTTTTTCTACCTTTTTCCGAATTTCGGCTTTCTGCCGTTTCCAGCTTCCGGCCTCTTCCTTATTCCCGTTTCTTGTTTTCCCCTTACTGCTCTCAGTTTCTTGTTTTTCGCTTACTGCTCTCCGTTTTTTGCTTTCCGCTTACTGCTCTCTGTTTCTTGTTTTTCGCTTACTGCTCTCCGTTTCTTGCTTTCCCCTTACTGCTCTCCGTTTCTTGTTTTCCCCTTACTGCTCTCCGTTTCTTGTTTTCCGCTTACTGCTCTCCGTTTCTTGCTTTCCGCTTACTGCTCTCCGTTTCTTGTCCCCGGCTTTCCTCTTGCCCTCTGCCTTTCGCCTTGTTTTCTCTTCCCAACCCGAAATTTTGCGCTTCGCATTGAGGCATTTTTCTATTTTTACAGCCCACTAACTACAAATCTCTTATCATGCGGTAACGACATTTGTCAGCTTTTCTAATTCTTACCGCACATTTTATCGAATTGAAGCAACAAACGGTATGTTTTCCCTCATTTTTTCAATTCTGAAGCAAGCGTTTACTGCAATCCATCATTTTCCCGTTCACTCGATCTTAATTTCTACCGTCAAATGGAACCATTCCCTCGCCGCGGCTGTAATTTTTCTTCTTGGTTATTCTTCGCCTACCGCCTCATTATTCAAATCTATACTTTTGGCGGTAATTTCTCCGATTTCCGCCCCAAAAGACAGCTTTTCGCCAGGACGCGCCCTTATTCCGATCCTCAAGGCACCGAAGTTGCTCCCAAATGGCATCCACGCCGCTTTCACGTGGCACCCACGCTGCTTCCAAACAACGCCCACGCCGCTTTCACGTGGCACCCACGCTGCTTCCAAACAACGCCCACGCCACTTTCACCAGACGTCCACACCGCTCTCAAACGGCGCCGCAATTTTTCTTGCGGCGCCGCCACCAAAAAACCGCGATTGATCGGCCTTACTCAAAGATCCACTCCAAAATCTCATAACCCTCGCCGCTAAAGGTAAAGTACACATCCTGCTTGCCAGTGATGGGTGCGTCAAACTTCACTTCACACGTGGTCGCCTCGTTTCCGTCAGCCTTCACGGGCAGATAAGCCGTAAAGCCAGGGTTCAAGAAGTCATTGGTCATGCGGATCACGCCGTCCTTGCCGTTGGTCTTCACCTTCGCCTTCAAAACAGTCGCGCCCTTGTCGCCAAAGTCCACGCCCTGAAGCTTCACAAAGTCGCCGTCATTAATGTCAGTCAAAAGCAGATTGCCGCAGCCATACTTCTTGCTTGCTTCATCTGCGGGAGCCGTGTCTACGCCGCCCATTACCGCAAAAGTAGCGCCGTTAATGGCTTCATAAGGATTCAGGCTGCCCA
>ONSO01000143.1 GCA_900320485.1 uncultured Lachnospiraceae bacterium | reverse complement strand
CCGTTTTAGTCAAAAGCAACCCCATGCCGCGGATCTGGCCGCCCTCCTCCACGCCGTCAGGATCAAAGATTTCTTCGCCAAGCATCTGATAGCCGCCGCAGATCCCCATGACGGGCTTTTCCTGGGCGAAACGGTAAATGGAGCTTTCCATGCCGCTCTCCCGGAGCCATTTCAGGTCGCCGATGGTATTTTTGCTTCCGGGCAGGATCACAAGATCCGCAAACGTAAGCTCCTCCGGCTTTGTTACGTACTGAACCTTTACCCCATCAATGCGCTCCAAGGCCGAAAAATCCGTAAAATTCGAGATCCTGGGAAGTCTCACCACCGCTATGTTGATCAGGCCCCTTTCCTTGCTTGTCAGCCGCTCGCTCAGACTGTCCTCATCATCCAGGGACAGTTTCATATAGGGCAGTACGCCCGTCACGGGAATGCCGCCCCTTTCCTCCAGCATTTCAATGCCGGGATCCAGGATTGTCTTATCTCCACGGAATTTATTGATGATCAGGCCCTTTACCCGTTCCTTCTCGTCCTCTTCCAGAAGCATCAGCGTCCCGAGAAGCTGCGCGAAAACGCCTCCCCTGTCAATGTCTCCCACCAGTAAGACCGGCGCATCCACAAGCTTTGCAAGGCCCATGTTGACAATGTCGTTTTGTTTAAGATTGATCTCCGCGGGAGACCCGGCACCTTCGATGACAATGACGTCCGCCAGCTCCTCCAGCCTCTGAAAGGCTTTGACAATGTCGGGGATCAATTTCGTCTTATACTTAAAATATTCCTTCGCAGGCATGTTGCCCAATACCTGCCCATTGACAATGACCTGGGACCCCTTGTCCGTCGTGGGCTTAAGCAAGATGGGATTCATGCAGACCAGAGGATCCATGCCGGCGGCTTCCGCCTGCATGACTTGCGCCCGTCCCATCTCCAGGCCTTCCTTGGTGATGAAGGAATTGAGCGCCATGTTCTGCGACTTAAAGGGGGCAACGCGGTAACCGTCCTGCTTAAAGATCCGGCATAGCCCTGCTACCACAAGGCTTTTCCCGGCATTCGACATTGTTCCCTGAACCATCAGTACTTTAGCCAATTTTCGCTCCTCCTTCGTAACGTTGCCCTTCGGCACGTCCCTCATTTCATTCGGGATTACAAGCATGGCTTGCGACTGCGTGCCCTTCGGCACGTCCCTCATTTCATTCGGGATCGCAAGCATAGCTTGCGACTATTATACCATTGTTTGGAGTTTTCCGCAATTTTTTGCATAGGCGGCAAGCTCTTTATTTGCCTCATTTAAGGGGCCAAAGGTTTTTAGCGGACAAAGCACGCTCTCGCAGGCGTCAATGGCCTTCCTGGCCGCGGTAACGGCCTCCTCGCCAATGGGCGAAAAATCATCTGCGCAGACTACAAGGCTGGCGCAGGCTCTGGCCGCCTCCGCTTCCACGTCATGTGCAAAGAGGATGCCGGCAGCAAAAGGGATCCCCTCGCGAAGAAGTCTGTAATACGTCGGGATCCCGGCGCCCCCGCCCCCTATGACAAACACCCTGGGCGGCTGCTTGTCCGCCCTGGGATAAATGGCTCCCGTCAAGGGCTGAAAACTTTCCTCGTCCACCTGATACAGCTTTTGCACGTAGCCGCCCTCGAAGACCTCCTCCGGCGTTCCCAGCTTCGAAATGCCCTTTCCGTCCACGCAGGCAATGACGTCTGAGATCTTCATGGCAAGGTCCAGCTCATGCAGCGAAGTGATCACCGCCATGCCTTTTTCCCTGGCAATGCGCCTGACGCTCCCCAAAATGTCCAATTTGTACCGTACGTCAAGAAAGGACGTGGGCTCATCCAATACCAGGATCTCCGGCTCCTGACACAATGCCCTCGCCAGCATGACGCGCTGCCTTTGTCCGTCGCTGATCTCATAAAAGCTGCGATCCGCCACCTCCGTGGCACTGACGGTCTCCATGGCCTCATCCACCTTCCGCCAGTCTTCCTTTCCAAGGATCCCAAGCATGCCAACGTAAGGGTACCGCCCGGTTCCCACTACCTCCCTGCAAGTCATAAGCTCCGGCGTCGGCCTCTCCGTCATCACCATGGCAAGCGTTTTCGCGATCTCTCCACCGGTCATCCCGTCCATGTCCCTTCCAAGAAGAAGCACGCGTCCTCCCATGTTCTTAAGCTGTCTCGTAAGGGTTTTCAGTATGGTGGATTTTCCCGAACCGTTAGGTCCTATCAATGTAACTATCGTTCCGGGCAACACCTCCAGCGTCACGTCCTTAAGGAGCACGCTTTTCCCGTAGCCCACGCATAACCCGTCCGTTTTCAGGCCTGTTCCCCGGCCTTTTTCCGTTCCCGCGTTCTGCTGCCCTTCCATGCCATTCATGCTCTCCTGACCTCCTTTTTCCTCACCATCATCACAATGACTACCGGTGCAAGAAGCAGCGCCGTCACCGAACTGATGCTGACCTCCGTCGGAGCAAAGACCGTTCTTGCGATGCCGTCACAAAACAGCGTCACAACGGCGCCGCACAGAAAGCATCCCGGGATCAGGACCAAGGGCTTTGCCGTCTTTGTCATAAGTTTCACCAGATGCGGAACCGCGATCCCCACAAAGGATATGGGACCTGCAAAGGCCGTGACGCAGGCTGAAAGAAGGCTGGATAAAAGGATCAGCAAAAACCGCAGGAGCTTTACGTTGACTCCCGCGTTTCTTGCATAGGCCTCTCCCAACTGATAAGCGCCCATGGGCTTTGAAAATGCAAACGTCACCAGACACGTAAAAAGGATCATCCACGCCATGAACTTCACCCCCGGCCACTGAATGCCGGAAAAACTGCCCTGAGACCAGTTGTGAAGGTTGACAATGTTGGAATCATCCGCAAAGGTCACGCAAAAATCCGTGACGGCGGAACAGACGTAACCGATCATAATGCCGCAGACAATGAGCAAGGACATTTTTTGTACCCTGAGGGAAACCAGCAGCACGAACCCCATGGCAAGGAGTGACCCAACAAAGGCGGCCGCAACCATTCCAAGTGAGGATAAGTAAATGCCCTTACTCAGGCAAAAGATCATCACCATGGCTACCACCAGCTTCGCCCCGGAGGAAATGCCAAGGACGTAGGGACCGGCAATGGGATTTCCAAAAAACGTCTGAAGCAAAAAGCCGGAGACTGCCAGTGCGCCTCCCAGCAAGATTCCGGAAAGGATCCGGGGTAGCCTTATGTTCCAAAGGATCTGATAGGAAGCCCCCTCCTTCAGACTCCCCGTAAGAATGGACCAAAGCTCCTTCGCCGGGATGGAAAGGCTTCCGGCTTTTACGTTCCATGCCGCCAATCCCAGAAGAAATATCATCATGGCACTAAAAAACAAAACGATTCTTTTCATGCTTTGAAGCTCCCTCCCGGATCACTTGGACAGTTTAAACAATTGGTGAAAGTCGGTTTCCTCAGGGTGCCTTAGAAGGTTACTGAGGTCGTCCACAAAATCTCCGATGGCCGTGGTCTCCTGAAAGAAATTCTTTTCCGTGCAATATACTCTGCCCTCCTTCACCGCCTTGAAATCGGCAAACAGCGGATTTAAGGCGATCAGTTCCGTAATGCTTTTGAGCTCTCCCACAATGGTGCTGTTATAGATGAGTACGTCCGCATCCTTGGCCGAAAGATAAAATTCTTCCATCTGGACGTTCATGGTCGACAAGGCGTTTTCCTCTTCGGCCTCCTCCTTCATGAAATACTCTCCGCCCGCCAGTGAGATCATTTTGGTCACGTAATCTCCCGGCTTTCTTACGTTGACAACGCCATTGGCATTTACGTAGAAAAAGGCCACTCGCTCCCCGGTCCCATCCTGCTGCAGAATGGGTTCCAAAAGAGCCACCTGGCGGTCAAAGAATTCTTCTGCCGCATCTAATTGATCAAACAAAAGTCCGTAGAGCTTGATCCATTCCATCCTTCCAAAGGGGTGTTCCTCATAGCTGGAGGTCTCTACCATCACCGGCATTCCAAGCGATTCCAGCTTTTCCTTGACGGCGGGATTGTGATAGATCATGGTATTTTCCACCGCCAGGTCGCATCCTTCTCCCACAAGAAGTTCATAGTCCGGCTTACTGTATTTTCCCGCGAAGAGCATGTCCCCGCGCTCCATGGCCTGCGCCGCCTCCGCAATGCTGAGCTCTTCCTTTTTTGTACCGGAAAACCGCACGTTTCCGAGCGCTCCCGCCTGCCTGATCAGGTCAAATACGGAGGAAGCCGCCAGATAAACGCGGTCCAGAGGCTTTTGTAAAATGATCACGTCCTCCGGCACGCCCTCCGGAACCGCCTTTCCTTCCGGAATAAGCAAAAAACGATCGTTGCGCACGATCGTGATCAGCTGATAATCTCCACTTTTTTCAACAAAAAACTGACTGGCATAAGAAAGCTCCATGCCCTTCTCCCATGCCATGTCATCAAAGCTCGCAGGGCTCTTTGCCCCTGCCACCTCTTCCGTTCGCTGCTCCTTTTGCGTACGCTCTCCGTCAACGTTCTCCGCAAGATCCCGGCCCTGGTCGCCACAGGCGCCCAGGGTCAGGGTAAGAAGCAAAAGCAATAGCGTTACCAAGTGCTTACTTTTCTTTTGCATTCCGTCATTTCCTTTACTGCTGCAATTCAAACTTCAAGGTATATTCCACTTCGTGAGCCTTGCTCATGGCAATGGTGTCGCCGATCACGGGAAGCTCCTCGCCAAATGCCTTTACGGGAATGGTAAACTTAGAATTTTCGCCCTCTGCAGCCTCGTTTAAGATCTTCTCTCCGTCGACGATCATGTAATCATAGTTTTTGCTGTTCCAAATAAGAACTGCATAATACTTTCCGTCAGTCACCTTAATGGTCACGGGAGATTCCACGCCTGCCTTACCGGAGCCGCCCTCCAGGGTTACGTTTGCCACGTACTCGCCGTCAGCAAGCGCTGCAGTCCCGGAAGCCGCCTGTGCATCCTGATCATTGCCCTGGCCGGCCTTGGTCACTTCGGAAACCATTACCTTATGATCATACCACGTACCCTTGGTTCCCACAAGGGCCAGGTCAAATTCCTCGTCAAGGGCGGGCACGGGAACGTCATAGCCGTACACTTCTTCCGTGGTGCCGTCTGCATAGGTCACGGTATCCGTGGTAGGCTCAAGGAGCTGGGCTCCGGACTTCTTGGCATCCTCTGCCAGACCGGGATAGAGATTCACGATGCTCTTTCCGGAAAGGGATACGTGAAGCCAAAGCTTCCCATCCTTCACCGTCAATTCGCCAAGACCGTTATTTGCCTCATTGACCTTAAACATGCCGCTGTCCGTGGTAAACTTCGCCTGATAGGTTTCCCCTTCCACAAGCTCTGCCGCAGTAAGGAAATTCCCCTGCGCCCCCTCGCTGCCCTGGGTTCCCACCTTTGCAATGGCGTCCGCGGCATGTGCCTTATAAATCTCCTGAATGGCAGGGATCGCACCAAGGCCTGAAATCTGAACGTCGACCTGTTCAAAGCTTCCGGAAGCGGTAAACATGCTCTTCCAGGAATCCTCCTCGTCGCCCGCCATGTCGTTGTTGGCATGGTCTCCCGCTACTACCATCAGGGGACGGAGGATCACCTTCTTGTATCCTGCCGCTGCCACCTTTTTGATCACTTCCTCACAAGCGGTATCCTCAGGTTCACCCTCAACGGTGCCAATAAATACGTTCTTGTAGCCCAGAGTCTCCATCTGGGTCTGCATCTGACTGTAGGTAACCTTTGCGCTGTGTGCCGTGCCATGGCCCATAAGTACCAGTGCCAGGCCGTCCCCTGCTGCCTTGTCTGCATCCTCGTAGCCGGCAATGCTCATGGCCTGTGCCACAACGGCCTTTGCCGTCTCCTGCTTATCATCGTTGATCACTGCGGCGTCAGCGCCCACCTGACCAAGCAGGGGCTCAGCCACGACAATGCTCTCCAACTTTCCCTCGTACTTCTTCAGTGCGGCCACAAGCTCATCATACTCTGCGCCGTGCATCAGATGGGTGGGCTGTACCACCAGGTTCTTTACGCCGTTTTTCACTGCGCGCTCCAGGGCCTGATCCATGTTGTCAATGCTCTCGCCGTCTCTTGCTAGAATGTGGTTGATGATGATCTGCGCCGTAAAGGCTCTTCTTACGCTCCAGTCAGGATTTGCTGCCTGCAGGGCTTTCTCCACGCTCGAAATATCACCCACGCGGCTGTCGTTAAAGGAGGTACCAAAGCTTACCACCAAAAGCTCATTTTCCCCAATGCCGTCCTGATTTAAGGGATCATCCTTGGAGGCGTCTCCGGTGTCGCGGCCAAAATAATCCGGATCCGCAAATTCGCCTTCCACCAGTTCCTTCTGGGCATCCGTCAGCTTATCCCATGCCGCCTTTGCAGCAGCACACTGCTCCGCCGTCTTCTCGTTCCAAGTCTGTACGTAAATGGCATCGATCAATGCCGCAACCTCATCTGCCAGCTCCTGATCCGTCTTAACTTCCACTTTTTCCTCCACGGAACTCTCCTCCGTCACCGTACTTTCCGTTGACTCCACGTAGCCATTCATGTTTGTGCATCCTGCCAATCCGCTCAGGGAAAGCGACGCTGCGGCCAGCAGCGCAAGTAACGTTTTTTTCTTCATCTTCTTCTCCTCTTTTCTCTGTAGTGCTCTTTGTCTTTGGCTTCTTAGAAAAGAGAATTGAATTTTCCGCATAAAAACAAAAACTCTGCCTTTTCATCAGCAGAGTAACGTCCATCAAAAGAAGACCCTCCCAGCACCTGTTCCTGAGATGGTTTTCTTCGCGATACGACCAATTACTCGTGATCTGGAATTTCTTCCCGTACCATTATAACTGGCAGGTTTCCTGGCTGAAAGATCATCGCGGAAATCATCGCCTTCCCAATCCATCGGATCAGTGACTGACTTTGCCATAAGCAAAGTCCTGACGCTCCCACTCCCTTATCACAGTGACGAGATCGTGCGGGAATCACACCCGCTTCCCTTTTAACCCTTGGAGAAAAAGAACTTCCCCTCCGGCACCAATTACTCTTCTCTATGAAACTTGCTTCATCTTATCACAATCCTTTTTAAGATGCAAGAAAAAATAATTGATCGCCAATTTCACTTTTTTGTTTGATTTGACA
>ONSO01000276.1 GCA_900320485.1 uncultured Lachnospiraceae bacterium | reverse complement strand
GCAGAGAAAAGGGGCATAAGATTTGAAAAAGGTAGTCATTATCGGCGCCGGACCGGCAGGGATCACGGCGGCCTACGAGCTCCTTCGGGAGCCGGGACAATATGATATCGTGATCCTGGAAGCGTCGGATGTTGTTGGCGGGATCTCCAGGACTGCCCGGCATGGTCAAAACCGCATAGACATTGGCGGTCACCGCTTTTTTTCCAAGGATGACAGGGTGATGGCCTGGTGGCAGGAAATCCTGAAATATCAGGGAGCACCGTCGAAGGATGACCTGATATTGCAAAGGCACTCAAGGGTGGAAGAGGGAGGACCTGATCCGGAAAAGACGGACGACGTATTTCTCATAAGACACCGGGTCAGCCGCATTTACTACAAAGGGAAATTTTTTGATTATCCCATCAGCTTAAAGCCCCGGACCTTTATCAACATGGGCTTTTTCACCAGCATGAAGGCAGGCTTTTCCTATTTGGGAAGCTGTATGCACAAGCTCCCGGAGACCTCACTGGAGAATTTCTACGTTAACCGCTTTGGACGTAAGCTCTATTTACGGAGAAGCTATGGGGGAGAGACCCCAGGGACATTTCCGCCGACTGGGGAGCGCAGAGAGTCAAGGGCCTTTCCATATGGGCTTTGGTAAAGAACGTGTTTGGAAAGCTCCTGCCCGGAAAGCGTGAGGTGGAGACTTCCCTGATCGAAGAATTCTATTATCCAAAGCATGGCCCCGGGCAGCTATGGGAAAAGGCGCTTTCCATGGCTGAAGAAAAAGGGGTAAGAGTTGTCTTCCATGCAAAGGTTTCTGAGATCAGGCGTGGCGGCGACGGGCGCATTACCGCGGTCTGCTGCGCGGACGGAAGCGTATATGAGGCAGACGAGGTCATTTCAAGCATGCCCCTTAAGGATCTTGTGGAGGCCATGGAACGCGCAGACGCCCCGCAAGGCAGTGACGGCTCTCAAGGTAGCGCAGACACCCCTCAGGGCAGGGACGCCTCTCAAGGTAGCGCAGACGCCCCACAGGGCAGGGACGCCTCTCAAGGTAGCGCAGACGCCCCTCAGGATGGAATGAACGCCCCTCAGGGCAGTGACGGCGCACCGGAGGGAGGGAGCGGCGTGGCAGGGCCCGGCGCGGTCCCTGCGCAGGTCAGCCGCATCGCCAAAGGACTTCCCTACCGTGATTTTGTGACCGTGGGACTTCTTGTTGACCGCATGGCACTAAAAAATAAGACAAAGATCCCGACCCTTGGAAACATTGTTCCTGACTGCTGGATCTACGTGCAGGACGTGGGCGTTAAGCTGGGGCGGATCCAGATCTTTAATAACTGGTCCCCCTACATGCTGGCTGACCCGGAGCATACCGTCTGGATCGGTCTTGAGTATTTCTGCAACGAAGGGGATGACTTCTGGAACATGACCGAGGAGGACTGCGTAAAACAGGCCATTGCAGAGCTTCAAAAGATTGGCGTGATCGATGCGAATACAAGAATTCTGGAATCCTGCCGCGAAAAAGTGCAAAAAGCGTATCCCGCCTACTTTGACACCTACGGTGAGATCGACAAGCTTGTGGCATGGCTGAACCGTATTCCCAATCTTTACTGCGTTGGGAGAAACGGTCAACACCGCTACAACAACATGGATCACTCCATGGTGACTTCCTTTGTGGCTGCAGACGTGATCCGCGGCAAGGCGGAAAAAGAAGCCCTCTGGGCCGTAAACACGGAAAAATCTTATCATGAGGAGAAGAAAAATTGATGCTTGAGATTCTGATCAAGACCACGGAATTTTTCCTGCTGCTGGTCATTTTACTTGACTGCAACTCCGTATACAGGGCAGCGATCGATCTTCCCATCGATGCAAAAGAGTGGGGCATGACCTTTTCCATTGGTGCGGCGGCAGTACTGATCGTGCTGTACCTGATCAAGGATCGAAGGAATTTCCAGTGCATTAAAGATCATGCGACCATGTTTTTTCTGTCCTTTGTCTTTTGCATGGAATTCAACGCCCTGAATTCCATCAACGTGATCCAGTCGGATCTTCGGGTGACCAGTAGTTCTCCCTTTGGCTATGGGAAATATTTTACCGGCTATTTCCTGATCTTTATGAACCTGATGGTGATCCTTTACCGCATTTACCGCAAAAACGGAGAGAGCTTCCGGCTTCTTTATCTGTTGGAAAAAATGGTGCTGTTTTTGGCCGTGATCTCCCTTGCCATGTGGATCGGGGCGAGTCTGTTAAAGCTTTGGGGACAGAGTAATGACGTTTATGTTTTCTGGGGCGGACAGCATTACTACAGCAATTATCTGAATCTCTACGTGGTGCGCTGGTGGTATCACGGAGACTTGACAAAGAACCTTGGGATATTTTTAGAGCCGCCCATGTATGGCCTGTTTTTGGGCTTTAGCCTGTACGTGGAGCTTTTCCTGAAAAAGAAAAGTAACCCATCCATTGTCATGATCCTGGTTGCCGCGCTGATCTCCTGCAGGGCGATTTTGGCGCTTCTGATCTGCATGGGTGCCTTCCTTTTGCTGTTCCTTGAATGGATCCACGCAAAGAAATGCGCTAAGCTGGTGATTCCGCTGGTGCTGATTGCGACGGCGCTGGGCGGCGTTTTACTGGTCATCTATAAAATGCACGTGGGCTGGGGAAGCTTTGCCACCCATATTGATGACTTTGTTGCATCCTTTAAATGCTGGCTGGAATATCCCATATTAGGCTGTGGCTATGATTATCCCTATCCCATATTTAATTATATCAGTGATTTCCGCGCGGAAAACCTGGGACTGAGTAATTCCGCAGGCGTTGTGCTGGCGGAGGGCGGCATCATTCTGTTTTGCTATTACGTCATCCCCTTTGCGGTGATGATGGCAGGATTCTTTCGGGGAAACAGGAAGCTGGCATATTGGTCTTTGGGAATGTTCCTGTTTTGGGTCGT
>ONSO01000023.1 GCA_900320485.1 uncultured Lachnospiraceae bacterium | reverse complement strand
CACCCGCTTGCTGTCGTCGGTATCGTAGATGGTGAAGTCGCGGGAAAAGCCCAGCTTATCGATATCACGCCGCAGGATCCGCACGCAGGCGGAGTGGAACGTAGCGGCCCACACGTCCCGGGCCTCCTCCCCCAGCATCTGCTCCAAACGCTCCTTGTTCAGGGGCTCGATATAGGTTACGTCTGCGGTCTCGGGATCCGTCATGATCGTTGCCGGATTGGAGTTTACCAAAACGATCTCATATCCAAGCTTCTTCAAAGCCTTACAAGCCTGCGTGCCCGAATAGTCAAACTCACATGCCTGACCAATGATAATGGGGCCGGAGCCAATAATGAGTACCTTATGAATATCTGTTCTCTGCGCCATGTTAGAACCTCCCTGGTATTATTTAGTCATAATATCTCTAATTTTGTAGTATAACATATTGTTTTTTAAAATACTAGTTTTTTTTACGTGCCACCGGGGACGGTTCTCTTTGGCACGTTTATACGTGCCACCGGGGACGGTTCTCTTTGGCACGTTTATGCCACCGGGCGTGACCTGCGTCACGTCCTCCGGAAAGAAAAAGGATTTGTCAAGGAAATGGAAAAGTGCTATAATTGCCACGATGCCCAAAAGAAAACCAAAACCTTTTCATGATCACGGAAGATCCGGAAGGAAAGGTTGGAAAGGATAACAAAAATGGAAAAAATTCCTTACAAAATTTATCTGGAAGAGCAGGAAATGCCCACGCAGTGGTACAACGTACGCGCCGACATGAAAAAGAAGCCCGCTCCCCTTTTGAATCCCGAGACAAAAAAACCGGTAACCTTAGAGGAGCTCTCCCATATTTTCTGCGCCGCGCTCGCCAAGCAGGAACTGGATGACCAAACCCCCTATATTGACATTCCCGAGGAGATCCGCAATTTCTACCGGATGTATCGTCCCTCTCCCCTGGTACGCGCCTACTGTCTGGAAGAAAAGCTCCAGACGCCGGCCCATATTTACTACAAATTTGAGGGAAACAACACCTCCGGCAGCCACAAGCTGAATTCCGCCATCGCTCAAGCCTATTACGCTAAGAAGCAGGGCCTCAAGGGCGTAACCACGGAGACCGGCGCCGGCCAGTGGGGCACCGCCCTCTCCATGGCATGTTCCTACTTTGGATTAGACTGCCAGGTTTACATGGTAAAGGTTTCTTATGAGCAGAAGCCCTTCCGCCGCGAGGTCATGCGGACCTACGGCGCAAAGGTGACCCCCTCTCCCTCCATGCTGACGGAGGTTGGCCGCAGGATCAACGCTGAGTTCCCCGGCACCACCGGAAGCCTTGGCTGTGCCATTTCGGAGGCCGTAGAGGCTGCCACTACTCAGGAGGGCTACCGCTACGTGCTTGGTTCCGTTCTGTCTCAGGTACTCCTGCATCAGTCCGTGATCGGACTTGAGACCCAGACGGCTTTGAAGAAATATGGCATTAAGGCGGATACCATCATCGGCTGCGCCGGCGGCGGCTCCAACCTTGGCGGCCTGATCTCCCCCTTTGCAGGCGAAATGCTCCGCGGTGAGGCTGATTATGAAATCATTGCCGTAGAACCCGCCTCTTGCCCGAGTCTTACCCGCGGTAAGTATGCATACGACTTCTGCGACACCGGAAAGGTTTGTCCTCTGGCTAAAATGTATACCCTTGGCAGCGGCTTCATTCCCTCTGCAAACCATGCAGGCGGCCTTCGCTACCACGGCATGAGCTCCGTAGTTTCCGAGCTTTATGATCAGGGTCTCATGACGGCACGCAGCGTGGAACAGACGGAAGTCTTCAAGGCAGCCACCACCTTTGCACGGGTGGAAGGCATCCTGCCCGCTCCCGAAAGCAGCCACGCCATCAAGGTTGCCATCGACGAGGCCTTAAAATGTAAAGAGACCGGCGAAGCCAAGAACATTGTGTTCGGCCTCACGGGTACCGGCTACTTTGACATGTATGCTTACCAGAAGTTCAATGACGGCCAGATGAGTGACTACGTTCCCACCGATGAGGAACTGGCGAAATCCCTCGCCTCCCTTCCCACCGTCTAAAAAGCTTTTCCGAGCCGGAAACTCACTTATAAAACCGCCCGCTTCGCAGATCGCGCGATTACCATTCTCAAAAAAGGGAGCCCGAACGCCTTTCGTTCAAGCTCCCTTTCTTCTTGTCTTCTTGTCCCGCCAGAGGAAGTTGCCTTCCCCATTTTATACCTTAAAGAAATCCACGGTCTTATCCAATATGACGGACATCTTATTCAGTTCATTCACCTGCTTATTGACAGCCTCAATGTTCTCCACGATGCTGCGCATGGAATTTGATACTTCCTCATTGGACGCCGTATTCTCCTGCGAAATGGCTGACAGGCTTGTCACCTTGTCGATAATGTCATTTCGAATGTCTTCCAGCGAAACCGTCTTTGCACTGATGCTGGAAATCTCGTCCACGGAGCGCGTGATCTCGTTGGTCAGGGTTGCGAAGCAATTCTTCGTCTCTTTCAAAATACCCTTCTCACGATCCAGTGATTTCTGCACGTCCTTAGACAGGGACATGGTTCCGGAGGACTTAGTAATAATCTCCTCCGCGATCATCTGGATCTCCACCGCACTCTCATTGCTCTGGTCAGCCAGCTTCTTGATCTCCTCCGCCACGACTGCGAAGCCCCTGCCCGCCTCGCCTGCCTTTGCCGCCTCTATGGCTGCATTCAGGGACAGGAGATTTGTCTGGTCGGCAATTTCCTTGATCATGGAAATCGCCTCCGAAATCTTGTTTACCGCGTCATTGGTATTCTTGATCTGCTGCGTAACGTTGTCAATGTATGCCGCGGACTGCTTGGAGCTTTCCGCCATGGAATCAATAAATCCGGCCGCGTCATCATTCGCCTTCTCCATCTCCCTGGCCGATTCGCTCAGGGAATCCACCGCAGACACGATGTCATTGATGTTATCACTCATGATGCCGATCTGCGCGTTCACTTCCTGCACGTCGTCCGACATCTGATTAGATGCCAAAGACAGCTCATTCACGGCCACGGACACCCTTCCCGTGGATTCCGTGCTGGCGTTCAATTTCTCATTCACTTCATCCGCCGTCAGCGCCACAAAGCTTACCTCGTCACGGATCTGATTCACCGTATCCGCAAGCTTTTCCCGCAGCCTCTCCGTTGCTTCCGCGATCTTACTAAGCTCCTCCAGCACAATGTTCTCCGGAATTTCCACCCTCACGTCACCGTCCGACATCTGCTCCACGGCCTTCACAAACCCGTCGCACTTCCTGTTCATCATAAAAGTGAGTAGCAGGATCAGCGCCAGGCAGATCACCACTATCAACACGTTAACCAAAACAACTCCCCAGTTTGTCTGGTTTACGCCGTCGTAAATCCCGTCAACGGAACGATACATGATGAGAACCATGTTGTACTGCGGCATCAATTTCATGCATACGATGGACTTTTTCCCGCCAAGCTTGTAGAATCCCTGCACGTCTCCCTGTTCTTCAAGGATCTTGTCGATCAGGCTCACGTGCTCCGCGCTGTCAATCGGCGCACAGCTCGTATACCTTTCATCATTGGAAAGGACGTAAATGTCCTGCGCGTAATCCGCAAGAATAAACGTCGCGCCGACCAGCTCTCCGTCCTTTACGTCAGCCAATTCGCTCCCAAGCTCCGTCAAAAACGGGCCGCCTCCGATCAGTCCCACTGCCTTACCATTTTCATCATAAATGCACTGCCGCAGGTTCAGGATCATTTTCTGAGATGCAGGAGAAATAAAAGCACCTCCGTCAAAAAATCCGTCCGAGTGCATGGTCATCGTCGTGCGATAATGCACCAGGTCAGCGCCCTTTCTTGTCTGCATTCCGACTGCCGATGCATTGGAATGCACCTGCACAAAAGTATCCCAGTTGCTCGCGTAAATTCCTTCCCATCCGGTAAGATTCGCATAGAAATCATTTGTGTATTTCTGAGCCTTCTTCTGCAGTTCCGCAAACTTCGCCTTTTCTCCCCGGTCCAGCGCCACCAGCATCTCCCTGATCACGGGCGCAGTGCCATATTCCCGCAGGTTTTTTTCCGCACTGTCAACATAACTTTGGATCGCCGCAATGCGGTCATCCAAGATCAGATTCATCTGACGATACACACTCTCCTCGCAGGACTCTTTGGAGCGCAAAAACAACGTGGTGATCGTACTCACCGAAGAGATCAGCAGCGGAACGATACAAACGATCATGAACGTCCAGCCAATCTTTAAATGCCTTCCATTTTCTCCCATGGCCATCCCCCTATAGTAAGCCATATGATACCGTGCCTCCGGCATGCCCTTCAGCGTGCCTTTCGGCCCGTCCCGTAAGTAAGAAAGCCTCCCGATCCTCTCGCGTTGCCGGCGCTTCCGCGCTTTGTTCAAATCAGGTGACTCCTTTTGTACATTATATCACGCAGACTTCTTTTTTTCAATGTCCGGCGGGAACCAAATGCCCTGCTTCGCAGCCGTCGTCGCTTCGCGACTCCTGTTTTTATTTCGTGCACGCTTTGTTTCCTTCCTCGCTGACAAAAAAATCCCGTACCTTGCGGTACGGGATCGTAAAGGAAGGATATATGTAAATTAGTTGTTCTCGGGAACGTGCCACTTCCAATCGCGAACCTCGGGAAGATCCATGCCGTACTCAGCGATGTACTGATCATGAGCTACCAGAGTGTCACGCATCTGCTGAAGCAGATATGCGCCGCGGTTGCCAAGCTGAGGCAGATGATTGATGATGTCCATTACCAGATGGAAACGGTCGATCTCGTTCTGCACTCTCATGTCGAAAGGAGTCGTAATGGTACCCTCCTCCTGATAACCGTGAACGGAAAGGTTACGGTTATGACGATTATAGGTCAACTCGTGAACCAGGGTAGGATAACCGTGGAACGCGAAGACAATGGGCTTATCCTTAGTGAACAGAGCATCGTAATCCACGTCAGTAAGACCGTGAGGATGCTTGGTGTGAGGCTCCAGCTTCATTAGGTCAACAACGTTGACGAAACGGATCTTCACTTCAGGAAGGTTGTCACGCAGAATGGTAACTGCTGCCAAAGCTTCCTTGGTAGGAGTGTCACCGCAGCAAGCAAGTACTACGTCAGGCTCCTCGCCCTGGTCGTTGCTTGCCCAATCCCAGATACCGATACCCTGGGTACAATGCTTTACGGCCTGCTCCATGGTCAGCCACTGATAGCTGGGATGCTTGGATGCAACGATCACGTTCACGTAGTTCTTGGAACGGATGCAGTGATCGAAGCAGGAAAGCAGACAGTTTGCATCGGGGGGAAGATAAATTCTTACCACGTCTGCCTTCTTATTAGCAATGTGATCCATAAAGCCGGGATCCTGATGGGTAAATCCATTGTGGTCCTGCTGCCATACGTTGGAGGTCAGGATCAGGTTCAGGGAAGCGATCTTCTGTCTCCAGGGCAGTTCGTTACAAACCTTCAGCCACTTTGCATGCTGTGCGCACATGGAGTCTACGACACGGATAAATGCCTCGTAAGAAGCGAAGAAGCCGTGACGACCGGTGAGGAGGTAACCCTCCAGCCAGCCCTCGCACATATGCTCGGAAAGGTAAGAGTCCATGATGCGTCCGTCATGAGCAAGATCCTCGTCCTTCTCATGATAGTCACCGTTCCAATCACGCTTGGTCTCCTCAAATACCTTGTAGAGACGATTGGACATGGTCTCGTCGGGTCCAAAGATACGGAAGTTCTTAGCATCCTTGTTCAGCTTGAAGATATCGCGAACAAATCCGCCAAGCTCGATCATATCCTGCTTTTCTACGGCGCCGGGAGCGGTTACGTCTACTGCGTAATCCTTGAAATCGGGCAGACGCAGGTCACGAAGCAGCTTACCGCCGTTTGCGTGAGGATTTGCGCTGATCCTGTGATCTCCCTTGGGAGCGATGTAACGAAGTCTCTCAACAAGACGGCCTTCCTCATCGAAGAGTTCTTCGGGATGATAGGAAAGGAGCCAATCCTTCAAAAGGTCAAGATGCTCAGGCTTCTCCATGGTGATGGGAACCTGATGCGCACGGAAAGAACCTTCCACGGGAAGTCCGTCCACAACCTTGGGACCGGTCCAACCCTTAGGGGAACGAAGAACGATCATGGGCCAGAAAGGTCTCTCCTCGTTGCCGTTCTCGCGTGCATCCTTCTGAATTGCCTTGATCTTTTCGATACAGCTGTCAACAGCCTCAGCCATGAGCTTATGCATGGTCATGGGGTCGCTGCCCTCTACGAAATGAGGCTCCCAGCCGCAACCATGCAGGAAGCTCTCCAGCTCCTCATGGGAGATGTGGGACAATACGGTAGGATTGCTGATCTTATACTCATTCAAATGCAAAATAGGAAGAACCGCACCGTCAGTCTTAGCATTCAGAAACTTATTGGAATGCCATGCAGTTGCAAGAGGTCCGGTCTCAGCCTCACCGTCACCAACGATAACGGTAGCGATCAGATCCGGGTTGTCAAATGCAGCACCAAATGCGTGAGCGATGGAGTATCCAAGCTCACCACCCTCGTTGATGGAACCGGGAGTCTCGGGTGCAACGTGGCTGGAGATACCGCCGGGGAAGGAGAACTGCTTGTTCAATCTCTTCAGGCCCTCAATATCCTGAGAAATGTTAGGATACACTTCGCTGTAGGTACCCTCAAGATAAGAGTTAGCCACAAAGAAGTTTCCGCCGTGACCGGGGCCGGAGATGAGGATCATGTCCAGATCATACTTGTTGATGGCACGGTTCATGTGCGCATAAACAAAGTTCTGGCCAGGTACGGTTCCCCAGTGTCCAACAATTTTCTTCTTGATCATGTCCCTGGTCAGAGGCTCTCTGAGCAGGGGATTGTCCAACAGATACAACTGGGTTGCGGCAAGATAGTTTGCAGCGCGCCAGTATGCGTTTAAGTCAGACAAATACTCGTCTGTCATAAATTTGTCAACTGACATTCCAAAATCCCTCCTATGTAATTTTGAATCTGTTAATTTTTTAACCAAGTATGATTATATGCAAAGCTTAGTAAAATTGCAATATCAGATATTGTGCAAAAATAACGAAATATTGCTATTTTTACTGTGAAAAGTTACTGATGCCGCAATTTCCTCCGGTTACTTTCCCCTCCTACTTCCTCTCATCCCCCATAAAGGACAGGACCACGAGGCTGGCGCCGGTGTGGGTGCCGATCATGGGACCCACGTTGCTCATGAGGAAGTTCTTGTAGCCGAAGCGCTCCTCCACGAGCCTGCGCACGTACTCCGCATCCTCCGGCACGTTGCCGTGACAGATCATGATCATCTGCTCATTTTCGGGGAATTTCGCCGCCTGGCGCACCTCCATGTCGTCCACCAGCGCGTTCAGGGACTTCTTACGGCCCCGGAGCTTTTCCCTTACCACCAGCTTTCCCTCCGGATCCACGATCAGCATGGGTTTTACTCCAACGAGGGTTCCGATCATGGCGCTGGTCTTGGAAACTCTTCCGCCTCTCCATAAGTCAAACAGATTATCCACGGTAAAATCCAACAGGAAATGCTGGCAATTATCCCTCAGCCATTTTGCCGTTTCCTCAAGGCTCTTGCCCTCCCGGCGCAGCCTGACCGCATGCCACGCCATCATGCCCTCGCCCAAAGATCCCGTCAGGGAATCCACTACCTCTATCTTCTTCTCCGGATGCTTTTCCAAAAACTGCTCCACGCCGATCTTCACGCTGCCCACCGTTCCGGAAAGTCCGGAAGAAAGACCCACGTACAAAAACTCATCCCCGTCCCCCGCATGCTCCTCATAAAACTCCTTTGCCTGCTGAGGATTGATCTGTGAGGTAGAAGGCTTAGCCCCCTCCGAAAGCATCTTGTAAAACTCCTCTGCGGAAAGCTCCTTATCCTTTCCCGCAATAACCTCTCCGTCCAAGATCGTGCTGAGATACAGGCAGTGCACCTGATTCTCCAAAAGCCACTCCTTTGGTAAATCTGAACCATTGTCCGTAATGATCTGAAACATCTTTCTTCACTCCTTATGCCTGAATTTATAGTCCATTATCTCCACGCCCTTTTCGGGCATTCCCTCCTTTTGGGCCCTTTTTCCTGCGGGCATCCTTTCCTTTCCGGGCTGTTTTTCCCGCCCTTCCTCATCTTTTCAGTTCGTCCAGCCGCAGGATCTCAAACCCTTCCGCCTTTCCCTTTAGCTTAATGGAATCCCCAAGGCTTGTCACCTTTGCCCTGTCTCCCAGGGCATCTGCCACGGCCCTGGAGATCAGGATCTCCCCTCCGGGCGCATTTGCCTCAAGACGGGCCGCAGTGTTTACCGTGTCGCCGATGGCCGTATAGTCCATGCGGAGCGGCGCCCCAATGTTACCGACCACCGCAGGGCCATAGTTCACTCCAATGCCAAAGGACACGCTCCGCCCAAAGCGCTTTTGCAATTCCTCGCCCAGGGCCTTTGACCCTTCAACCATGTCCATGGCCGCCAGACATGCCAGATATACGGGATCCTCCTGCGGCACCGGCGCATTCCAAAAGGCCATGGTGCAGTCTCCCACAAACTTATCCAAAACGCCGTGGTTTTTGATGATGCACTCCGTGGTCAGGGTCAGATACCGGTTGACAATTTCCACCACCGTCGGCGGATCCATGCTCTCGCTCATGCTGGTAAATCCGCGCACGTCCACAAACAAAACGGCAACGTCATATGTTTTGCCCCCCAGCTCCAACGCGGAACTCCCCTGCTCCAAAAGCGTCTTCATAATTGAGGGATCCACGTAATGGCCAAAAGTATTTTGCACGCGGCGCTTCTCCCTTGCGGCCCGCAGGTAGTTCATGGCAACGGATGCCACAAAGAGCACGGTCACAAACAGCGGCACCCACAATACGTGCAGTATCACCCCGCAGCGGAATGCTCCAAGGCAGATCAAGATCCAAAGCACCACCGCCGCCGCTTCCGCCGCCAGAGCCTTTACCACGTGCCTGTCATAAAAGAATAAAAGCATTCCAAAGCAGATCACAAACAGCACCGCCAGCTGGGCCGCCTCCGGCGCCTCCTTCGGATAAAATCCGCTGCGGAAATTATCGATGAGATTCGCCAGATACTCCACGCCATACATTGGCGCCGCATGATCAATGGACGTGCGATAGGAATCCTGCAATGCATAAGTATAGGGGCCTATGAGCACGATCTTCCCCCCAAAGATCGCCGGATCCACTTCTTCATTCACAAGATCCGCCACGGAAATGCCGTCGTAATACCCGCCGCTCTTCGTGGTATAAGGCAGATAATAAAACCCATTGGCATCCGTCTCCGGAAGGGGATTGGCCTCAATGCCCCGGACCTGACAGTACCGCTCATAGATCACCCTGGCAATGGAATACTCCTCGCCCCTGCCGGGAACGTCAAACTTCAGCAGGGCATGCCGCAGGATGGCATCCCTGTCCTCCATGGCATTAATATGCCCCGTGCCGGCAACCGCCGCCTTCAATGCTTCATAGGGTTCATCCCAGGCCTTCACCTGCTTTTGTGCCATGAAAAAGTCATCGCCCTCAAACTGCAGCTCGCTTCCAAAGGTAGCCACGGTTGCCACAACCACGTTTCCTGCCTCCCGCGCAGCCTCCGCCAGCGCGGCGTCTGCGTCGGGATCCCCGCTTTCGCCCGCGTAAATGGTATCAATGCCGATCACCGCCGGGCGGTTTTCAGGATCAGAATTCAGAAATTCAATGGCATCCGCCACGTAATACCTGGGCCAGGGCATGGGACCAAGCTCATCCATGGCTTTCTGATCCATGCCAATGACAATGATCTCACCGTCCGTTACGTTTTCCCGCTGATACAGCAAGTCTGACAGCGTATTGTCAGGGCCATAGAGAAATCCCAGCCCCGCGATTGTACAAAACAGCGCCGATGCAAGAACTGCCGTGATCAATTTGACCGCCCATTTACGTTTCTTTCTCATCTGCCACTCCTTACGCTACCGCAGGCGTCTCCGTCTTACTTCAAAACATAGATCCTTCTTGAAAAAGGATCACATACGTACAGCACGTCATTTTCGCAACACATGCCGACGGGCGAAACTGGGAACGTATCCAGCGCATCGTCTTTCAGCTTCCAGATGGTCTCCACCTTGCCGCCCGCGATCCGGCGAACCGCACCGTTTACCGTATCGGAAACGTAAATGGTGCCATCCTTTCCCGCCGCAACGCCCTGAGGACAGGAGAACGTTGCCGTGGTGGTAAGTCCGTCCTCTTCCCCCTCCTCGCCATTTCCGGCAAAGACGATCTTTACGCCGTCCGCGATCCTGAGGATCTGGTGCTCCCCGGTCTCCGCCACGTAAAGTGCGCCGTCACTCCAGCAAATGCCCATGGGATTATTTAACCCCTCGTAAAATACGTCAACCTCACCCTGCTCCGTGATCACGTAAATGATCCCTTGCTCCGTATCAGCGACGTAAAGCCTGCCCTGATCATCCGTTGCAAGCCCCGTGGGTGCCTCAAAGGTTACGCCCATGTCATCCGACGCAAGCTGATCGGAAAACCCGTTCAGAGTCTCCACGACGCCATCCTTCAGGAGCCGCACCACGTGATTCTTCGTATCCGAAACGGCATACCCGCCAAGGAAAGGCGTTATGGCCCAGGGCTCCGCAAACAGGCACTCCTCATAATTGGCATCCTGATAGCCGCCCATGGGCCGTCCGGAGGCATCCCTTGCCGTCTCCGCCCCCGCGAAAACCTTTGCATTCTTTCCAAGCAACTCCCAGATCTTCTTCCCGTATATGTCCGTCACAAGGAAACCGCCTCCGGGCAGTGCCGTGATCCCATTGGGGCCGCACTCCACGTCCAGCCCTTCCAGATACGGGATTTCTTCGGTCTTAGGTGCTTTCTTTCCGCGCGTCAGGAAAAAGATGATCCCTCCAATGACTGCCAGGGCGCCCAATGCGATGCCCCCCCAAAGGATCCATTTTTTCATCTTTCCTTCCGCTCTTTTCTTACTCTCGCTGGCTACCCAGTCCTCTATCCTTGTCTCATCATGCGATGCTTCGCTCATGTTACGCCCCTCCGCTAAATCCAACGTTTACGGTTACGTCACCGTCCGGCATGGTAAAGCTTCCCACGCCGTTCGAGAGACCTATCTGGCTGGTCACGTTTCCGTCATTGCCGACGTACGTATAGGTCAGATGATCCAAGACACAGTTTTCATTTGGATACACGCTGACGTTTACCACGTCACCCGCCTTTGCAGACGTAGCGACGTCAACCTTTCCGCCCTCAGAATCATAATTCAGCGTGATGGAATGGCTGGGTGCCTCGGCGGCTACCCACTTTGCATAATAGGTCTTGTCCCCATAGTCATTATTTGAAATCTGATAAATGAGCATCTCGCCTTCCTTGGGCATCGGACTATCATACCAGCCGTCAAACCGGTAGCCCGTTCTCGTTACGTCCCTTGGCAGCGTTGCACCGACTCCGCAAACATATTCCGTTACGTTGCCGGAATTGATCGACGCACTGTCATCTCCCGCCGCATTCAGGTTCAGCGTCACGCCATAGGTTCTGGGCCGCGAGCCAAAATAGGCATAGTACGTTGCAGTTCCCATTACCGCAGGCAATTCATCCAACAAGCCTTCCACAGTTCCCCATCCTTCCAGATAATACTCCACCGTATCCGTGGACGCCTTGGAAGGCTCGTCCCCCGCATATTCCGGCGTGGAGCCGTACTCAAAATCGTTACTGTAGAGAACGGTGCCGCCATCCTCTTTCTTCAGGGCAAAAGTAATGGTATAAACCCTCGTGATCTCATCAAAGTGAGCGGCATAGGACGCGTTCCCGGTAACCGCAGGCAGATCACCCGAATAGATCTCCTGAGATTCATCCGTCCAGCCTCCAAAGCTGTAATCATATGCATCCGTGCTGGCCATATAAGGCTCTTCCCCACTATAATAGGGAATGTCACCGTAATTATAGTTGGCCGAGGCCAGAAGCACTTCTCCATTATAGAACGAAACCGTGTATTGCACGTACGTCACGCTATACTCCGCGACGTAAGTTACGCCTCCCGTTACCGCCGGCAGCGTGTCGTTCGCCGTATAGAGCACTTTGCCGTTTCTCCATCCGCTAAAGGAATACTGCCCGCTCGCATCCGCGCTTCTTAAGGGGAACGTCTCCGAGCCATATCCGGGTGCAACCGGCGTTTTTCCGTACTCCACGCTGGCAGAGGCGATCACGCTGTCATCCCAGTTCTTCCAGGTTACCTGATACGTATTCTTTATCTCATCATATTTTGCCTTGTAAGTCACGTTGCCCGTTACCGCGGGAAGCGTTACCGTGGGTGCATACTCCACGCCCCCCGAAGTCCATGCCGCAAACCTGTACGTAAACTCCGCCGTGCCGGTCTTTGAAGGCGTCGTGTCATAGGAAGGCGTGGAGCCATAAGCCACGGCTTCATCCACCTCGATCACCGTACCGTCCTCATCCTGCCAGGTTACCACGTACGTCTTGAGCTTCCTGTCATAAGCAGCCACGTAGGTCACGTCCCCCGTCACTGCCACCACCGCCGTGGTCCATCCGGAGAAAACAAAGTCATACTGTGCATTCCCCTTCTTAATGGGAGCTTTTCCGTCATACGTGGGAACCGTTCCATAGGGCACCGCCTCATCCACTTCCAATACTTCCCCGCCTTCATCCGTCCAGGTCACGGTATATTCCTTGGTCGTGGTATCATACTGTGCCGCATAAACCACGTTGCCGGTCACCTCCGGGAACGAAGCTTCAACGTCATAGAACTTACCGCCGCCGTTCCAGCCCTTGAACATATACGTATACTGGGCATCTTCCTTTCTCTCCGGCAGCTCTCCGTCATAGACCACCTTGTCTCCCTTGGACAGTCCGCCGATCCGCTTCAGGACGGAGCCATCCCAGTTCACCCAGTTCACGGTATAAGTGACGGGACCCGTCGGAACGTTAGCCACCGCCTTACCCTGATACGTTGCAACGTAAGTGACGTTCCCGGTCAGTGCAGGAAGCTTTGCCCCCGGTGCAAACGTGGCCGCACCGCTCTTCCAGCCTGCAAACTCATATACGAACTGACTTGTTGCTTCCTTCTCAGGATCGATTCCCATATAAACGGGCACCTCTCCATAATCCAGCGTCTGCCGGTTCAAAACAGTCTTTCCGTCCTCATCATAAAAGACAACGTCGCACTTCCTTACGTGGAACGTGGCAGTCACCTTTACGTTACCCTCCGGCATGGTAAAGGTATATCCATTGCCCTTCCTGCTAAGGCCAAGGGCTTTGCCGTCCTCCCCCGTCACCGTAAGGCCTTCCAGTTCACCGCTCTCGTTTGCTATGGCAATGAGCGTTATGGTTTCTCCCGCCAAAGCCTCCGTTTTGCTCACCGTAATGCGTCCGCCCTCGGCAGGCTCAGTCTCCACCTTGTAAAGCGTCTCCTCCTCAGGATCCGCGCCGTTCCTCTCCCGGAAGATGGCACTGATGGTCACGTCATGATCCGGCATGATAAAACTGTGATCTGCCGCCATGGCAACCGCCGCGCCAATGGGCTTACCCGTGCCCTCGAAATAATGAACGGAGACGGACTCCAGCAAATAGCCGTTATCCGGAACCAGCCGCGCCGTGACCTTGGCGCCCGCTTCCACGTATCCGGGCACGCTGACGGTGCCATGCGCGATCTCCCCAAGGACCACAAGATAACTGTCTATGTCCCCCAAAAGGTTCAGGTGGTACATGCCATCCGTCCGGAAAATGGACTCCAGACCATATTTTGCGTAATCCACGTTCCATCCGAGAAGCGTGTCCGTAATGCCTGCCACGTCAGCGCCCTGATACTCTGCCGTGAAGTTTCCTCCAAGCCTCAGGGTAGCTGCCTCTTCCCTTTTATTCGCGATAAGACCGCCTTTTAAGCGTAAGGTCACGCCATCCGCTCCCACGTCAAGGGCAATGATCGCATCACGAAGGCTTGAAACCATCTCGCCGTCTTCCATGGTAAGCGTGCCGCCCTTTATCAGGATCAGCGCATCGCCGTTACTTCCCTCCTCGGCCTCTACGCGCCCCGCGTTCACGAAATCCCCTTCCGTGACAAGGCTTGTTCCAAGGACGATCCGTCCAGCGGCCGTATTTTCAAGGCTTCCCCGATTGTACAAGGTTCCTCCTACCCGCAGGGTATTGGAGCTGTTTACTACCAGTTTTCCTTCATTTGTAAGATCCTCTTTGATTACGCTTGTTCCGTCGATGGTAAAGCCATATTGCTTTTCCACCGTCACGGGCACGCCTGCCCTGGCCTCCAGCGTCTTCTCTGCCGGCACGTGAAAGGCCACGTCCACCTTCAGGGTATTATCCTCCTCGCTTCCTTCTCCGGGAAGCAGTACCACCTTTTTCACCCTCTGGCGGTCCAGATATCCCTGCACCGTCTCCGCCTTCTGCGGCATGACAAGATAAACGATGGAATCTCCCGCCTTTGCCGTCTCCGTATTCCACACGGGTTCCTTCGCCACAACGCAAAGCTCCTTTGCGGCTGCGCTCCGGATCTTTTCCGCTTCCTCTTTGCTTGTCTCCTGATCAGCCTTAAGCCTTGCATTTGCCTCATCAGCCGTAAGGCCCCGCAGGTCAATGCCGGATTCCTCATAGATCTTTTGAATCAGCCCCTCGTCCCCAAGGAGCTCCACAAGTACAAACCCGGGAATGTCATCCTTTGAAAAGCTTCCACCCGTAATGCCGCAAGACTGCCCGTCCTGCCCCCGCGCTTCCTTCGAATATACCAGAAAATCAGAATAGGTCCCGGGCTTTATGGTCGTGGTCTCAGAGTTTCCGTCCATGGGATTCATGACCACGGTCTCCAGCGAGCCCGTGAGCAGGTAGATCCTGGTCGTCCACTCATCCGTCACCTCTACCCATCCGCAGGTACCACGTACGCCGGTCACCATGGTGGAGGTACGGATGTTCATGGATTCATCCTTCTCCAAGGGAACGGTAACGTTAAAAAACAAATTGCCGGAATCCAAAAGGATCTGCAGCTTTCTGCCCTTCTTTCGAAGCTCAGACTCACTGTTTTCATCCAGCTTTACGGCCTTCTTGTCATCAAGACTCATCCAGGCATAGCTCTTCTCCCCCGTGATCTGATGATCACCGTTGTAGAGACGCATGTCCGCCGTCTGGGACAGCTCCTTGTCCGAGCTGTTTTTAATAATGACGTCCCCTTCCGTTCGAACCAGACGGAACGTGGTCGCCTTATTTTTTGCCGCCTGACTTCCCTGCACGCTAAGGATCAGTGCCACGGCCACGCAAGCCAGCCCAAACAGCATCCTCCCAAATTTTCGTCCGCTAAAACTCTTCATTTTACCCCCTCCGCAATGAATGAGCATTCATCCTTTGACACACGCACCTATAATAACATAATTATACGGAATAATCCACCCAAAAAAGAGTCATTCCTGCATAAAATCCCCTAAAATATACAAAAGCGGGCAAATTGTCCAAGCAATTGCCCGCTCTTGAAAATGCGTCTCATTTTTTGTTTTTATTTCCGTTGTCTCTTACCGCGCCTTGGCGTTTTCGATCAGTTCATCCAGCGTAAGCGCTTCCTGTCTGAGGATCACGTCAGCGCCGTCCGACCTGGTATCCTCCCGGTTCAGCTTGAAGATCTGATTGGTCTTGGGGAAGAACGTATCGACTTCTCCATAGAGGATCATGATCTGGTTCCAAGTATTTACGTCCAGGCATGCGCCTTTACCGTCGGAAATGGTAAAGTACAGGCGCCCCCACTTTGCATCATAAAAAGATCTCAGATTAACGTTCCTCACCACCGCGCTGGGCTTATCCCCAAGTTCTATCTGCGTCAGGGAATTTCCCGTGGTCACGTCATAGACAAAAAGCCTTCCGTCCATGGAATAGACCGCGATCACCGCATCCTCCATTCCAAAGGCAACGCCACCGAACTGCTGTCCCGCCGGGAGCACGATCTCCTTCTTCAGCGCCTGCCCGGCCAGATCATAAATGCGAAGAACGCCATCATCGTCAAGGAGCGCAAATAAAGGCTTCGAGTTCCCCATGATCACGTCAGGTTCCTTCTCGCTTACGTACGCAAGCGGTATCCTAAGGCCCGCTCCCGTAGTCACGTCAAAGGCTTCAAACCCCGTCCGTTTCTCGTCATCTCCTTCATACGTACCGGTCATCACGTACTTTCCGGCGCCGCCCCACAAAACACCATTGTGGCGATACACGTTGCGTCCGACCCAACGTACGTCGCCGCTCTTCCCGGCCTGTTTAACCTCTCCATCATCCAGTCTCCATGCGATTCGATCTGCGGGAGCATCCCACTCTCCATCGGCATATTCCAGATCCGCCTGGAGAATTTGACCATTTTCCAGCATCACGTTCACGCTGTCTGCAACAAGTGAGGAAGTAATGCCAAAGGGATCCTCCAATTTCTTTGCCG
Organism: uncultured Lachnospiraceae bacterium; assembly: GCA_900320485.1. Lineage (GTDB taxonomy): Bacteria > Bacillota > Clostridia > Lachnospirales > Lachnospiraceae > Acetatifactor. Next base: position 5,930 of record ONSO01000023.1, on the reverse strand, counting down.
CAAGGTCATACGTATAGGATGCACTCATCATTTGAACGGATACGTGCTTTTGATCCTTCCAGTACACCGCATCCCGGATCGTGTAATAGTCAGCGCGTTCCCCAAGGGCAGCCACCTCAAGCACGGCTTTATTTTTCAGCTCTCCCGCCGTCACGTCCACGTAAAACAGGCAGACCTGATCCTCCATCTCTTTGATCACAAGGAGCGTGTCCTCGTCCAGACGTTTCAGACTATATTTGCCACCCGCAGCCCCGGTGACTTCCTTTGCCCATTCCGGAGCGGTAATTCCGGGATCCTTGGCCTGCTTTTGCAAGTAAACCGTCCGAAGGTCTTCATCCCGGACAATGGCCTGGACCACGTTCTCGTTCAGTTCAAAGCCATAGCCATCCCCGCTCTTTGCATAACCGTCCGTGATCTCCATCATGATAATGTGCTTCTTATCCGAAAAATCCGTTACGGAATAACCGTTTCCGCCATACCATGCGTAAATGTTTCCGTCTCCCGCAATGGAAGAATATGCATACGTCTCCGTATTGATCCAGTTGCGGGCAAGGATTCTGTCTGACGCCTCCTGCCCTGAAGTCACCAACAGTCCGTTATCCTTGCGGTACATGAAATTCATGCCCTCACAGGATGCCAGGATCGCATTGTTGCCGCCATTTTCCTTGATAAACGTGGAGACGTAAGGGAATCCCACCCCGACCTCCGTCAGCGTAATGGGTACTGCGGAAGTCTCTCCCGTCTTTCCGTCAAAGAACACCTGATCCATGCGCACTGCTTCCTGTTTTGCATCATAGAACATGACAAGCATGGACTTATCCTCACCATTGCAGAGCATGCCGATGGTAAAGGGACAAAGGTTTGAACTTGACACGTCCTCACTTTTTATAAGACGGACCTCGCCTTTTTCCAGATCTGCAAGGAACAGATACCCCATTCTGTCAAGGCCAAGGTATCTACCCACGTAGATCATTCCCGCAAAGTACCTTCCGTCCTCCGAAAAGGCGCCGCAGCTCTCTCCGTAGGCCATGAGCTCTTCCTTACGGATTTCCTCGGGAAGCTCCATCGTACGGATGACCTCCCCAGTGGCCACGTCCAAAAATGCCAGATGATACTCCGAGGACAGAAATTCCCTTTCCCCGTCGATCACTGCCAGCGTTTTCCCGTCATCTGACAGGCAGGAGAAATCCGCACCGTCCGTCAATTCCATCACGTGATTCCAGCGAAGGCTTCCGTCCTCCAGGGACAGCGCCGTGATCTGGTTCTTCAGGCAGATCAGCAGGATTCCCTGATCGGAAAGCTCCGTCATCCTGTGCCGGGCTACCTGGTTAAACTGATAATTCCGGTCTATGGCATCCCCCAGCCAGAGACACTGCGAGGTCTCCGTTGAAAAGCATCGCACGTAACTGCGGTCTCCCAGCGTATACAGCCTGGAACCATCCTTGGAAAGAAGCATTCCCCGGATGTCCTCCTCCTGCTCCAAAACTCCCACGGTACGAAGCTGGTTTTCATAACGCCCCGTGCCCATGGCGCGATACAAAAGGAACTCCGCTTCCGTTCCATAAGCCTCCCGCCCCTCCGGGGAAGACATGGCCTGGATCGCATCCTGAATGGCTCCCAGGGTATCTCCCCTCTGGTACTTCAGCTCGCCGCCCTGCAGAAGGGCTTCTGCTTCGCCCCTCTTTAAGTCTGTGTTCTTATCCTGTATCTCCGCGTATTGCGTCTTGATCTCCTCATTCTGACTATGGATCTGGACGTTCTGTGCCTCGATCTGACGATTACGCTCATTGATCTCCAGATTTTTCAGGTAGATGGAAGCACTGAAGGCCAGTGCCACTGCAACAACAAGGCCCATTAGTGCCACAAGCTTGCGCATCTTCTGGCGCTTCTCCCGTTGCCACAGGGAATCAAAGGGGCATCCCAAAAGCGCCGCATAAAGACGCACCGCCTCCTTCCGAAGCCGCCCCTCCTTGTACTTATGGTTTACGTCCGTCAGGTTTGCCGCCAGCGGCTCCACCACGCGAATGACCTCATTTCCCTCCGCGTCCACCTCAATGGCCTGCGTCAAAGGCTTAGGGAAAGAGGTTTCCGGCGTTCCGTCTACCAGAATGCCTACCACGTGATCCCGCCCGTGCTTTTCGATAAAATACGTGATCTCCCTCTCGCACCAGATGGACTTGGGCAGATTCGGCGTGCAGATCACGATCAGGAACTTACTGTGATCCAGGGCCGTCTGAATGCTGTCCGTCAGGTTACTGGATACGGGGAGCTCCTCCTCGTCCCGAAACACCTTCCCCAGATGCTTATTGCCATCCGGCCCGCGCAGCTCCTTGGGGATCACGTAGTGTTCCACCATGTAGTGCACCTTTTTTGCGATCTTCTTATCCAGCTCCGTGTGCCGGTAGCTGATAAATGCAACGTACTCCCTGGGCTTCTTACCGTTTTCCGTTTCTTTCATCTTTTCGATCCTCACCCGCAGAGTTCCCCCCTGCGTCTTCCTTTTCCCGTCAGGACTCCCGCCTGCGTCTTCCTTTTCCCGTCAGGACTCCCGCCTGTGTCTTCCTTTTCCCGTCAGGACTCCCGCCTGCGTCTTACGTCATGGCGTAGGATTTCTCCATGATGTCCCTGTCCACAATGTAAATGTCCCTGGGATTCTCCATCCTGGCTGCAAGATAATCCCCGGGCTTTCCCAGCATGTAACTCTCGCTCCAAGGCACAAATACCTTGGTACGCCTGGTGAGCTGCTTTGCATGTACCCGGGAGCTTGCCTTGGGATAACAGGTCTTCGCGTAATCCTGCAGGCATTTCACACTCCCCGCCTCCGAAGGAAAATCGGAAGCATTGATGGCAAGGTGCACCGTGGGCGCGTACTCACCCTTGATCTTATAGGGTTCATCCGTATGATCATTGTGAGAGAGGAAATAGGCCTCGTCGTTCTTGTAGACCTCCCCCTCAATGCCGATCATGAAATACGTATCCTCCTTGATGATAAAGGGAATGTCTCCCTCCAGCATTCTCACGGAAACGTAAGTCCCCGCGGGATACATGTCCGTAGCCTTTACGTAGCCGATGGGCAGGCGACGCTTTTCGTAAATGGGTTCTTTGGACAGATCCGGTACGTTCTCCTCCCCGGAATAGAAAAAGTCCTGATCCTCATAATATTCCTTCAGCCTGTCATTTAGGATCCTGTGGGCCGCATGCTCATAGTCCATGCCGCAGTCCTCACCGTATTTTTCCAGATAAGCCTTCTCAAGAAGCTCCTTGACGATAAATCCGCCGGACTTGCGGACGTGCCCGCCGCCGGAGCCGATGCCCTTTGTCACAAAGTCCGCCAGCTCATTGGCCCGGGTCTCCCTCTCACAGCTCCGGACGGACAGCTTCACGCCGTCATCCATGACACAGAAGGAGATACAGGTTCCAACCCCCTCCACCTCAATGAGGGCATCGCTGACAACGCCGAGAATGTTGGGGTCACAGCGCTGGGTCTGGGCCAGGGCGTAATTTCCGCCCTTTACGTAATCCACCCCCGCCATGGCCTTGCCGGCGATCTTTAATTCCTCCGGAGAAAGGTTACTGTTTTGCAGCATGGTCAGGATGCCGTGATTGAGCCGCGCCTCCAGTTCATCCCGCATGTCCTTATCCTTGGGGTGGCGCACCTCCTGCAGCCTGCCCGTATCCATGAAAAGGCCATAATAGAACGCCGTGGCAAGCTCCTCATTCTCCGCAGGCTCATATCCCTCGTCCTTCAGCATGTCCCATACAACGGTGGCACAGGAGCCATACGTGCTGCGAATCTCGTAGAGCTCCGGCAAAAGATTTTCCTGAACCACGTGATGGTCGATCACGGCGACCGTCTTTGCCTCAAAGCGCTGAACGTTGCGCTCCCCATATTGGCAATCCACCGTGAGCAGCAGCTCCGGTACGTGATCTAATCGCTCCACGTGCTCAATGGGAACATGCAACTCCTCCACCATCAGCGACAGGTTACTTTTCTGAATGGGTCTGCCGCCTCCATAAATCAGCCGGACCTTCTTGCCGTTTAGCCGGAAGTACAGCCAAAGCCCATATCCGCTGGCAATGGCATCCGCATCCGGATTGTCATGTCCCTGAACCACGATTTCCCGATACTTCAAAAGCTCGCTTAATTTCATGTTTGCCCCCTATTCCCCTTTATAAAAAATGCAATAAAAACACACCAACTGCGTGCCCTTCGGCACGTCCCTCATTCCATTCGGGATCGCAAGCATAGCTTGCGACTATTTTATCATAAATTAGGACGTCTGACAATTGGCAAGAATTATTTTCCCGTGACATGTTGCCACCCTCCCCTTTAGAGTGTTATAATAGTTGCAAGCTTTGCTTGCAATCCCGAATGGAATGAGGGACGTGCCGCAGGGCACGCAGTTGCAAGCTTTGCTTGCAATCCCGAATGCAATGAGGGACGTGCCGCAGGGCACGCAGTTGCAAGCTTTGCTTGCAATCCCGAATGCAATGAGGGACGTGCCGTTTTAGATTTACGGACGAGGAGGAAACAATGGAATTTTTAAAAATGCTCGAAAGCATTCGCACGCCCTTGGGCGAAGCTTTCTTTTTCTTCTGTACTTACGGAGGAGAGGAGATCATGCTCCTTGGGCTGATCTGCCTGTTCTACTGGTGTTTGGACAAGAAATTGGCCTACCGCATGACCTTTGCATACCTGCCTTCGGCCCTGGCCGTCAACGTCATAAAGCTTACCTGCAGGGTGGAGCGTCCATGGGTAAGAGATCCCTCCTTTACCGCCGTGGAGCGTGCGAAAAAATCCGCCACCGGCTATTCCTTCCCCAGCGGCCATACCCAGAACGCCACGGCGCTGTTTGGCACTCTGGGCTATACCCGTAAAAAGCTTTGGCAGCGGCTCCTGCTATTCCTCATCATCCCGCTGGTCATGCTCTCCCGCATGTACCTTGGGGTTCACACTCCGAGTGACGTACTTGTCAGTTTTGCAGTCTCCAGCATCATTGTCCTTGGTATCAACCTGCTGGCAGACAAGCTGACCTTAACCCATAAGCGCCGTCTCATCCTCATGATCTTCCTGCTGATGGCGGCAGTGGCGACCATGATCTATACCTACCTGCTCTACGCAGGCGGCACCATTGAGTACAAAGATGCCGCCGACAGCTTTAAGGGCTGCGGCGGCGGCATGGGCTTCCTGATCTGCTGGGTTCTGGAAACCCGTTACGTAAACTTCTCCGTGAAGTGCAAAAAGCCCTGGATGCAGGCAGTAAAGCTCCTCATCGGCATTGCAGGCGTCCTGATCCTCAAGGAAGGCATCAAGCATTCCTTTAACGCCCTCTTTGGGCCAAACTTTTTCACGGACGTGTTCCGCTATTTTGTGATCATGCTCTGGGCCATGCTCGGCATGCCCCTGATCATCAAAAAATTCTTCCAGCCTGCGGAAGGGGACAATCATTCAAAATAACCACCGGTCAGGCCTTCCGTGCAGTTCCGGTTACGCATCCGAAAGCTGCGTATCCGAAAGTATCCGGAAATTAGAAAAGCTCTTTGGCGGTCACCCGTCAAAGAGCTGTTATTTTCTAAGTTATGAATTGTAAATCCGTAGTTCCTTACTTTCTCAAAAGCTTTTCCGCAAACACCAGGGGATGTTTTGCAGAATTTGGCAACTAAGTTCCTTTGAGCATTTGTAAGTGACATGTATTTGAAGATTCCTACCTTCTGGAAAATGACGGCAATCCTATCCAAAATTTCAATTGGAGGGAAAAGAGTATTAGCGATATTATTGACTGTTCCCAAGGCAACATAGTGATCAATGGCTTCTTCTGCGAAGGCGGGATTGTGCATTACCAACATGAAAAATATTGTAGTTCCTTGAGAGTGGCCAATATAAGTAATTTTTTCGCACCGGTTTTTGATCTTACCATGTTAATCATTGC
>ONSO01000191.1 GCA_900320485.1 uncultured Lachnospiraceae bacterium | reverse complement strand
CTTTGCAGTCGGCGATAGAGTTCCTCCGTCATGATCAAAACGCCGATTTCTTTTGCTTTCCATTCGGCGCTGCCTGACGGCGGGTTTTTAGCACGCCCCCGTAATGCCTTTTCGTCATAGCACAGGCTTCTGCGCCCAGAAGGGGACTCATTTGCGCAGTCGCAGAAAATTAGCTTTCCCGTCTTTTCGTCATAGCCGATGGTATCCGGTTCTCCGCCGCTCTCCTCCATCCTTCTCAAAATGTCCATGGAGCCCGGATGCTCAAGCAAACGTTTCTCCACGTCAAGCCAACTCAGTCCCATATGAAGATTCTTATTATCCTGAAACCTCGCTTTTAATATTTCTAACATGGTTTCCCCTCCAATCCCCCGATTTGACATGCTTCAAGCAAGCGACAATTCAATTCATACAATGCTGTTTTATTGGAATCCCACGTCAGCCTTGTTATAGCTTCATCGTAAGTCAACCACTCAAAGCCATTATGTTCACTCGAAAGTACTATTTTTGAACCGCATTCAAAGTCTATTATCCTAAAAGTTAAAAAGTTCCTCAACACGCTCCAAAAACTGCATTTATTATATCATAATGTCTGTTATTTTTGAACTGAAATCTCACCATCTTTCTTTATAATTTTGAGTGCCTTTTCCTGCATACTCATGCCATCTTCCTTGAAGTTCATAACGACTTCGTACTGTGTCTTGCCGATGGTGGTCTCAAAGGATCCTCCGGCATTGTATTTCTGTTCAGTATTCTCCATAATCCTCCTCTCCGAAAAGAAAAGGCACGGTTTCTGACGTGTGTCCGGTTCCTCTCGCTTCGTTCGTTCTGAAGCATTCTTTCAAGATCATGCTTGTTGTGATTATAAAGTGTTGCCATCTGATCTTGGGCATTGAAATTGATTATGGTCTCCTGTTCATATCGTGTCAGCTTCTTTCTCTGTTAGGCATCTTTCTCGCGCACGCGCGCGTATATCCCGAAATACGGAAAAAGGATTTTAAAAAATGGGAACATCTTTCTCGCGCACGCGCGCGTATATCCCTCTCTGGCGGTGGAAGCGTAGTGTCTATTTGATCTTTCTCGCGCACGCGCGCGTATATCCCGAAGCGTTTCACGCCCAAGTTCGCCCGCACCTTTCATCTTTCTCGCGCACGCGCGCGTATATCCCGTCTCCCGTTGGGGAACGTGCGTAGCCGTTCTCCGACGGGAGACGGACGGATCTATTTAACAATTTTTCCTTGCATTTATGAAAAAAATATCGAATAAACGCCATAACACATTATAATTCATGTCTTAATCACTACCATTTTTACTACCACTTGCTCTAAAAAAGGGGGGAATTTTGACAGATTTTGATGAAACGTGATAACAGGTGTGATTGTTCGCAAACCCTTATAAAATAAGGAAAAAAAGGCTTTCCATGACATATCATGGAAAGCCTTAAAATCTCGTGCAGAAAGAGGGACTTGAACCCTCATGGTATTGCTACCACACGGACCTGAACCGTGCGCGTCTGCCAATTCCGCCATTCCTGCGAACAAAATGTATTATATCTCGTCGCCAGGAAAAAGTCAATACCTTTTTTTACAATTCCGCATAAAGTTTTTTCAAATTTCAGTTTTTTGATGAAACTCCCTTTTGCTCCTGCTTTGCATGGATGTTGTTGATGTCCTCCATGCTGCCGCCGCCGTGGTCATTCGGGTCACGGAATTCGCCTTTCTCCACAAGGCGAAGAAATGCGTCCACCACGTCCGCCGTAAGCTGCGTCCCGGATACCTCTTTGATGATGGATACGGCCCTCTCAAAGTTCATGCGCTTTCGATAAGGACGATCCGAGTACATGGCATCAAAAGTATCTGCCACGGCAATGATCTGCGCCACCCTGGGAATTTCTTCATCCTTTAGCCCCTGAGGATAACCCTTTCCGTCAGGTCTCTCATGGTGAGATCTTGCGCCGACTGCCAGTTCAGGCATGATGCTGATCTTTTTTAGTGCCTCATATCCCAATGCCGAATGGGATTTGATGACGCCGAATTCCTGATCCGTCAAAGGTCCTTGCTTATTGAGCACCTCCGGAGGTATGCCGATCTTTCCAATGTCATGCAACAGGGCTATGTTGTAATATTTATCCACCGTCTCCTCGTCGTACCCCAGCTCTTTCGTCAACATGGCCGTATACTCTGCCACTCTGGTGGAATGGCCTCTTGTATAACGGTCCTTCATATCGATGGTCATTGCAAATGCTTCCGTGATCTCACGGATGAGAAGCTTGTTCTCTTCCTGCTTTTTCAATAGCGCCTTAGTCTTTCTGCGAACGTACTGCATAACGATCAAGGCGATCACAATGCCCACCATGATCAGGCAGAGCGTCCGAAACCACCAAAGCTCATGCAGCGCCTTTTGCTTCACGATCAGAACGGATAACTCTCTGTTTCCCCTGCCCTCGGAGTCTTTGAGACGGATCACAAAATGATAGGTTCCGCCGCGAAGATTGGTGTAGCTCACCTCTCCGAAATCACTGTGGCTCACGGTTGCCGCAGTCTTTTCAAATCCATCCAGATAATAGGTTACCTGCGGATTCATCAGCGTATAGACGTAAACATAGCCATAGATCGTCAGCTTTCTGACCTTAGCCGGAATGGTAAATGCTCCCTCCTCATCCGGAAAAATTTTGACGCCATCCGCTTCCACAAAGGGAACCGCGATCTTAAAGTCATTAACGTTCTCAAAGGGCTTATCCACGTTCACCCTGACAACTCCCGTGCTGCCGGCCACGTAGAGATCCCCGTCTTCCGTCAGATCGCTGTAAGAGTTTGCCGTAGGCACACAGGAAAGACCGTTGTCCCGATTGTAAAAGACAGGATGAATCTCCTCATTTTTCAAAAGTTCCTCCGCTGAAACCACGTAAATGCCGTTACTGCTCAGCACCCAGATTTGCCCCTGCTCATTTTCTATAATGTCAAAGTTATTGGGATATGGGAATTTACGGATGGTAGTGACCTGATAGTCCTCCGTCACGTATGCCAGGGAGTTACTGGTAACGACCCAAAAAACGTTCCTGCTGACGTCATGCTTGATCCGCATAACTACACCGGACTGCAGTCCTTCCTCCGTTCCAACGTGAACGCTTTTCTTTCCCTGGATCACGTAAATGCCGTCGCCATCCGTTCCCACTACCACATCACCGTTTTGGCCCTCGGCCACCGTAAGGATCTCCGTATTGCTGATGCCGGAAGCCTCATTATAGACCTCCGTGACGCGGTCTCCTTCGATCATGGCAATGCCTCCGGTACACGCAACCATAATGGTACCATCTTTGCTCTCTATCACGGTCCGGATTCTGTCTGAAGGAAGTCCATCTTTCATGGAAAACATCGTAACGACGCCGTGATCATATCTCAGCAGGCCTGCGGCACCATAGGTGGAAAACCATAATCTCTCTTCTCTGTCACGCACTATGGAGCGGATCCTTCGTCCCTTTAGAAGCTCAATCAGATCCATGGAATCCAGGTTTTCTCCCGAGGCCGTTACGGCTTTTTTCAGCGGTAAGCTCTCAAGCGGCTTTTCTTTGTCAACAACGATCAGCCCGCCATCCGTACCGATAAACAATTGTCCATCCAGGTAACAAGTCGTATTCACTACCTGAGAATCCAATTCATAACGCTCAAACACGTCCATAAACTGGTCCGGCACTATCTTCATGACTCCCTGTCTGGAAGACGTAAACCAAAGGTTTCCCTGATAATCCGTAGTCACCTGTTCGATGGAATTCACAAGCGGAATGTTCTCCAGTTTCTGGCAACGCCCATTCTCCACAATGCCAATGCCATTATCCGCGCAGACCCATAACTGATCCTGAAAGCTGGCGATCTGATTTACGTACGTAAGTGGTGAGACGTCAATCCTTTGGGAATTTTTGAACCCGCCATCCAGTTTACCATAATACAACTCCGATCCCTTTGTTCCCAAATACAAAAAACCGGGATTGGAAGGATCCGGATAAATGGCATGAATGTTATCTACTCCGAGCTTTGCACCTTCATAAAAGCCCGTAAGCTTTCCATCCTTCATGGTAAATACGGCGCCTTCTATGGTAAGGCCATAGATCACGTTGTCAACGCCGGTAATCAAAACCCTTACGTATTCTTCGTTGATCTGAAGTTCATCTATCGAATGCATTTTCATGTTTTGATCAACGATGGCAAGACCATGGGTCGTAGCGACGTAAACGTTCCCTTCCGCGTCCTCCGTAATGGAACGGACCGTTGCTGATTTTAAGCCCTCTGCCTTGTTAAAATGGTACTCCTCTTCCCTGTCCAAAACGGCAACGCCACTGTCATTGGTACCTACCCAAAGGCGGTTCTTACTGTCCACGTACAAACACACCACGCTTGCAATACCCGTTGTGGAATCCATTCGTTCAAAGGTATTCCCGTCATATCTGATAAGTCCGCTATAGCTTCCGATCCACAGGAATCCCTCGGACGTTTCCACAATGGCATTGGCCTCTGAAGTAGGCAATCCATTGGTATTGTCATAGAGCACGGCAGCATACCCCTCGCTTCGCCCCATGGGATCCACGGTAACTTTACGTACCGTCTCCGTCCGTGTCTCTGCTTCCGCTCCATCCGCAGTCACGTATCCCGGCCAAATTGACAAAGCCAGGACAAATGCCGCCATTCCGGCCAATAATCTTTTCCCCCAGTGCGGGTGCTTACCCGTTATCATGATAACGCAGCCTCCGTTCTTCCTCTTATGCCGCAAATTGCTTTACAATCAATTATTTTATCATATTTTTGTGAATTAGTCCATTTATTTTTCAGATTATTCCAGGCAGAATTTGTTATATATTTTTGATTCACGTTTTATAATTTTTACAAAGCGCATGCTTTCTCCAAATAAAAAAGAAGCGAGCGAAACCAAGATTTTAATCCCGGCTTACGTCCGCTTCTTCTGTCTCATTACCTCGTCTGCCGACGGCTCCGTCAATTGCTTGACGACGATCCCGAGGATGAATTTGAGCGATTCTCCCTGTCACGGATCATGTGCTGTACCGTGATGAGAATGGCAATGATTATGTCTTCATATTCCCTCTGATAAATGTCAATGCAATACTTGTCATGAATGGACAACATCTTTTGTCCGATCACCGCGATCACGTTTCCAACCTTATCATATAATTCAAAGTTCAGGGACAGGATGTTTCCGCGCAGTTGCCATCCAAGGCCTTCAATATTGGTCACGTCCTTGATAACGTGGAAAAGCTCGTTTGACAGTTCAAAAGAAAGACCGGAATCCATGGTCACGAAATGTCGCTCATGCAACGAAATAAGCTTACGCTCAATATGCGCCACGTGCTCTCCCGAAGCCTTATATAGATCCGTCTTGTCATGCAGGCTGATCACCTTTGACCTTGCCGTATACACAACGTTTTTGTCATCATCCGTTACGTCAATGTGATGATGCAGCGTAAACACCTTTGAAGTTGTATAGAGCGAATAGGCCGGCGTGCCAAACCGGTCAACGTTGTTTACGTTAGCGCCCTCTCCCGCTTCATGAAACCTGTGTACCTTTGAAAAAGTTCCCATATGCTCATCTCCCTTCCCCATTCCCTGCGACGTATGCTTGAAGCTTCTGAGTATATAATACTGCTTTTTTCCTCATAATGCAAACGTCAATTACCACGGAGGAGACATATGTCAGTACAACAATGGCTCCAAAAGCCCCCCACTGCCAGATACTGCCTTTCGTCGTAAATACCTTCATGAAATATAAAAGGGCGATCTCCGCCGGAATAAACAGAAGATAAAAGAGCGTCAGCGAAAAGAGGAACCCTTTCTTCTGCACCCTCCGGCTAATAAAACTAATGCGGAAGACAAATACGCCCCATATGCAAAGTATAAACAGCTTGATCAAAAAAGAGGCCGAGATACCTTCCTTTCCGCTGGCTAACGCCCAGACAACGGTACAAAGCACAAGCCACGCATATGAAAATGCCAAGCCATTTCGAAACCAAACCAAAAAATCTTTTATCCCGTTCACGTCTCAATCCCCTATCCCGATCAATTTTTTGAAAGCCGTTGCATATCTTCTGGATACCACGACAACCTCACCGTTTTTCAGCGTTGCAAGAATATTCCGGGTGATCTCCGGCTTCAGCTTTACAACCTGACTGACGTTTAGGATCACCGACTTCGAACAACGGAAGAAATCCCGTCCGTCAAGGATTTCCTCTAATTCATACAGGCGCTTCTCCGTGCAAAGGACCCTCTTCTCCGTATAGAGAAAGGTTTTCTTGTCCACGGACTCAGCATACAGGATCTCATTTAACGTCACGCGAACCGTTTCCCCGCTCTCGGAAGCTGCCGTAAGCCCCGTCTGATACCTGTCGATATACCGTTTTAATTTTGCCACTTCCTCCGTCACGTCCTTACAATGAATTTCCACAAACGTTGACAAAGTACCCTGATCCTGCCTGATCTCAACCTTCACTTGAACTCCTATTCCCTTCTGATCTCTTGAAAGAGCAGCACGTAGAGAGCAATCTGCATGCAAATAATAAAACCAACCATGGCAACGTTACCGAATGCCAGCCTGATCACCATGGCACCAATGCAGTCCGCCACGGCAAAAACGTAATATGCCTTGCTGTCATACACCCAGCCAAAGGGCAGAAGGTGCGCGCCAAATACCATGGCATACAGCATTACCATGGCCTCCGGCTTCTGACTAAAGGCCCACATGACAATGACAAGGTAAAGCATCTGATTCATGGTACAAAGAAATCCCAACTGGTCAATGGGGTTTTTCGACTTTCTAAAAACGTCAGCCCGTATCAGCTTGGAAAAAGCAAAGGCCAGCGGCATCAGCATCGCCGAACAGGCAAAGGCATAAAAATTCTTCGCGGACACCGTCTTGTCCAAAAGCTGCGTCCCAAGGATCATTCCCCAGATCACCACCGACGCCATCATAAAGGGAAGTCCCCTCTTCTGCGCCCTCTGGGAATCCTTTTTCAAAACGTTCAGTGCCTCCAGGTTCTCCGTAATCTTCATGGAATCCATAACCAAAATCCTCCTTGATCTGTTTTATGAACCCATCTTAACAAGCCTTACGGTGCATGGCAATATGCGGAGAACCAAGCGGTACAAAGGAAGGTACCAAGATGCCCGCAAATAACGTTATGCGGCTGCTCAAACGATCATTCCACCTTCATCGCTCCTTGAAAAGCCAGACTGGTAAAGAGTCTTTCCTCCCCGTTTTCAAATCTCACGCGGATCCTTGTGGCATTTCCTTTTACGTCGCGCTTTACGCCAATAACGGCTCCGCGACCATATTTCTTATGGAGAACCGAACTGCCCTCGTCTACTGCCAGCCCAGGCACCATTTGTTCTTGCCTTGGCCTTAGATAATCGTTTGTAAGAGAAGGCGGCGCCACCTTGCCGCGCCTGCCCATGCCACTAGCTTTTGCCGCGAAGGTAACTGGCTTTAGCTCTGAAAGAAATCTGGAGCTTTCATTTTCACAGCACAGGATCGTAAGGTCATTCATGGCCCTGGTGATCCCCACGTAAAACAGGCGCCGCTCCTCTTCGGAAATTCCAAGAACTGCGTCCGTAACAGCAGGAAATACTCCATCGATCACGTCCATTAGGATCACCCGGTCATATTCCAATCCTTTCGAAGAATGAATGGTCGAAAGAATGAATTTGCACTTGGGTTCAAAAACTTTGTCCTGAAGAATTTTCTGAAGCTCCTCCAGCCGTTCCAAAAAACCGGTAACCGTACTTTCCTGCCGCGCCAGCATCTTTAGGAGAAAGAGTTTTCCCGCGTCCAGGCCATTGCGCTCCAAGTATTCTCCGTACCCCAGGGAATTCTCAAGGCGCGAAATTGCCTTGACCGGCGGTTCCTCTCGCATGACGCGGAGATTTGCGCCAATGGCCCTGCACCGCTCCACCGTTTTGGAATGAATCCCAAGGACCTCCTCCGATGCCTCCCAAAGGATCATCCCCTCAGAATCGCTGATCCTGCACATGTCCAGTGCCTGATCCTTTTTCAGGAAGGACTGGAGCTTAAAGTAGACCTTCATGAAAAGCTCCGCGTCATAAGGATTCAGCGCCAATCGTAAAACATTACGTACGTCCGTAACAACGCGGCTTGTGAAAAAGGAAAAGTCTCCGTTTTTCATGCGATAGGGAATTCCTTTTCGCTCCAAAAGATCGATCAGCGGCAGTGCACTCTCATTATCCCGGTAAAGCACTGCCGTCTGCCTGTCGCACTCCTTGGCGACGTCAAACAAATAGTCATACTGTGCCTGACGACTTTTTACTCTCTCAAAATTTACC
>ONSO01000118.1 GCA_900320485.1 uncultured Lachnospiraceae bacterium | reverse complement strand
AAGGAGCAGTGCTCACTGACGGTTCCTTGCTTTCCCCTGCCTTCCCGCTCTCTTCCTCCAAAAAATGATACTCTGAAGTTAGGGCCGCTTCTTCCGTTCCCGCAGTCTGCCCTTCAGGTTCCTTAGGATTTCCGCTACATCCTCCAAGCAACAATACCATCGCAGCACTTAAGATAAATGCCCGCTTTCTTCCTGCTTTCACCTTCACGCCCTCCCCTTACACGCATCACTTAAAACTGCATGCCCTTAGGCACGTCCACGCTTCAAATTACAAAAAAAGTTGCAAGCAACGCTTGCAACTTAATTCTATAAAAAGAGTGAGGGAAATACAACGGACTTAAGGAACTTTTAATCCGTCTTAAACAAATCTTAAACTCCTCTTTAGAAATCCGTTCAGTTCAGCTCCACGCTTCCGCCGTCCTCTCCAAGGAAAACGATCTTTCCGCCCTTTGGCATGGGCAGGGTCGCCGATGCATCCACGACGTGGGTCGAATAGAGAACTTCACCATACCGGCTATAAACGTAAACCGCGCTGCTTTCCGGTCTGGATGCGATGCTCACTTCTCCGTTGGCAATGGCATCATCAATAAAGTACCAGGTCGCCTTTCCCGTCTTAAGGGAAATGGTCTTCTCCTTACCGTCAAACCTTGAGAGCCCCTCTCCCACCACGTAATCCAGTCCCGTACTAAGGAGGAGCTTTCTTTCCTCCCCTTCCCTTATCAACTCGGCGTCCACCTGATCCCTGCCGGTACTGGAGGGCACCGTCAAAAAGGAGACGGCGTGCGCTTCGTCCTTGATGCGAAGGAGTCTTGTTCCCATGCCATTGACAAAGAATACGTACCCGGGCGCTTCAGCCGTCATAACAAGGTTCGTAATGGCCGTGTCATAGTTTTGAGAGGACCAGATTTCACCATCAAGGAGCAAATCCACTCCGCAGATTTCCTGCCACGAGCTTTGCGCCGCATCACTAACCTTATTTTCCTTCAGTCTCTCTCCCACGTAGGTTTTTCTCACGTGTTCTCCAAATTCCGGCATCACTTCCTTCTTTACGCAGGCAATATAGACCTGCCCACTCGCTGCAGTTACAAAAGAGAGGATTTCCGGATTCATGGCAATGCGCGCGTCTTCAAGGCCGCTGTCTGCCACCTCTGCGGTCAGCTGCGCAAAGCTTCCCTCCTTTGTCAAAACGTAATCCATGCAGGAGGTTCTATAAGCGCCGATCATTTCTACGTGCATGTATTTGTGATCCGGGAAGGTCACGCGGCTGATCTGGTCACCGCCTGCAAGGGCATTGCTGGTTACGTAATCTCCCGCAAACGCGTCATATTCCGCGGGAATCTCCGAAACGATTTCGCAGGAACCCTTCGGCTCCTTAGGAATCACAATTCCCATCTCCTCCAGGCATACGTCCATGATAGCCTCCGCCAGTAAGCCGTTCAGCGTACTGCTGCCGCCATTGGAAAGAACCGCCACGCTGACCTTCTCCTTCGGTGCCACCATCAGATAAGCATGATCATTCTTTACGTCGCCGCCCTTGCCATACCCTATAACGCCTGCCTTTTCGTATCTTGGGAAGGATATCTCATCCCAGCCAAGTCCGTTTTGGTCCATAAACGCATCGCCCTGATTCCAGCACTTTCCCATCTCCTTCTTTGCCCCTTCGGAAAGAAGCGTATGATCTCCCTCAAAAAAGGCACTGCCAAACCTTGCCGTATCAGCAGCCGTTGCGTAAATGCCGCCTGCCCCCAGGCTCATGGAAGCCTCATTTTCATAACGTAAACCCTTGGCCGTATACGCGGGCGCAAGATTCTGAAGGCTTTCGATCTCATTCCCGGTACCCGTCGCCTTCGCCCCTAAGGGCGCCGCCAGATTTTCCTTGACGTACTGCGCATAAGACTTACCCGTCACGCTCTCCACAATGCGCTCCAAAAGGTCAAAACCGTCATTACAGTATGCAGAAAACTCCCCGGGCTCAGACTTTAGGCGTTGCCTCCCGAGTACGGAAAACAGTTCCTCGTGATGAATGGGAGCGGCGGTGCCATACAGAAATGCCCCCTTCTGCGTCGTTCCCATGATCCCGGAGGTGTGATCCATCAGCATCCGGACCGTGATCTTACGATACCTGTCATCTGCCATGGAAAATTCCGGCAGATACTCCGTAATGGGATCCTCCAATCTTACCTTCCCCTCATCCGCCAATTGCATGACTGCTGCCGTAACGTAGACCTTACTCACGGAAGCAACACAGTAAACGTACTCCGTCTCCTTTTCGGGCCGCTCCCAGCCATTTTCGTAAGCCGCCCCTTCCGTTTCAACGTCGTAAGCGCCCTGCTTCAGGCCCCTTTCAGAAACGCTTCCCGCTGTCCCTTCCTTCTGATCTGCATAGGCAGTAATTCCCCCAAGCCCTGCCATTCCAAGAGCCCCGGCAACCATAAACGCCGCCACAACACGTTTTCCATTCTTCATGACATTACTCCTTATACCATTGTCATTAAGTTAAGCCGTTTCCCTGCCTCGAGGGGAGACCGCCAATCCTATGCCCCGAGTGCCGCCATACCCTTAACTTCATGACATTTATTCCGTCATTAATTCATTTACTGAAATCTTTTTAATCTTCCCTGCGCTTAAGTAGGTCACCACGTAGCAAAATACAGCCAGAGCCAGATCCGTTACAACAATCACCGCCCAGTTGGTCTCTGCAATGGTGGCAAACAAAAGTCCCCAGAACGCCTTATTCAGGAAATACACGCACACGCTTGCAAGCAGAATCCCAAGAAGGATCGTCGGCATCTGCTTCAGCGCGATCTGAGTCATCAGATCCTTGGATGAATACCCAAGCCCCTTCATGATGCCAAGGCTTTGGCGCTGCCGCCTTACGTCCCCTGATGCAATAAGATACAGGATCACCGCAACAATGATCGCGATCAAGATCACCGCTGCAAAGGAGAAGTACTTTGTCGTCCTGGCAATGGGGAGCATTTGCGTTCTGATAATGCCCTCATATGAATTGATCTCCCGGATGACAAAGCTCCTGCCGTTCCCCGTGATAAGCTGATCCCCCACCTGCACGGCATAGTCCAGATCCGTGACCCCATACTGGGTTAGGAGGGTTGCGATCTTCTCCTGAGCGGCGGAACGGATCTTCGCCTCCAGACTGCTTCCAAGCGCCATTTCCCCCACGGCATCCTTTGCACTGCCGCCAAAGTGCGCCGTAATTGCCGCCTCCAATTCCCCAAGGCTTACGCCTTCCTTTGGATAGATCTGAACAACGTTCTTTCTCGCATTGCCATTTAATCTCTGATAGCCGTCCGACGTCAGGAAAACGGTGGAGCCGCCATTATGCAAACATCCGACAATTCCCGTGACAAGGTACTTTTTTTCGATACCGCCATATTCGATCACCATGCCGTCGCCAACGGCGATCTTCTCCGCTTTGCTCCTTCGAAGCCCGACCATGATCTCATTGTCCCTCTCCGGGCATCTTCCCTCGTAGGGCATGATCTGTTCCGCATCCGCGAAATCATCAAAAATGGTAACGTATGCGGAGCTTGTAGATCCTTTGACGGATACGGTAACGCCATCATAAGCGATCAGTGCCTTTCTGGCCTGCGGGAGCTTTAAAACCTCTTCCCTAAACTGCTCCGGATCCATGCCGCTCATCAGACTGACGCGAAGGGCGTCCGTGTCCGTTCCCATCATGCCGAGCAGGCCCCTGGTATCATCCTTGAAAAAGGTAAAGGTGAGCGCCGAAAACAAAATGGCCGTTCCTGCTGCCACAATGCAGATCATGACCCCGAAAAAAGATTTCCTGCCGCTAAAGAATCCCTTTAAGGCAAGGCCCAGATTCACGTTGCCCTGAAAGCGCTCCAAGGGCACTACGTTCTTTCCAAAATGATGGGTTTTTATGCCGCGGCGAAGAGCGATGACCGGCGGGTAATTCTTGACCACTCTAGCCTTCCAAAGTGCAAATGCCACCACGACCAGAACCACAAGAACCATTACCAAAAATATGCCAAGAACGCCAGTCGACCCTACCACTTTGCGCCCCAGCATGACGCGGATTCCCTGATCGACCAAGGGGGCAACAAGGAAGGCAAGCATTCCTCCCAGCACTGCGCCAATGCCGCCGGAGATCACGTACTCATAAAGATAGGACCTTGAAATCTCCCCGGAACGATACCCCAAAGCTTCCAAAACACCGATCTGCTGCATCTGATCTTCCACGTCATTGGAAATCTTATGACGGATCAGAAAGATTGCCGCCACAAAGGTGACAAGAGCCAGGACGGTGAGCATCATCATGAAGATCTCTAAAAACGACGTTTCTCCAATCTTCTCCTCCCTCTCATCGATGTAACGCGTACTGATGCTGACGTTCTCAGATGCCGCTTCCGTACAAAGCTCCAAATATTCCTCATTATCATAATCTTCCCCCGCGTCAAAGCAAAGCATGCGACGCTCCGACGACTCGCCGGCGGAAAACAACATGGCAAAAAGGTCATAATCCTCTTCCGTCAGGACCAGCTTCAGGTAATACCCGCTGTTATTCATGAGTCCCGTCTCATAAAATCCCGCCACCGTAAAGGAATACTCCTTTCCGGCTTTCAGAACCGAAAACACGTCACCGGGCACATATCCCTTTACAATCTGGAAGAAGCTTGGCAGCCAGACGGGATGCTCTAACCTCTCCTGCTCGCTTTCCGGCAGCTGATCCCCTTTTACGAAATCCTCCATCTTCCGCTCCGTTTTTTCCGTCACAAAAAACAGATTGTAGGAAACAACGGTGCCGTCCCGGTCCAGCACGTCTGCCATGTCTGCATACGTTCCCTGCCCCTCGGAAAGACGGCTTACTTCATAGTTTTCTTCCAGTATGGTGCGGAAGGCGCTTCGGTACGTATCTGCCTGAAAATGAACGCAGGTGTTTACGCTGCCGGAAGCCCGAAAGCTTTCTTCAAAGGCCGTATTGATCTTCGCCTGATTGGAAACCACGATGGAGAGCATCAGCGTTGTCACCATCGTCAGAAACGCGATGCCAATGGCTTCCTTCTTATTTTTTCTCAAGTTAAAAAGTGATAATCTCCAAACTTTCATCTTCCTACCATCCCATGTCTTCCAAGAACTTCGCCAGACCGTTTCTGCGCTCCCTGACGTCACCCTCGCCGTAAACCGGCATCCGATAATCTCCCACTATGCCGCCGTCCCGAAGATATAAAACTCTCGTTCCCCGAAGGGCTGTCTTTAAGTCATGCGTCACCATGACAATGCTCTGGCCATTCCGATGAATCTCCGAAAAAATGTCTAAAACGTCCTTACTGGAAGCGGAGTTTAACTGCCCGGTCGGCTCGTCTGCAAACAGTATCTTCGGATCGTTGATCACCGCCCTGACGATCCCGACGCGCTGTGCTTCACCGCCGGAGAGCTGATTGGGATACTTCTTAAGATCCTCCTCCCGAAGACCTGTTTTCAAAAGCAGCTCCTTCGCTTTCTTTACAAGCTCCGGAGAATTCTTTTGAACGATCAGGGCTCCCGTAAGCACGTTGTCCAGCACCGTCTGATTCTCAAGTAGATAAACGCTCTGGAATACAAAGCCGCAGTTCCCTCGCCGGAACACTGCCAGCTCATCATTGGAATACCCTTGGATCTCCTTGTCGCAAAAGCGGATCTTTCCCATGTTGGGCTTATCCATGCCGGACAGCGCATAGAGCAGAGTGGATTTTCCCGATCCCGAGGAACCCATGATCACGGTGAAGTCCCCCTCCAGGATCTCTAAGTCAAGATTCTTAATGACGTGCTGCTGCAACCCGCCATTGGAAAATGATTTGCAAAGCTTTTCCGTTTTCAAAATAAAAGAAGCCATATATCCTACGTCCTTTCCGTGAGCGTCGCCCTGCACCCTTGCAGGCTTGCTACCTTATGGTTCGTATTATATATGGTCTTCCCAAAAACTTCCTTATCGCAAGATTATGAAATTCTTATCAAATTCTTAACTGTATCCCTGCCCTTTACTTTGTAATACTCTTTGGAGCCGTTGGGTCGAATGGTTTGTTCTTCCATGATCCGTACCCTATCTACTTTATATCCCCACGTAATGCGCTAATACTTCAGCCCGACAAACCGCATGCGAATGGGCACCGCTGAAGCCAACAGAAAACTGCCACCGTCAAAATCACGGGGGTCTTTACTTTTTTTTTGCCCCTTTCACCTTGCTCAACTGAAGAAAGCAACATGTGTCCTTCATCATTCCCACCATGTTGCCTTTTAAGCCTCGAATCCTCTGAATAAGCAACGTAATTCTCCAAATCCAGTCATTCATGGCATCGGAACTTAGACTTTTCTTTGATTCCGATGCCTGCGCCCCAGAAACAGATTAAATACCCCGTCAAACGCCGATCTGCATGGCAAAAAAAACCTCGCCAAATCCCTATTTATGCAATCTATCCGAAACACTCCTGCATTAAGCTCTCAAAGAGAAGCTCGTTTCCTCTGGCGCCTTTTGCACTACAACTTTTGAGTTATCATTCTTTTTCGATTTTGTCGTTCTCCAGATAAGTTGCTGCTTCTTCATCCGTAAGTCTTAAATATTGCGTAATCATTGTTCCGTCATTAATAATAAGCCTTCCATTTATACAAGTATAGCGAAAGCCATCGGACCTTTCCGTATCTTCACTCAAATAAAAATACCCACTGTCAAAAACATATTTCGTTTTCTCTCCATCCAGCTCAAAGAAAGCCGTACCATCATCATTGACAATCAGATATCCCAGATTTTCCATATAGCGCAATACCAACATATCTTCATATGTCCCGTCGATCTTAACAATGCCTATGCGCTTATAGTATCCAACCACTTCCTTATCCTGCCCGATATATACCCCACGCTCGTCCGTGATGGAATCAATCCAATTATTTGTTGTATTTTCCGTAGTATTTTCTGCAGTTTTTTCCGTGGTTTTGCATGAAGATAAAAAACAGGCGAATACAAATGGCATCACCACCAAAGTTGTTTTTATCACGCGCTTTTTGCGCAAATCACTTTGCGATTTCATAAATTCTCTTTTCACAAACTCGGACGTTGGTTCCTAACTAACCCGATTTGTTCACTATCCTCTCTCTTTACCTCGTTTATTAATTAACTGCCGGCATAAACTGCTAAGAGCCTTATGGTTTTTTAATATACGTCCCCCGCCATTTCAAAAAGTTCTTCAGGCGTGTATGCCTTTTCCGACATTTTCTTGCGGTAAAAGTCTATATATTTCTCCACGTAAGTAAAATTATATGTTTTCCCGATCAGTTCTTCGGTGTAATACTCTGCCAATCCCTCGTATCTGTCATAAGAATCGATTGCAAACGGAATTCTTTTCCCCAGCAACGCAATGATATATTCATGTAAAAACATGGCTCTTGCCGAATTGTAATCCCTGTCGATGCTAAAGAGATCATAGGTATCTCCGCTTTCGTCCTCATATATGATTGCTTCCACTCCATGCTCAATCGAACTAATCAAAGATGCGAAAAAATTGGTTTCACGGCTGATCCCCAAAAGCTTTTCCGCCTTCTCGTCGAGCCTTTCCTCGTCAAACCTCTTCTGCCATTCCCGTGCCGTTTGATCAAGGCGCTTTTCCTCTTCCGGCCAGATTTTTTCGCAATAATCGTCATGATACTTCAAAAAGATACCGAAGATCTCCAAAAGCACGTCCGTATAGGACTCAAATCCGGGAAATCCCCCACCGCCATGGATTCTATTTATGGCATCCTGCGCATTTCCGGCATGCATTCCGGTCCAGAAGAGCTTTCCGTCATACTCTCCGCCTTTCATCGTAAGTTCTTTCTCATATTTCTTCAAGGTGGCAATATCTTCACTGGATATGCTGCCCTGATGCTTTTCCCCATAAGCGTTGTCATACCCCACCTTAGCAACGGACATTAAGTGAAAGAAGAAATTATTATCTTTATCATATACGCATTGAATCTTTCCCATTTCTCATCCCCTCCACTGCACGCAAAACCGAAATTTTGCGAACGGAAGCCTCTCGATAAACCCCGATTTTTCAATGTTTCTCCTTGTCATGCCTGAAAATTGACCTGATTTTCTACCGTCTTGTAATAAAATCTACGGA
>ONSO01000122.1 GCA_900320485.1 uncultured Lachnospiraceae bacterium | reverse complement strand
TGGAATGGAAAAGGCTATGGACGAAATTGCTCCGGCCGTATAATTGCCAATTCCCGGAAGCGCCAAAAGCGCGTCATAATCCCCCGGCATGGCCCCGCCATGTTTTTCCATGACTACCTTGGCTGCCTTCTGCAGATTCCTGACGCGATTATAATAACCTAAGCCTTCCCAAAGCTTTAAGAGAAGTTCCTCCTCCGCACCGGCCAAAGCCTTTACGTCCGGAAGTGCCTTCATGAACCTCTCATAGTATGGCTTTACGGCCTCGACCCTGGTCTGCTGAAGCATGATCTCCGACACCCACACGCGGTAAGGAGTCGGAGTTTCCCTCCATGGCAAAATCCGCTTGTTCCCATCATACCATTTTAACAGCGCCGTGGGAATAGGTTTTAAGTCTTGATAATCAAAGTTTTCCTTAAGATTTTCTAAATTCTTATCCTTCATGGTTTCCATTTTAGCCTGAGAATTCTGCCTTCAAACCTACCGAAGACGGTTGCACTCAAACTTTTCCATCGTCACCAGGCAGCTCTTTAGCTGAGCATAACGTTCCTCCAGATCACCGTCTTCCACCTCAACGTCGCAGGCCACGGCCATGGTAGTGATCATGTCCTGGGTGATGCGATGATGCACTGCAACGAGAATCCTCAGCTTATCCTCATAAGTCTTGGCATCCAAAAACTCCGCCACTGCGGGATCCAGCCCCGGGATTTCCGTCGGTTCCTCTTTCCCGTGCCCTGCAGGTTCTTCCTTCCCGCACCCTGCAGGTTCCTCTTTCCCATGCCATGCAGGTTCTTCCTTCCCGCGCCCTGCAGGTTCTTCCCCGCCTGCAGGCTTTCCGGTGCTTCCGCTCTCCACGTCTGCTACCCTGCTGCCACTGGGTTCGCCGGCCGAGCCGTCATCACCGGGTTCGTCTGCTTCCCTGCCGTCCTTTGGTACCTTGGTCTCCCTGCCGGCGTTTGCCTCCCCGGCCACCCTGCCGCCAGGCTCCCCGGCCTTTCTGACAAGCTGCGACGGATCCACAAGTTCAAAGCGACGTTTCTGCGTGCAGTCAGGATATTTCTCACGGTCCACTTCGCCAAGGAACATGGAAAGCTCCCGCGCATATACTTTATAGTCTCCATACAGTGCCTGATAAATGACAAGCGTCTCTCCGGTTTCCGAATGCGTTGCCAGCGTTATGACCTGATAAAGCTTTCCCTTAAAATGCCGATAGATCTCCTGCGGGTGAACGGTTCCAGCCATAAACGATACCTCCCTTTTTCCCATTGTAATGAGTATACCCCTTTTCCGGCGAAATGTCACGTAATTCTTTGGAAAACTTTCAGGTCATGCTTCTACCCGCCCGCCCCCCCCTCGTCTGCTTGCTTACGCCTACTTGATCCGAACCCGAACCGTCACGTCATTCCCGTTTCCCTTGACAACCGCCGAAAGGGCTCCTGCCAGCTCCTCCCTTTCCGCCTCTCCGAGCCTGTCCATGCTACCGTGATGGACGGACAGGATCCACTCTTCCTCTTCCCCATCTTCGTGCCTCGTCAGCGTCACGCCGCTGTTTCCATATCCCTCTTCCCTGAGGAAGGACCGGACGCTCCGTACCGTCTCTTCCTTCTGCAAAAGATAGGCGCGCTGCCGCTCTTCCCTCGCCATGCGCTCCCTAGCCATTGCAGTCACCCCTAAGCACAAAACGATCACGATAATGGCGGCAATTGCGCCAACGATCACCTTTACCAGATTTCCCTTGCCAAGCTTTATTCCTCTCATGTTCTTACCGCCTTTCTTCATACCCTTCCGGCTTACCTACCCGTTTCGTCGCCCTTCTTTACCTTGGGCAACGTTTCTTTTTCTGAAGAAAGGATAACGCAAAAAAAGTCCCATAAAACTCTCTTAACGAAAAGTTTTATGGGAACTCTTTTTTCATCATTACGTTTTTTTGCCTTTACTATGCGTTTGCTTGTGCTTTCTTCTGCTTCTTTCTGGCTACGCCGTCACAAATCTTTCTGCCGCAGGCATAGATAAGAAATCCAACCACAAGAACAACGCTTCCAATGATCAGCATGTTGATCAGGCAAGGAACCGCAAAGGCACTGATCAGATTGCTGTGGAATTTTCCCTTGGCGATCAGTCCAACGCCGCCTGCCACGTCCATCACAATGCCATCCAGCAGCAGAGTCATTCCTACAAAGGAAATTCCGCTGTGCATGGTCTTTCCATGCATGCAAAGCAAAAGAATGATCAGCACAAGCGCCAATGCGCCAAATGCAACAACGCCCCAAATGGAAAGTGCGAATTTAATGGGTCCGAAGGAAATGCCTGCCTTTTTCTCTACCCAGCTTGCGGTAACCTCATCGGTCCCCAGATCCTTAAAGGCATTGTCAATGTCCACCGTATAAACCTGCTGCTTTCCGTTTGCATCCTTGTAGCAGAAAGAGAAATCCGTCAGTTCAAGAATGTCGTCATTATGCGCCTGAATGAACTCCACAAATTCATCCCTGGTCAGCTTCTTGGGCTCCGTTCCGTTCATGAAATACTGAAGGTAACCGTTCAGGTACTCCTTAAACGTATCCACCACGTAATCCTTGCCCATGAGCTTTGCGAGATCTTTTTTGTTGATCCCGGCAGTCTTTTCAAAATTAAATCCACTGGCCTGCTCCAGAAAATCCATCAGGGGTACTTCCTCTTTCCAGTCCGAGCTGGGCAGGGTGATCTCGCTGATCTCCAGGGAGTCGATGTTCTTATTGACCTGCTTCTCGGAAAAGCTCATTCTAAACGTCAATATCACTCCCGCTGCCAGCACGGCCAGGAAAAGTACTATGCAAAGCAGGAAAGATCCAAATGCCTTTCCGCCTGAGGGCTTCGCGTGAAGACCATTCTTCGTCCGCTTAGGCTCCTTTACCTTCTTCTCGG
Source organism: uncultured Lachnospiraceae bacterium (assembly GCA_900320485.1). Classification (GTDB taxonomy): domain Bacteria; phylum Bacillota; class Clostridia; order Lachnospirales; family Lachnospiraceae; genus Acetatifactor. The sequence continues at coordinate 5,006 of ONSO01000122.1, read as the reverse complement.
GCTTCTTCTCTTCTGCCTTGGGCGCCTCAGCCTTCATTTCCTCGGGCTTCTTCTCTTCTGCCTTGGGTGCCTCAGGCTTCGTTTCCTCGGGCTTCTTCTCTTCTGCCTTGGGCGCCTCAGGCTTTGTTTCCTCGGGCTTCTTCTCTTCTGCCTTGGGTGCCTCAGCCTTCGTTTCCTCGGGCTTCTTCTCTTCTGCCTTGGGAGCCTCAGGCTTCGTTTCCTCGGGCTTCTTCTCTTCTGCCTTGGGCGCCTCAGCCTTTATTTCCTCGGGTTTCTTCTCTTCTGCCTTGGGCGCCTCAGGCTTCGTTTCTTCGGGCTTCTTCTCTTCTGCCTTGGGCGCCTCAGGCTTCGTTTCCTCCGCCTTAGGCTCCTCGTTCTCTTCCTTTACGATCCTGGTGCCGCAGTTTGGACAAAATGCTATGTCGTCATCTAACTGCGCTCCGCAATTTGTACAAAACACGTCCTATCTCTCCTTCCTCTTAAGTACTTCCGTCAGTTTAGTTCACGTGAATGATGCCTGCAACTTCATCGTCGATCTGAACGGACTTGGATCCTTTGTATACGCAAAGGGTACCTTCATAGCTCTTGGTGCTGTACTCCTTGAGATAGAGCACGTTGCCGTTGGGGAGAAGAATGCAGTCATGTACCTCGTCAGCGATCTGCTTAGCCTTACCGCCTGCCTTACAGATCTTCAGGGTACCTTCCTCCTTGCTGGAGCTGTAATCTACGTAGTATACAAAAGCCTTGGCGCTCTTGTTGTATTCTACGGAACCTACCATTACGTCGCTGTCCATCTGCTTCTTGTCGCAGAACAACTCGCCCTTGCCATTCTTAGCATCCTTATAGTATACAAGGCGTCCATCATCGGTCAGGCTAAGACGCGCATAAACGTCATCATCATACTGCTCAACCTTGCCAACCTTATTACCGGAAATGCTTACCTTAAATACGGTGCCCTGCTTTCCTTCGGAATTCAACTCTGCAACATAGTAAATGGTCTTACCGTCTTCAGAGAAGCTTGCAGTGCGGACGTCATCCTGCTCCAGCTCCTTGAGGTTGTCCTTAACGGCGATGACGTACTTCATGTCCTTACTGCCGGAAGACTCTCTTACGCCATAAAGCAGAATGGGCTTCTCAGAGCCATAATATGCGGAAATGCTGCCATCAGGAATGTCCTCTTCGATCTTCTTGGCTTCCTTGCCATTGAAGTAGTACAGGTTTGCGGTTCCGTCATCGTTGGACTTGGCGTAATACATCTCGCCACTGTCGTAAATGCCATATACGCCGGATACGTCAGAATCGATCTTTTCCTTATCCTTGGTGCCTACCTTCTTGTAAAGGGAATCGTTCTTTACGTAGTAAACGGTCTTGAAATCGTCGGTTACGTAGTACAGGGACTGAATGTCGCTGTCAAGCTTCTCATCAGCCTTCTTGGTCCACAGATGCAGGTCAGTGGTTCTGTCCTCTTCGTTTCTTACGGTGTAGATGATCTTGTTTCCTTCTTCCGATACATAGTAAGCGCGAACGTTCTTTGCTACCTTCTTCTCGTCCTTCTCGCCCTTCTTTACGTTGAACTGCCAGAGGTCTCCGCCGGCCTTTAAGTAGGTTACGGTGGAACCGGACTTGTTGATCACGTAGGATTTTACGGAGGAATCCATCTTCTGGGCTTCCTTCTTCAGCTTCGTCAGATCCTTGTAGTAGATCGTTGCGCCGTCATCTCCGCTTTCGATCTTATCGCGGAAGAACAGATACTTGCCGTCTTCGGTAAATTTGCAGTACAGGGATGCACGGTCAAAATCATCATTGCTTGCCGCGCCTTCCTTTACAAGCTTAGTGGAGATCTGTACGGATTTCTTTGCCTTCAGGCTGTTGGAATACATCAGTTCCTTATCTTTTACGTAGAGGGCATAGGGCTTGCCACCCTTATTGCCGCCGGAAAACAGCGAGCATACAAGGATCAGGAATACCACAACCGCTACTGCAATCCCGGCATACTTGATCCACTTATTTTTCTTCTTTCCTTCCTCAGCTCCCTCTTCCTTGGGCTCCTCTGCCTTGGGTGCTTCCGCCTTAGGTGCTTCTGCCTTGGGCGCTTCCGCCTTAGGCTCCTCTGCCTTGGGTGCTTCCGCTACGGGTTCCTGCGCTGCAGGTGCCTCTGCCTTGGGTGCTTCCGCTACGGGCTCCCGTGCTGCAGGTGCCTCTGCCTTAGGTGCTTCTCCCAAAGGAGTTCCGCACTTGCTGCAGAACTTGGTTCCGTCGGCTAATTCCTTGCCACATTTCGGACACGTAATCATTTGTTTTTTCCTCCCTGATTAAAAAATCTGTAAAACTTTTTTGAAACTATTTAGCCTCTAAAAACTTATAGGTGCATGCTGCCAAAGCTGCTCCCACAAGAGGTCCAACGATGAATACCCATACGCAGGCGATGGGTGCGGTATTTCCGGTAATGGCTGCCACGATGGCGGGTCCAAGGCTTCTTGCGGGATTCACGCTGGTTCCGGTGAGTCCGATGCCAAGAATGTGTACCAATACCAGAGACAGGCCGATCACAAGGCCACCAAAGGAACCGTGATTTGCCTTCTTTGACGTAACGCCTAAAATGGCGATCACAAAAATAAAGGTCAGAACGATCTCCACAATAAGTCCGGCAACAGCGCTGCCGTTTACGTTGCCAAGTCCGTTGGTCCCGTAGCCGCCCGTCTGATCCTTCACTCCTCCGAGTTCAAAGATCAGTGCAAGGATGCCGCTGCCTGCCAATGCCCCGACACACTGTGCGATCACGTACTGGAAAAACTCGCTGACGGTCATGCCGCCGGTCATGAGAACCCCAAGGGAAACCGCGGGATTGATATGACAGCCGGAGATATTACCGATGCTGTATGCCATGGCTACAATGGTCAGGCCAAATGCCAGCGCCGTCAGGATATAACCCCCGCCGTTTACCGCATCACATCCGACCAGCATTGCCGTGCCGCATCCGCAGACTACCAGCACGCAGGTTCCAATACATTCTGCCAATAATTTTTTCATAAAACCTCCCTACCTTTCTGCCGCAACCTGCGGCCAAAATCCTAAACACCCCTAATTTTATCACACATTATGCACGGCAACAAGTTTTTTCTGTTTTATTTTGCGGCGTAGGTTTCCACAAGTCTGACCAAAAGCTCCGTGGTCTTCTCCATGCCCTGCACGTGTGCATACTCGAAACGGCTGTGATAATTAGCGCCGCCGGTACAAAGGTTCGGACAGGGAAGTCCCATAAAGGAAAGCCTTGCGCCGTCCGTCCCTCCGCGGATGGGGGAAACTCTCGGAACGATCCCCAGTTCCTCCATGGCAGCCTTTGCGTTTTCCACAAGATGCATGGCAGGTTCCAAAACCTCCCGCATGTTATAATAAGAATCCTTAACCTGCGCGCAAACCGTTCCCTCACCGTACTTTTTGTTCAGAAACTGCGCGCATTCAAGGAAAAATGTGTTCTTTTTTTCAAAAAGAACCTTGTCATGATCCCGGATGATATATTCGCAGACAGTCTGTTCCACGTTACCGCTGATGCCGTCAAGATGGTAAAATCCCTCATACCCCTCCGTATAAATGGGATTTTCGAAGGTGGGAAGCATGCTTTGGAATTCCTGTGCGATCAAAATGGAGTTGATCATCTTCCCCTTTGCGCTGCCCGGGTGGGTATTTCTGCCGTTTACGACGAGCTTTGCCCCTGCCGCGTTAAAATTCTCATACTCCAATTCTCCCAAGGCGCCTCCGTCCACGGTGTACGCAAAATCCGCGCCAAAGAGTTTTACGTCAAAATGATCCGGGCCACACCCGATCTCTTCATCCGGCGTAAACCCGATCCGCAGCTTTCCGTGTCCGATCTCCGGATACTTCAAAAGGAACGCCGCCATTTCCATGATCTCCGCCACGCCGGCTTTATCATCCGCTCCAAGAAGCGTGGTTCCGTCCGTCACGATAAGGGACTCCCCTTCCAGCTCCTTGAGCTCCGGAAAATCCTCCACCTTCATGACGATCTGCTTTCTCTTATTGAGGACTATGTCCTTACCGTCATATTTCTTGATGATCCTGGGCTTCACCCCGGCTCCCGTCACCGCAGGCGACGTGTCCATATGCGAAATAAATCCAAGGACCGGCGCCTTTTCGTATCCGGGCGTCGCGGGAATGGTCGCGTAGACGTAGCAGTGCTTTTTATCGTAAGTAACCTCCTTTGCCCCCATCTCTTTCAGTTCTGCCGCCAGCAGCTTTGCCAGTTCATGCTGCTTTGCCGTGCTGGGACTTGTCCCCGTATTTTCATCCGATTGCGTGTCAATCTTTACGTAACGCAAAAAGCGTTCCACCGGTGATAATTTTTCCATGTCACCCTCTCCTTTCTTCAAAAAAACAACCATATCCATTTTACGTCAAAACAAAGCAAACGTAAACCCGTAAAGCCCCCCGATCTTTTTTTATCGCACAGCCGCAAAAAAGGCCGGCGCCGCCGCAAAAATTCGGCACGCGCCAGCCAAGCTTCACGTTGTTTTTATTGCCCTGCCGGGATCTTGTCATGCTTACGCGGAAATGGAATTACCCGTGTATAGCTGATAATACTTGCCCTTCTCGGCAAGAAGCTCCTCGTGGTTGCCCCTCTCAATGATGCGCCCCTGCTCCATAACCATGATGCAGTCGCTGTTTTGAATGGTGGAGAGCCTGTGGGCGATGACAAACGTAGTTCTGCCGCTCATGAGCTTATCCATTCCATCCTGCACGATCTTCTCGGTTCTCGTGTCAATGGAGGAGGTTGCCTCGTCCAGGATCAGCACCGGCGGATCCGCAACCGCCGCCCTGGCAATGGCCAAAAGCTGCCTCTGTCCCTGACTAAGGTTTGCGCCGTTTCCGGTAAGCACCGTATTATATCCATCCGGCAGCTGTCTGATAAAGGTATCCGCGTTTGCCAGCTTTGCAGCCGCGATCACTTCCTCATCCGTGGCATCCAGCTTTCCAAACCTGATGTTATCCAT
>ONSO01000137.1 GCA_900320485.1 uncultured Lachnospiraceae bacterium | reverse complement strand
TTCACGGGGATTTTTGAGGGCTATAACGTGATCTTCTTAACGGCGGAGGGCTTTTCCACCTATGCAGTGCGGGAGGACGTTACGCCAACTTTGTACCACCTGATCCATACTGGCTTTGTGTTCAACAATTATTACGTACCCCTTTGGCAGACCAGTACCAGTGACGGAGAGTACGTAAACAATACGGGCCTGATCCCTGACGGTCAGTTCAGCATGAGAAAGAGTGCGGATAACGCCATGCCCTATACTTTGGCAGGCTTTTTCAACCGCACCGGGCTTCAGAGCAGGGCATATCACAACAACAGCTTGTCCTACTACGACAGGCACAAGACCCACCCCAACCTAGGGTATCTTTTTAAGGCATGTAATTTGGGAGACCTGAGCGAAGCGGAATATGGCCAGTACCTGTTCCAGATGGAGGGCTCCAAGCGTTGGCCCCAGTCGGATTACCAGATGATGATCAGTACCATGCCGGAATACGTAAACGATCCCAGGTTCTTTACGTATTACATGACGGTTTCCGGTCACATGAACTACAATTTCCGTGGAAATTCCATGTCGGCCCTCAACAAGGACGCTGTAAAAGACCTGCCGCTGTCTGAAAACGGACAGGCCTACATTGCATGCCACGTGGAGCTGGACAAGGCTTTGCAGTACATGCTCGAGCAGCTAAAGGAGGCAGGCCAGCTGGAAAAAACGCTGATCGTCCTGAGCGCGGATCATTACCCCTATGGCATGACCTCCGAGCAGTACGAGGAGCTTGCCGGGAAGAGTCTTGCAAATGGCAAGGACCTCTTTAGAAACAGCCTGATCATGTGGAACGTACAGTTTGAAGAGGAACCTTTGGTCATCAACAAGGCTTGTTGTTCCGTGGATCTTCTGCCGACGATCTTAAACCTTCTTGGCATGGAGTATGATTCCAGAATGTATGCGGGAAGGGACATCTTCTCGGATCAGGAGGGCATGGTGATCTTTAATGACAGGAGCTTTGTCACGGACGGCGTTATTTACAACCGCAAGACGAAGGAGACCATTTGGCTGAAGGATGCGGAGGGGAGAGACATTGTGCCCCCGGATCAGAGGGATGCTTACCTTGCGGCGAAGCAACAGGACGTGAAGGATCGTTATCAGTTTAGCGCTTATATCCTTCAGGAGAATTATTACGCAGACATAGAAGCAGCAAGAATTACGGAAGGACAGTAATGGTACGCGACGGATGCCGTGATTTACGAAAGGACAGTAACGGTACGCAAAGGTTACCGTGATTTACGGAAGGGCCGTGACCTTAGAGAATTTCAAAGGCGATGCCCTTCATGGCCAGATATTTGCTGATCTGGCGGTCCCAAACTACGTCACCCGTTTTGTCAAGGACAAAGGTCTGGTAGGAGGAACCGGTGGTAAGAACGGCCTTTCCGCCGTCATACTTGATGGTCAGGACAAGAGACTTTAAGGGAGCGTCCTTCTGGCTGAGTTTTTCCTTCTCCAGCATGGCTTTCATCTTGTCAGGTTTTAACTGCAAAACAAATTTGAAATACAAGGGCGTGCGCTTTCCTTTGATGAGGTCAAAGCACAGGCCCTTCATTTCGCTCCAAGGCTGGTATTCATAAGGGATCAGCTCAGGGGTGCGTTCCGCCATGGGATAGAAGTCCACGTTCACGCGTCCGTCAATGGTAATGGTAATGGCCGTCGTCAGGGTGGCTTCCTCCAGGAGGAATATGTCAAAGGCGTCGCCCACAAGGAGCTGGCTCATAAATTGTTTCATGGAAGTAATCTGTAAGGCGATCATGTAATCCTCCGTGGGATGATTATTTGCTGAGGTGCTCCGGTAGCTGATGAGCTTTTGGGGCCAAGGTGCTCCGGCAGCTGATGAGCTTTTGGGGCCAAGGTGCTCCGGCAGCTGATGAGCTTTTGGGGCCAAGGTGCTCCGGCAGCTGACAGGCTTTAGGGGCCGGAAATGTACCGCCGGCTGACAGGCTTTGGGGCAGAAATGTACCGCCGGCTGACAGGCTTTGGGCCGGAAATGTACCGCCGGCGGATCAGTTTTTGGCGGACAGGATAAGATCAAGGTTTGCGCGGGAGTCGCGGGATAGGTGGAAGCTCTTTCCGTCGTCCATGGTAACGCCAAATTTCCCGCGTTTTGCAATATGGTCACAATTCAGGATAAAATGCCCCAGAGGGGGAAGAAAACAGTCATACGTGGCCGCCCACTGGGAATACAGGTTGAACAGGTCCGTGCGCACGAGATGGGTACGGCCGCCGGTTAAAACAACCAAGATGGCGCGGCTCTTTGGAATGGCATACAGGATCTCATCAGCCGTCACGTAAATGGTTCCCGTCTCGTCGCGAAGCTCTAAAAGACTTGGCGCGTCTGCCTTTATGGACAGGGCACGGTCAATGCTCTCCGAAAGCTCTGCTACCTTGATGGCCTTATCCAAAAAGAACACGTTTACCGGGAAGTTCTGTTCCCGGTAATTGATCTTAGAACAACATAAAACAATGGGGGCGTTGCTGCCTTTCTTTGCCAGTCCCTCGATGACGTCATTGACGCTGACGCCCGGCGTCATGCAAATGTCTACGTAAAACACGTCATACATTAAGGCGTTGGCCAGCATGGCTTCCACGTTGCCAAAAGAATCCACGTAGAGTACCCCGGTCGTGGACGCACGCTTGTCCGACTCCCGTTTCAGGAGGCGTTCCATTTGTTTCCGATCCGCTCCATTGTCATCACAGATAGCTACGTGCATGACATACCTCTCCTTATCTTTTACAAACGTTCCCAGACTTTATCTTGTAATTATCTCGCCATTCGGGCGATTGATCACCTACTCCGCCATTCGGGCGATCGATCACTTACTCCTATTATGCGTTAATTCTTCCAAAATGGCAAGAGAGAATATTCAGCTAATTCTTTTGAAGAAAAAGGGGAATGGATTAGCCAATTTGCGTGTTAGAGGTGGCGAGAAAGGTGGCAAGCGGCTAATCCTTTTGAAGAAAAAAGGGAATGGATTAGCCAATTTGCGTGTTAGAGGTGGCGGGAGAGGAGGCCGGCGGCTAATCCTTTTGAAGAAAAAGGGGAATGGATTAGCCAATTTGCGTGTTAGAGGGGGCGGGAGAGGAGGCTGGCGGCTAATCCTTTTGAAGAAAAAAGGGAATGGATTAGCCAATTTGCGTGTTAGAGGTGGCGGGAGAGGTGGCCGGCGGCTAATCCTTTTGAAGAAAAAAGGGAATGGATTAGCCAATTTGCGTGTTAGAGGTGGCGGGAGAGGTGGCCAGCGGCTAATCCTTTTGAAGAAAAAAGGGAATGGATTAGCCAGGAGCCGGTTTATCCTACGGAGCCTGCCTGTATGTCTGGGAATAAAGGGACGCAGGGAAGGTCGGCAAGGATTGAAAATGCGGGAAAGGCCGGCGAGGGTCGGATATGTCTGCTAAAGCTTAATGAATTCTTTAAGTCGGAGATGAAGTGAGGCAGGGTCTGCCTTACGCAACGTGAAATGATGACAAGAACGCCCCGCAAGCCGGATCTAGATGGCCTGCGGGGCGATTTTTTTGAATTGATCTCTGCGCACGGATGCTTTTTTGCATTGGCGCGGGGAGGTAATTACTTCAGCTCGATTCCCTGTTCCTGCATCTTCATTGCGCGAACCTTGCAAGAGAGGCCAAACAGGTTGATGAAGCCCTCTGCATCATGATGATCATAGAGATCGCCAGTGGTGAAGGATGCGATCTTCTCGTTGTAGAGAGAGTAAGGAGAGGTGGTGCCGGCCTTGATGATGTTGCCCTTGTAGAGCTTGAACTTCACTTCGCCGGTAACGTACTCCTGCGTCTTTTCGATGAATGCCTGCTCTGCCTGACGAAGGGGAGTGAACCACTTGCCTTCGTATACAAGGCTTGCAAAACGGCTGCCCATTTCCTTCTTCATTGCGAAGGTGTCACGATCCAGAATGAGCTCCTCGAGCTGCTGATGAGCCTCCATGAGAATGGTTCCTCCGGGAGTCTCGTACACGCCGCGGCTCTTCATGCCGACAACGCGGTTCTCAACGATGTCGATGATGCCGATGCCATGCTTGCCGCCAAGCTCATTGAGCTTGTGAATGATGTCGGAAACCTTCATCTTCTGACCGTTTACGGAGGTGGGAACACCCTTTTCGAAGGTCATGGTTACGTACTCGCTCTCATTGGGAGCCTTTTCGGGAGTCGTTCCAAGAACGAGAAGATGATCGTAGTTGGGCTCGTTTGCGGGATCCTCCAGCTCAAGACCCTCATGGCTGATGTGCCAGATGTTGCGGTCACGGCTGTAGGAGGAGTCTGCGGAGAAGGGCAGGTTAATGCCATGAGCCTTGCAGTACTCGATCTCGGACTCACGGGAATCCATGGTCCACTTGTCATTACGCCATGCAGCGATGATCTTAATGTCGGGAGCAAGAGCCTTGATGCCCAGCTCGAAACGGATCTGGTCGTTGCCCTTACCGGTAGCGCCGTGGCAGATCGCGGTAGCGCCTTCCTTACGTGCGATCTCAACGAGCTTCTTTGCGATCAGGGGACGAGCCATGGAAGTACCAAGCAGGTACTTGTTCTCGTAGATGGCATTTGCCTGTACGCAGGGAACAATGTAATCATCACAGAATTCGTCTACCACGTTCTCGATATAAAGCTTGGAAGCGCCGCAGAACTTTGCTCTCTCTTCGAGGCCGTCCAGCTCCTCAGCCTGTCCGCAGTCAACGCAGACGCAGATTACTTCATAATCAAAATTCTCCTTGAGCCAAGGGATGATGGCGGTGGTGTCAAGTCCGCCGGAATAAGCAAGAATAACCTTTTCCTTCATGAAAATACCCTCCTTGTAGGTGTATAAATATCAAATCTGAAACCACTATACAACAGGTTTTACGGAAAAGCAAGAATAATATTAGCTAAAAATGGAAGTTGAACGGATAAATATTCAAGAAATATGCTCAATTTGTGAATATAACTTGAATATAATGTATAATTATGCATCATGCGCCGGGGAACATGCCTGAGGCCTGTAAATGTGGGCGGGCGGCTAATCCAGGAAGCTAAAAGGGGAGTTGGATTAGCCGGAGAGCGCGGCAAAGGCCCGTAAAATGAGGGGAAATGGCTAATCCGGGAAGCTTAAAGAAGCCTTGGATTAGCTGAGAAGTGGAACGATTTATCATGAAAAAATGAAGAAATAATTTCACATTTACATAAATTGATTTACATTGAAAAGAAAAAGTGCTACACTAAACTAAATTGGGTTAATAGGCGAATTTGCCTTGCTTTTATGAAAATGACGGAAACTGGAGGACTTGAAAAGATGAATAAAAGGAGAAGATTTCAAAAGCATATACGATGGTCCAGATCAATTCTACCGTTACCATAAGAACAACATTTTTTGACGTGCCGATTAGCACTGGAGTTGATCCAAGCGGTAATCCCACATATGATCTTGATTTTAGTAATATAGGAACGGGATATCAAAGAGTTAATTATGTTGGCATCATAGGATATTAGAAGAGAGGTAGAAAAATGAAAAACAACAAGAAATTTCTAATGACAGCTGGAGTATTGGTTTTGGCATTGGCGTTTGGAGGATGCGGGAAGAATGTAGAGAATGAACAAACTTCTGAGCAGAGTTCGAACAAAGTGCAAACACAAGATAATAAGGAATCAGAGGGTAAAACAGAGGAAAGCAAAGATGAAGGACAACAGGATACGGGAGTGGTATTAGATAAAAAAGGGTATTCTGGGCCATATGTATTTATGTATCCTTCGGCAGACAGCAAGAATCCTGCAAACTTCTGTAGTTATTATGGAGCGTCTTTGGGATTTCAGTATTTGATTTCCGTGCCAACTTATGGAGTTAGTGAAGATAAGGCCATAGATGTTTCTACAATCGATAAGTTTATCGAAGGTACGGAACCTAGAATAAAGGCCGATCTGGCACAAATAAGTGTTGGCAAGTATGGACATTTTGATGGCAAGTTTTTCTTTAACGTAGTTTCAAAGGATGAAATTAAGATTAAAGATTGGGAGGCCTACGAGGTACATGGAAAAGTCGGCGATGAGAATTATGACGTCGAAGAATTCTTTGTCGCATATTATGTCATGAATGAGGAAGCTCCATTTTTCATTTTTGGAATTCCTGATTCAAAGGAACCTGGGACGGAAGAGGATTTAACGGTGTTTTTGAAAACGGTAGCAGAATCTTTTGAATGGAATGCAAAGTAAAGTGGAGGACGCCATGCGGAAACGCGAACGTGGTTCATTTACAATTGAAGCGATACTGTCATTAACCTATAATTCCGCATAAGTTTTCGACTTACACCTCTATGGTAGTAAGTGGGATTTTATAAGGCACTTGAACCTTGAAAATGTCATATATGGCATTGACTTCCTTGCGAGGTTCCTGCGGTATTGCGTAATCCTTATAGACTTTACATTTTTGGTTACGCAGATAAATCATAATGCTTTCAGCATTCAATGATTTTGCTTTCTTTGAACGGCGTTTGAGCAGGTCGTGTTGAAGCTTCTGCATGATGGCTGTCGCCATGAAACATATAAGCAGATGACCGGCAAAGGCTTGTTCGCTCTGTACTCTTATCGGCAGAAGATCGGCATAGTTCTTGGATATATCAAAGACCTGTTGCACCATCATCGCCGTATATGCAGGATAAATATTCTTCAAAGAAATGCCTTTGGACTTCTTCACTGCCAAGCTTTTTCAGCACCTTGCTGATGTTCTGAATGGTGAGGTTTGCATCAGGAAAAGCCAGGTAGGAATAATTCCCTTCATACCAGATTTGGGCATGACAGCTTGCCCTTTTGTTTGTTAGAAGGCGGTAGAAGATCAAAGCCAGAAGTGTGTCGCTTTCTTCTGGAAGAGCATTTTTGATACTCTCATAAAAAGGTTGCTTTGAAATGTATTCCTGCAAGAACCATGCATCCCCGAAATCAAGAATCAACTTTTCGGTTTCCGGGACAATAGATTCAGAGGGCAATGCAGTATCAGGGACGTCCTTACGTCCTTCACCGATGATATACTGGTATGTGATACCCTTCTGGCGGAAAATGTTGTTTTCCTTATTGATGACACGGCCCAAGTTTTCACCACGCCTGGTCTTGACTTTACCTTTATCACGATATGACTCGTAGATACACGCGTAGATTGCACCATTGGGTTTTTCATCATAGTGAATGTAGGACATAGCAGAATACCTCCGAACGTAAGTCTAAAAATCAAGAGGAACTATAGATTAATTATGTTGGAATATTGGGATACTAGAAAGAGAGGACAAAAAAACATAAAAAAGAATTTG
>ONSO01000162.1 GCA_900320485.1 uncultured Lachnospiraceae bacterium | reverse complement strand
CCCGCCGTTGTTTCCGTTCGTTTCTCTGCTGGTTCCGCTGCCGGCTTCTCCGTAAACCCAGACAGAATCCCGTCCGTAAGTGGAAACAAAGCCTCTTTCTACATAATCCCGGATATACCGCTTTCTCGTGTGATCGGCTTCACGCAGGATTTGTCCTTCCGGCAGAAATTTTTGCGGCTCATCGGGCAGGTCCGGGCTGATCATATCCCACAGTTCGTTTTGCAGCGTTTCTTCGAAATCATCCAGACCGGAGGGGGCGCCAGTCTCCGGATCCCAGACGGCGCGGTAGTGAATGACTTTCCCGCCGGAACTTAAGATCCTTTGCTTTAAGGCAAAAAGCCTGGCGGCATGTTCTTCGCTTTCCGCGGCGTAATCCCCGCGTTTTTCTTCCGGCACCAGGGCGGAAAATTCCGGATCACGGAAACAGACTCGTCCTTGCTTCCGTCCTCCACAAGCAACAGCTCCCACGCTTCAAGGCTCTGCGCCCGGACGCTGTCCATGGTTTTCGTTATGAATTTTTCCAGGTTGTAAACAGGCGTTACAATGCTGACCAGGGGCTGCATCACTTTACTCTCCATCCAAGTATATAAGCCAATAATTTCCCACTTGTTCCACCCGAGCGGGCAATTCCGTCCGCAGGGTATCCAGTGCTTCTCCGGACATGTTTCCGGGAAGCAGAATGCGGTTTACTCCCAGGGCCGCCGCCTTCCTTACGCAGGAAAGTCCTTCCATCTGCCCTCCGGCCTCCAGCCGCTCTCCCACGATCTCAATGTCCGTGGCAACGGGCACGTCCAGCTTTCCATATCTCCCGATCATGATCATCCAAACGTACAGGTCTCTCCTGTCCTGATCATATCCGTCATAGGAAAAGGCGTTCAAATGGCCCTGCCACATGTTTCTGCCATAGAGAAGACGGATTTCCGGCGCCAGGCTTCTCGCCTGGGCAATGACCTCCCGGGGAGCCCACAAAACAATTTCTTTCCCCGTTTCAGCCTGAACGGTCTTCAATACGGCGCTGATTTCCTTCCGTTCTCTCGCAAGATCCCTGACGGCCCATTGGGGCTCGTGATATCCTCCGCAGAGAAGAAGAAGGCAAAGGATCATGGCGCCGGCAAGCAACTTTTGCATGCGCCTCCAAGTACCATTCCGGATTTTCTCCAAAACAAGCACGACGCCGCAGGCGGTCATGCCGGTAACGGGAACAAGGATCCAGATCCATTCATAATCGTAAAACGACGTCTGCCACAGCATCAATGCCGCAGCGCTCAAAGGACATATGCAGAGCACTGCCATGACGGCTGCATAACCGCGAAGCGTCTTTTGGCGTCCCTCGCCCAATTTCCAGAAAAAGCACGTGAGAAGTACGGCGATCAATGCGCCCACAAGCTTTCCGGAGGCGGAAAGGGAAAGCCAGCCCTGCCAGGCATTTCGAAGGAGTTCCGTCATATGGTTCCCTCCTTTCGCCCGTTCCAAACCCTGCGGACAAGATTACGGGCCAAAAAGCTTCCCAAAATGAAAGCGCTTGCCCCGAGGCCATACAGCGTCCAGACAACGCAAGCCTCCGCCGCCGCAATGCAAACACCCAGCTTCCATTTTTTCCGAAGGCACAGACTAAAGAGCCAGGGCAAGAGCACCGCTCCGCGAAGCGTTGTTCCATGGAACCCCAAGTGCAAAAGTCCAAAGCCCTCCATGCCGAAAAGATAATCGCCGGCAAAGATCAAAACGCCAAAGACCAGCAGAAAAAGGAGCCTTTTATTTCGTTCCTTGGAAAACAGGGTCCTTCCAAGGGAGACGTAAGCCAGATAAGAAAACGTAAGCATCAGTGCCGGAACAAAGTGCCACGTCGCGCCCTCCGCCGTCACTCCCGGCAGCGTGCTTAAGGCTGCGTAAAGCGTTGGAAGGCACAGAATTTTTAAGCGAAGCGGCAGACCCGCCTCATAGGGAAAACCGGTCACGGGGTTGATCTCATGGATTCTGCCTGATGAAAGAAAGCTCATAACGGTTTCCAGCGTCAGATCCCTATCCTGATAGATCTCCGTCCGAAGTATGACCAGCAAAAGCTGCGTCACAAATAACAGTGCCACGCCGGTCATCAGGAAGCGCTCCGTCTTCCCCGATTCCCGGATCCGGTCCCGCAGCGTTCTTTTCTTGTTTTCACCCGGCTGCATCTTTTTAACTTCAGATCCGCGTCCCGCCAGCCTCATGACAAAAAGGATGCCTCCCGAGAGCAAAACGGCTCCGCCAAGCAAAAGGCAAAAATATTTTTGGAAAGCCAAAACAGACTGCCCGCGCGCCAGCGCTCCCAAATGGGCGCCTTCGGCCAGTCCCACTAAAACGGGGATACCCGCCAGCAGCCGGTCCTCCCAAAATAGCTCCCCTCGTTCTTTCCCGCTATGCAGAACGCGCACGACGCAGGTTCCCAGGAGAAACAGCAGCGGGAAAAGCATTATTGCAACCAAAGCCAGCATCTCTTCCACAATCCCTTACGTTAATCGCACGTCAAACCAATCCGTTTGCCCTCCGGCACGTCCTCGCTTTACCCGGATCGCAATTATTTTAACATAGTTCCGTGCTTTATGCCACGAAAATAAGAAAAAATTAAGACTTTAAAGCTTTAAAAATAAAAAGCAGCTGCGTTTCCTGCAGCTGCACGGCAGTCGTCTTCCTTCGGCTCATTACGTCATTTCAGGTTTGTACGTTTTCCACTTACATGGATTTTACGTCTAATCGTATCTTATCCGCGATCCTCGCAATGTATTCGCTGTTGGTGGGCCTTGACTTTCCCGAGTTGGAAGAATATCCAAACAAGCCCTCCAGGGTTTTGTCATTTCCCCTTGACCAGGAAACTTCAATGGCATTCCGAATGGCCCTCTCCACCTTCTGGCCCGTGGTCTTAAAATGTCTCGCAACGGTTGGGTACAGGAGTTTCGTCACAGAGCTTACCGCTTCCACGTCGCGCCCTGACAAAAGAATGGCTTCCCTCAGATAATGGTAGCCTTTTAAATGTGCCGGAACTCCTATATCCAGCATGACGTCCGTAATGTATTTTTCCAGTTCAAAGTCTTCCAACACCGTAATGTCCATATACTCATCCCTCCTCCTACTAGTCGATTATTGCCTTATTTTTGCGACTGCAATGGCAATTGTACCATAGCCGTCGAATAATGCAATATTCTTTCATCGCAGAATTCGGGGTCACTTTGGGTTTTTCGATCCGGTTCCCCAAGAAAGGCGAAATACCTGTCGAAAGCCGTTTTTTTACGTCTCCTCTTTCGCTAAGTAAATGGGTCTGCGCTTCACTTCCAAATAGGTTTTTGCCAGATACTGACCCAGGATTCCGGTGCAGAAAAACTGTACTCCGCTCGTCATCAAAATGATGCAGACCATGGAAGGCCAGCCGGACACGGGATCCCCAAAGATCAGCTTTCTCACGATGATAAAGATGATCATGATAAACGCAAGCAGACAGAAAAGTACGCCGACAAATGCGGAAATGGACAGTGGCGCGGTGGAAAAGGCCGTGATCCCCTCGATGGAATAGACCAAAAGCTTCCAGAAATTCCACTTGGTCTCTCCCTTTGCGCGCTCCACGTTCTCAAATTCCAGCCACTTTGTCCGGAATCCTACCCAGCCGTAAATACCCTTTGTAAAGCGGTTGTACTCCCCCATGGAGAGGATGGCGTCCACCATCTGCCTGGTCATCAGGCGATAATCCCTTGCACCGTCCACGATCTCCGTCTTTGAGATCCGCTTCATCAGTTTGTAAAACATCCGCGCAAAAAAGCTGCGGATCACGGGCTCACCCTTGCGGTTTACGCGTCTTGTGGCAACGGAATCATATCCCTGCTCCAGACAGGAAAACATTTCCGGCAAAAGATGCGGCGGATCCTGAAGATCCACGTCCATGATAACCACGTAGTCGCCCTTTGCCTTCTCAAGTCCGGCGTACATGGCCGCCTCTTTTCCGAAATTACGGGAAAAAGAAACATAGCGGACCCTTTGGTCTTCCGCACGGAGCTTCTTGATCTCGGCCAGCGTTTTATCCCCGGAACCGTCGTCTATAAACAGGATCTCCATTTCCACGCCTTTTCCGCGGAAAAAATCCTGATTTTTCATGACCTCCTGATAAAAAAGTCCCACGCTCTCCTCTTCGTTGTAGCAGGGACAGATCACCGTAAGCAGGCTCACGTTACCTCCTTCCCGAAACGCAAAAGCCCTAAAAAAAAGCCTTGGCGTCACCCGTCTTGCAAGGTTTCTCCCCGCAAGCACGTCATGGTTAGTTTATCATGCTTTTTTCCATAAAGCAATGGACTTTTGCCAAAAAATAAGTTATACTTAAGTTTGTGCTTATGGGCTTTTTTGCTCCGCGGCACACATCAAGCATAGAATGGAATTTTCCGTAATGGGTACAATTTTTGAAAACGTGATTTTTTTGTCGGCAGCCATCGGATGGCTTGTCGCTCAGGTATTAAAGACTTTGATCCACATGCTTTTCACGAAAAGATTTGTAGCCGAGAGACTGATCGGAAGCGGCGGCATGCCCAGCTCCCACTCTGCTACGGTCTGCGCCCTGGCGACGGCCGCCTGCGTGCAGTTTGGCGCTCAGAGCTTTGAATTTGCCATTTCCCTGATCCTGGCACTCATCGTCATGTATGACGCCATGGGCGTCCGGAGGGAAACCGGCATCCAGGCAAAGCTGATCAACGAAATGGTGGAGGCCTTTGCCGAAATGGGAAAGGACAACCTTTCTCCGGATGAAAAGCTAAAGGAATTTGTAGGACACACGCCGCTCCAGGTATTGGCCGGAGCCATTCTTGGAATTCTGATCGCATTGCTGATCTGCGGAATGTTTGCATAGTGACAAAAGACCATTGCGGAATTTGAGGTGACGTATGAAAATCAGATCGAAATTTCTGTTTCCTGCGTTGGCACTCCTGGTGCTACTGTCCGGCTGTCAGCCGGGCTCATCCTCCGAGGCGGATCAGGACGACTTTCTGAAGGGCCAACGGATCTCCTCCGAGGGAGAAACGTCTTCCACCGGTTCAGGAGAAAGCAGCGAGCCGGATCTGTCCCTTCCGCCGAGAGACGGCATGACGAGAAGCCGTCTGACCAATGAATGGGTGGATGAGAAAATAGCCGAAACGCGGCCCATCGCAGTGTCGATCCCCAACGAGATCCACGCACAGCCTCATTACAACCTCTCCAATGCCTCCGTGATCTATGAGGCAAAGGTGGAAGGAAGCATGACCCGGATGCTGGCCATTTTTGAGGACTGGCAAAAATTGAATAAGATCGGAAACGTCCGAAGCATGCGAACTTACTTTGCCTATTGGGCGCTGGAATGGGATTCCATCATCGTGCACATCGGCGGTCCCTATTTCGCCTATGACGTATTGAACAAAGACACGACGGACAACGTGGACGGCAGCAATGACGAAACCGCATTTTTCCGTACCAGCGACAGGGAAGCACCCCACAATGCCTATACTTCCGGCCCGGGGATCCTGGACGCCGTCAAAAAGGCTGGGTACAGTCTGGAATACCGCGGGCTTACGGAGGAGACCCACTTCCTCTTTGCCGATCAGTCTGCGCCCAATACCCTGAGCCAATATGGCACAAATGCAAAGGATGCGGCCTACGTGGACATGACGGCAGCCTATCCCCTGACAAGATGCTATTTTACGTATAACGAAGACGACCAGCTTTATTACCGCTCCCAGTATTTATCCGGCGGCACGGACGGTCCCCACGTGGACGGCTATACGGGCAAGCAGCTTTCCTTTAGTAATCTTCTGGTACAGCGCGTAAAGCAGGAGGACATCGGGAACGGCTACCTCGCCATGCAATGCCATGACGTGACAAGAGACGGGTGGTTCTTTACCAGGGGAAAAGGGATCCACGTCACCTGGTCAAAGGAAGGGGATTACGGTGCCACAAAATATTACGATGACAACGGCGACCAGATCCGGTTAAATACGGGAAAAACCATGATCCTGATCATCCGCGACGGAGACAATTTTTCGTACAAAAAGATGTAATTTTGCAAAAAAAGACGCCATGACGCTTTGCCGCCATGACGTCTTTTGATTTACTTTTTTATTCTCCCAGACCGTTTTCCATGGCTGCCACCAGAGCGCTAAGCGCTTCTTCTTCATCCTCTCCCTCACAGGTAAAGGTAATCTCATCCCCGCATTTTATGCACGCGCCAAGCACGCTAAGAACGCTCTTTGCGTTGGCCGTGCTGTCGCGAAAAGAAAAGGTGATAAGAGATTTAAACTGCATGGCTTCCTTGCAAAGGATTCCTGCAGGACGAAGATGTAAACCCGTGGGATTCTTTATAACAACTTTCTGACTAACCATGATACGTAACCTCCAAATCCAAAAAGGGGCCCCAATTCCCTGCTTCTACTCATAGTATAGCACTATTCCGGAGCGTCAACAAGTATTTTCTTTTTTGTCTTTGTCTCCCGTCTTACTCGCGGCTTGCGACGTCGATCCGGAGCGTTCCGCTTTCAACGATCGTCAAGTCATTACCAACGTTAAACGTAACCGGGATCTCATAACGTCCGGGTTCAAGCTGCCTTACGTTGTTCTGATCCATCCAGGCAGCCACGTCCGCCGTACCCGTGATGGACGCCGCCCGCAGGGCATTCACGTTTTCCCGGAGTCCAAACACCCGGAGAGTAACGGGAAGTCTCTCTTCCTCTTCCTCCGGCAAGGCCGCGTCAAGTCCCTCCGGAAGATTTACAATGGATATGTTGGTCGGCGCGATCTCCAGGGTTCTTTCTCTGGAGGCCTTCACGCTGACGGTGATGACGATCCTTCCGTTGTACTCAGGATCTGCAAGCCTGACGTTATCCGGCAGAAAATCCTTGACGTTCAGATTTACCTCCACGTCCTCCGTGGCATTTGTCACGTCAACCTTTTCCGCATCGATGTTAATTCTGGATACTCTGGCCAGGTTTGCGACAGTACCCGCGATCAGGATCCTGCTTACGTCCTGCTGCGCGGAGCCCACAACCATGTATCCGTCCGCGGGCGTTCCCACGTAGTTCACGTAGACGGGCACTTCCTTTGTTGCCAGTACCTCTGCACTCATAAGTACGTGATCCGCGCTCATTTCGATATTGCCAAGATCAAGCACGTTGCCTTCCCTGTCCCTAAGCACGATCTCAACGTTCGCGGAGCTGTCGTTTGTCGCTCCCTCCACGTTCAGTTCCGCATAGGCACTGTTTACAAGATTCACGGAAGATTCCGGTCCGCTGACGTTGATGGAGGTCTGATCTGCGGAAGTCCTGCCGATCACGTAACCTTCCGCCACCGTTCCCACCGCCTGGGATTGCACGCGGATCCACTTACTGATCCTGTTTTCCACGTCCAGCTGCACCACGTCGTGATCCCCTTCAAAGGAAATGGACTCTGCATTCGCATTCAATGCATAGTACGTAATGGCAATGGTATTGATGTCCGTCAGTTTACTTACGTCAGCTTCCGCAATGATGTCGCTGGCACGAAGCGTCTGAAAAACGCTGGTAGGCGCGGTAACGCTCACCTTAACGTTGTCCGTTCCGTCCATCACCGCGTAGTATTTGTTCTGTTCCGTCAGCAGCTCGGTGTTGACAAGTCTCACCTGAATGTTCCCATAGGATCTTGTATCCTTCGGATCCCCAACCTGAGCCACAATAAACCAGATCACGAAAGCGAGGAAAACTGACGCTATTTTTAGGCCCCAGTTATGCAGGAGCTTTTTTTTCAACCATCCCAAAAAAGCCTTCATCCCTTCGCCTTACTCCTTCCCTTCCAGAGAAACCTACCCTTTTGTGCATCGCCAGCCTTCTCTTCCGGCTCCTTCATGATGATCTGATGGATCAGGCTCTTAAGCCTTTCCTGATCGAGATCCGTGATGAGTTCCCCTTCAAAAGCAAGGCTGATCTTTCCCGTCTCCTCGGAAACAATGACGGTGACGGAGTCCGTAACCTCGGAAATGCCCACTGCCGCACGATGACGCGTTCCCAGCTCCTTGCTGAGTCTTAAGTTATCCGACAAAGGCAGATAACAGGTCGCGGAGGAGACTCTGTTGCCCGTAATGACAACGGCTCCGTCGTGCAGCGGCGTATTCTTCTCAAAAATGTTGATCAGCAGCTGACTGGTGACCAAAGCGTCGATGTCGATACCCGTTCTGGTATATTCCTTAAGCGACTCTTCCCGCTCGATCACGATCAGGGCGCCGGTCCGTACCCTTCCCATCTCCACGCAGGCCTTGGCGATCTCGCTGATGCTCTTGTCCGTGAGCATTCCGTCCCCGATCTTTTTCCGGGAATCAAAGGGAAAACGCCCCGTAAAATCAGCAAAAAGATTTTTGTTGCCCAGCTCCTCCAACGCTTTTCGAAGCTCCGGCTGAAGCACGATGATCAGCGCCGTCACCGCAAATCCCAGAACCTTTTCCCCGATCCACAGGATCGTCTTCATTTCCATGAAAACGGCAATGAGCATAAAGCCGCCGATGACGATCAGTCCCTTGAGCAAAGCCCAGGCACGGGTCGTCTTCATCCAGGCAAGAATATAGTATACCAAAATGGCAATGATGGCGATCTCAAGCACGTCGCCAAAATCCATGTTAGTGCTATATATCTTAAATCTATTCAGATAATCTTTTAGCCTTTCCACGTACTGCATGAATTAAAACAGCTCCTCATAATCATCTGACGTATCTTCGTTACTTGACGCACCATCGGCAATTTCTCCGTAGGTTGCACTTCCGGAGGTCATCTCCGGCATTCTGCGCTCGGCCGTTCTTTGCGGCTGCACGCCGGCCACGCTCCGCCTCGAGCTCCTTTCAAGGCCATCCGCGCTGCGCACTCCCGCGCCCTGCTGGCCGCCCTTCCAGGCGAGGGGCATTGCTTTTGTCTGGCCCATTTCCTCATCCGTCGCGTAGCTTTCCGTCCGGTCAAAGTCGGCTTCCGCCTGCGCCTGACTGACTCTCTGTGCGGTTCTTGACGCAACCCTGGTCTGACTGCTGCCGGGTCTTGCCGTCCGGCTTTCCGCGCCTCTTGCAGACTGACCTGCGGAAGGCCTGCCACCGGTTCTTCCCTGCTCCTCACGGGAGGAAGCTTTTGTCTGGCCGGCGGCTTTTCTTCCGTCTTATGTTTCGGCTCGAGGAAATGACAGGGCACGTAGTATCCCTCTTCACTTTGAAAGGTGAAGCGCGTCTCATAAAATTCCTCCGTCTCTTCCCGGTATTCCACGGCGAACCGGGGCTCGCACAGGGCGTAGGGGAGCCCCAGCAGCTCGTTCAGCTTCTCCTCGTCGA
>ONSO01000096.1 GCA_900320485.1 uncultured Lachnospiraceae bacterium | reverse complement strand
GAAGGGAACTTCGTTTGACGAACTGACGCCTGAACGGGTGCTGCTGACCGTAAATCACGTCAACAACACCGCAAGGCCTAAGCTTCACGGAATGACGCCCATGAAGAAGGCCCTGCAGACGTTTGACAAAAATGCGATGGAGCGGATCGGGCTGAAGGTCATCCCGCCGGATGACGTCTGCCTGAAGCCGAGCCTGTTAAAGTAAGAAAACAAACTGGCAGGAGGATACGAAAGGGACAGCCTTACATTAATGCGCCCAGAAGTTACTCTTGCAACGGACTTCCTGGGGGCCTGTTTTCGCATGCTCAAAAATCCTCGCTCGCATTTTTCTTAATTATACGCATGAAAAACGTAAAAAACAACAGGAAAAGACGCTTAAAATGGCAAAACCAGAAGTTAGTTTGACAAAAATGACGGACTGTTTTGAAACCAGAAGTTAGTTTGACAATCAACTTTTTTAATATTCTTTACATAGACATGTCCACTTTTTTTCTCTGTATTTCGTTTTAAACATTGAAGGGGAAAGGAGGTGAGATTATGAGGAAATTTATTGCGATTCTGTCGGCTGTAATCTTGGTTTTGGCCTTAAGCTTTCCGTCAAAGGCAGCAAACACGGCGTATGTCAGTGCATGGCCAGGCTTAAGCTTTAGCGGAACAACTGCGACATGTTCATTGACAGTTTATGCGGGATATTCGACAGATTCCATTGAAGCCACGGTAAAGCTAATGCACGGGAGCACTACGGTAAAACAATGGACTAACTTGACGGCAAATGGGTACTTGAATTTCAGCGATTCGGCAAACGTAACCCATGGAGAGACATATACCCTGCAGATAACGCTGAAGATTAACGGAGTAGCTTATACCGTAGCTGACACTACGAAAACATGTCCTTAACAAAAGAATTGGCATAAGTTGCAAAGGGGATATTGAAAACAGGAGGTTTATTCTATGCAAAAAATAAGAAAATTTTGGGGCACAATAGCGCTTGTCGCAATCATAACAATTAGTGGATTATTCACTAATTCAGTACAAGCTGTGGTATGTTCAAATTCTCCGGATGGAATACATCATTATGATGGTCATCAGCTAACGGGAAGCGGTTACAGCTTGAATATCGGAAATCACGAGCATCTTGTTGGGGTACAGCAGGGAGAATCTGTTTATAGAACATGTCATTTAACTCAATATTTCAACTATTGTCATTATAAGTGCACATACTGTGGTGCTGTTAATGATGCTGATTTTCATACACACAGTTATCTGCACCATAGTGTTGACGGAAGCAATGATCCAATAAACTAGTAAATTTCTTAGTGAGATTGATCGCAAGTCCATCAAAAATACGGTATCGGTGAAAAATTTATGATGGTAGACGTCCAAATATCGGAAGTCGTGAATAAGGTTGCAAAAGTGATTGGAGGAAAGGACTGACATGAGCAAACATATCGCGGAGATAGTCGCAGTGATAACGGGGATGGTTCTGCTTGCGGGATGTCAAAAAGAAACGCTGAATGATCGTACTTCAGCGGTGACGCCACAGGATGGTGTCTCCGCTGAAGTATCGATGGAGGCGGAAATGCTGGAGGAATTAAAGAATGCCGAAGTTGACAATACGTTGGATGCCTATATGGCAGTAGCTAAGGCGTCTCTTCGGATTGCCGTTGATGACAAGGCAAATGGAGAAATGGCGTTAGGCCAAATGGGAAGCGCGCTTGGAAATTCCAAAGGGATTTATTTCGCCAAGCATCTTTATGACCCGATAGAAAAGTGCTGGGATGAGATACGATATGCGACCGAAGCTGGAGAAGAAATCAGTAAAAGATTTGAATTACCCGAAAATGCGGAGCTAACCCCATGGTCAATTGGTTCCATCTGGGAATCTGATGATTTCCTTGCATTTATAGTAAATCGGAGCAGCGGGAAGCGGGAATTTGCATTTCTTGAGCTGGATGAGGAACTGAAGACGAAAAAAAGAATTCCTGCTGATTTTTTCATTCAGGAGGAATTTCGATATGAAGCTGCTTTATGCTGTAAGAAGGATGCGGCGGGAAGAATTCATGCAGTCACTAATTTCTTAAATACGCGTGAAGGTGCAGGGCTGGATTATTGGCGTTATTACGTCATGGACGAAAACGGGAACAAGCTGTTTGAATGGCATGAAGACTCTCTTGGAGAACCTAGGCTGATTTTTGACACCGGAGGCAGGGTCATTCTTCAGGCAAGCACTTATCACTTGGGAGAGCTGAATGAAAGTGACAAGCATGTTTTGTATGCCTGGGACGAACGGGACGGAGATTTGAAAGTTCTTTCGGAATTCCCGATGTCGGAAGAGAATAGATACTGGTTTTACGGCATGCCCGAGAAAGATGTCATTCTCACGGCGAATTCGAAAGGCATTTATCGGACGAGGGACGGTTTCGAGGAGGAACTTTACGTTTGGGGAAAACACGGCATCAGCGTGAGCTTTTTGGACGATTTAGTGCAGACGCCGGATGGAAGGATCCAGGTGATCTACGTAAGCAATGGTACGAGATGGTATGTGTCCCTAAAGGAGACCGGGGACAAGCGGGAGGTCACGGAGATCGAACTGGCAGTTTCCGCCAACCTGAAGCAAGTCTGCCAAAGTTCGGCGAATGAATTTAACAAGAGATACCCGGCCTATCACGTGTCGGTTAAGGATGATTATGATGAGAAGCAGTTGCTGACTCGTCTGATCGCCGGCGACGGCCCCGTTTTGATCGATACTTCTCTTACGGGATTTGAGGGACAGGAAAAACTCTGGATGCCGCTTGATAACCTCTTTGAACAGCTTGGCATGGATGGGAAGCTGGTTGAAAAAGCCATGACGCTTGGAGAGATTGACGGAAGGCTGTACGGAGTGGTAAGCAGTTTTTGGATAGAGACAGTGGTGACCAAGGCGAAGTCGTCAGGACACTGGGATTACGAGGAATTCATGAAATGTGTAAGGGAGAAACCCATCGACGCAGTCATAAACTATGACGCGGGAGACAAGGGCTTAACGCTGTTTTCCAATCTACTAAACCATGGGTTGGCGGATAATTACTTCCTGAACGTCAGCCTTGGAGGAAAAAGCTTTGAGGACAAGGAGTTCCGGGAGCTTTTGGAGGTTGCGGAGAAATACTTTGGAAGGAACGAGGTAAAGGCGGAAGACGAAAAGCTTTGGCCGGAGGGGGGAGTTTTGTGCAACCGCGTGTCCATTACCAAGCCAGAAGACCTTGAAGCATACAGGCTGTTTTACGGGGAAGACGTATACTTTATCGGGTATCCGTCAAAAGACGGGGCAGGCCATTACCTAAACGCTGCTGCGCCTCTTACCATAAGGGACACGGCCGACATAAAGGAGAAGGCGGCGGCGCTGGCGTTCATCAGGTATCTTTTGTCCGAAGAGGTACAGAAGGAAGCAAGCAAAAGTAAAAGCTTTTTCCTAAGCGTAAGAAAGGATGTCCTAAGCGATCAGATTCGCGGGATGACGGGGGGAACCGTAATCCAAAAATACGGTTATCCCGAAATAAAGCTCAAGGACAAGTTGGATTATGAAACGGATGAAAAAAAACTTTATGAACTTTTGGAACAATCTGCGCCGAAAAAATACTTTTCCAAGGAATTAAGGGATGTAGTTTTCGGGGAACTTGGTGATTATTTTAATGGGAACATTACGAAGGAAGCATTGGTGGATCATCTTAAAAACCGTGTTGGACTATACCTAAATGAAAATATGCATTAACAAAGTTGTATTGTAGCTTAAGGAATAAACTGGTTGCAAATAATTAAAAACGGTGTAAGTTACTTTGGAACGCCGGAATTTGAACGCATTACAAGGCTTTCCGAAAAAGCAAAACAATGCCCAAATGCGGAAAAAGGAGAAGGAGCTGTTTGAGGAAATGCTGGGGAATTCCCATTTTAAAATTTTAACTTATTTTAACTTATTTTAAAATTTTTGTGAGAAAATGGAACCGATCACCCGAAAGATGAGTCATATAGATGAAACGGATTTTAGAACGGGCGTGGAAAAGGGGAAAGGAAACGCGGGAATGGAATGATTGGAAAAGACGAGTTTGAAAGACAGATTTTGGAATGCCAATCTCAAATGTACCGGCTTGCCCTCAGCATCATGAAAAATCAGCAGGATGCGGAGGACGTGGTTAGTGATGCCATAATTACGGCTTTTGAACACCGAAATTCCTTGCGGGATCCGTCAAAGTTCAAGTCCTGGATCATGACAATTGTGGCAAATAATGCAAAGACGGCGCTGCGTAAAAAGAAGCGGGAGGAGCTTACGGATACGTTTGACGATCTAAGCCAGCCCGTGGTTTCCAGGGAAGGAAGCGGGACGGAGGTTTGGGATGCCGTGATGAAAATGAAGGAGAAATATTCCAAGGTCATTGTTCTGTATTATTACTTCGGTTTTTCCACGAAAGAGATCGGGAAAATGCTACGCATAACGCAGGGAGCCGTAAAGACTAGATTGGACAGGGCCAGAGAGAGTTTAAAAAAGGATTTGATGGTTTAGTTTCGGACGAATGGAGGTTTACCATGAAAGATGCGTTTGATGACGTGATAATGAACAAAATAAAAAAGGAGCCGTTTTCCCTGCCGCATTCGTATGAGGAGAAGGTAAGATCCGTTTTGAAGAACTTGCCCTGGGACGAGGAGAAGGAGTGCGTTTCTGAGCCAAAATGGAGATTCCGGCGTTACCTAAAACCGGCATTTGGCATTGCTTGCGTTCTGTGCCTGATTGCGCTGGCAGTATTTGTTTTTGGCAGGGAAGAAACCAGGCCCGGAGAGAATGGATCTTCGGAGCAGTTGGCTGAAGGGGGAAAGGCCCGGCTCGAGCAGTATGCCACTGAAAAGGAGGAAACAAAAACGCAGGAATATGAAAATTCCGAGGAACCACAATTGCCCAGACCGACGGTTGGCGGCGTTACCATGGCTTATGATGGCTGGGTGAGTCCCGTGAGGGACGTGTATCATCTCTCCCTTGGCATAAAAAACGTGAATGACCAAGAGCTTTACTTTGCGGCTTTTGCGGGAACGGAAGGAGATGACGTTTTCGCAGTGTCGGACGGTATTATTGAGGAATGTGGCTTTACGCATTACGCCGGAAATTACGTGGTGCTGGCTGCGGATAATGGTGCAAAGGTCCAGTTCTGGCATTTAAGCGAGATGATGGTTAAAGAGGGAGATGAAATAAAGAAGGGCACGGTCATTGCATCCATGGGAAAAACGGGGATGGTAACGGGTCCCGCAGTGACCATCGTAGTAACCATGAACGGTGAAAGCATAAAACCAGTGATCTCAGAGGAGGAATACCAAAAGTCAGCTGCGTTAGAAAACGGTGAATGATGGCAAGTCGCGGCTTGGGCATTGATTATTATGGTGATTAGTGATACTATATTATCGTTAGAGTAAACTAACCATAAAAATCATTTTTTCAATGGTAACGTTATTGGAGGAGGATGCCACGTTGACGCAGAAGGAAGAAGAGAAGCTTAAGAAAAAGACCTATAAAATCATGAAAGACAAGGAAACCTTCCTGGAGGAGCTGAAAGAAAGAATGGATCTTCCGGAGGCTGAAAAACTATGGAAGAATGCGCATAAAAGGCTTTACAAGTTCTACGCGGAACACACAGACGTACCTAAGGGCGTTCGCATGCACACGGATAACTTTATTTTCCCTGCGGCAGCCATCTATCTTGCCATAAAGGAAAAGGATGCGGATCTGGCATATGACGTCATGAAGAAGAAAATGGCGGAAAAGTCAAAAAAGATGGGAAGCATGATCGCTAAAAACTGTGAGCATGCCTGGTTTCGGAAATTCTTCCTCGGCATGTGGGGCCCCATGAGCCACAAGATGTTTGGGGAGTCTTCAGGCTTTCAAAACGTGTTTTATCCAAAGGAAAAAGGGTGCTTCCGCATGGACGTTACCGCATGTCCCTACCATAAATACCTAACGGAGCTGGGATGCCCGGAGCTGAACATCCTCTTCTGCGAAAACGACGTGTACACCTACGGCAACTTACCGGGCCTTAAGTTTACGAGAACGAAAACCATCGGAGCGGGAGATGAAGTCTGTGATTTTAAGATGGAGCTGACAAAATAGGGGTTGATTTTGATCTGTCACCCGGTTATCTCGCAAATGCGTTCTGCGAACAGAGTGGCCAGAATCTCACATCCTTTGTCCGTGGGATGCAAGCCGTCATAGGTCATACAGGCCGCTTCCCTGATATGATCCAGCAGAATCCCAAGAGTTCCGAGGATTGTTTCGGCGTTCCTGCTCTTAAAGTCTGTTTCTGATCCCATGGGGATGCCCTGATGCCAGTCGTTGGTTCCCAGTAGCACCGTATAGAGATCTGCTTCCGGGATCGGCTGCGTGATCCTCTCAGATTGCGGCTCCATCCTATTCCGGTTCAGAGAGCGCTTGGCCGGACTCCGCCACCGTCTCCTGACTTACGCCTGCATTTTGATTCATATTCTCCTGTGCAAAGAATTCAACCCAAGTCATGATTCCATAAATAATAAGCAACGTTACCACCAACAGAATCATGTCCTTTCCATCAAAATGATTTCTTTCCTTCAAATGACCTGGCCCACCGGCACCGGATTTCTTTTTTTTCTTATTCTTCGTTTCCTTTTCCATTTTTTCTTCCAAATTCTCTTTATCCATTTTCGGTTAATTCCTTACATATAAAATCTTGATTTGATACTTCCTGGATCAATAATCTCAAGTGATCCTTATTCCATAATCTCTCTTTTTTAATCTCTGTTTAATGATTCCGCTTAATAATTCTTCTTCAATTATATCTGCCTTGTCCTCTTGAAACAATCCCTTTTTTAATTTTCTTGATTCCATTCCCCTCCAAAAGCTAATCCCCCTGTCTACCCCCAAAAAGCTAATCCAACCACCCAAAATCCTCAAAGGATTAGCCGCTTTGAAGAAAATCCAAAGAAATCCTCCCCGAAAAAGCTAATCCAACCGCCCAAAATCTTCAAAGGATTAGCCACCCGGAAGAAAATCCAAAGAAATCCTCCCCGAAAAAGCTAATCCAACCGCCCAAACCCCTCAAAGGATTAGCCGCCCGGAAGAAAATCCAAAGAAATCCTCCCCCCAAAAGCTAATCCAACCACCCAAAATCTTCAAAGGATTAGCCACCCGGAAGAAAATCCAAAGAAATCCTCCCCCAAAAAAGCTAATCCAACCGCCCAAAATCTTCAAAGGATTAGCCACTGGGACAAAACTGGGAATCTTCACGCCCCAAAAAAGGGCCGGGGGGCCCCTCCGTGAACAATTAGCCGGCGGTTCTTAATGAATCGGAGTTACGCGGCGGCGCAATCCCTTATAGCGCCGCCTGATGCGCAACGAACGATGAATTTAGAACCGTCCGAGCCGTTCACGGAGGGGCCCCCCGGCCCTTTTCATGGCGGGGAGAGCCTGGGCTTGGCGGAGACGCCTACTCCTCCTCGTTATGCTTCTTGGACATCGGAAGCGAAAACACAAACTCCGTGCCCACCCCCTCAGTACTGATGACGTTAATATTCTCGTTATGAGAATTGATGATCTCCTTTACGATGGAAAGCCCAAGCCCCGTCCCCTTCTTATCCTTGCCCCGGGACAGATCCGACTTATAAAAACGATCCCAGATCAGCTTCAGGTCATCCTTTGGAATACCGATTCCCGTGTCCTTCACCGACACAAAAATCTTATTCTTCTTTTCCGTAGTCTCAATGGTGATGACGGAATCATGATGACTGAATTTAATGGCATTATCAAGAAGATTGTAGAGAACCTGCTTGATCTTCTCCATGTCCGCATTCACGTACATCTCCTCGCCCGTGAGGATTACCTCGATGGCCAGCTTTTTCTTAAGACAAACCCCCTCAAAGGATGCTGCCGTGGTACGGATCACGTTATTAACGTCAAAGTCCGTCTTTTCCAACAGCATGCCCTTAGTGTTCAGGTTATTCAGCGTCAAAAGACTGTTCGTAAGCTTTGTCAGACGCTCCGTCTCATTTAACACGATCCCAAGATACTTCTCATGCATTTCCGGAGGAATGGTGCCGTCCAACATGGCTTCCAAATATCCCTTGATGGAGGTAAGGGGAGAGCGGAAATCATGAGAGACGTTGGCCACAAACTTCTTCTGGTCATCCTCAGAGCGTGCAATCTCGCTGGCCATGTAATTCAGGCAGGCGGCAAGATAACCGATCTCGTCATCGCTGTCCACCTGAAATTCGTAATGCATGTTGCCGGAAGCATACTGTTCCGTGGCATGCGTGATCTTCCGAAGGGGAACGTAAACAATCTCCGTAAAGAAAATCAAAATGATCATGGACAAGAGAAAAAGCACTACAAAGGTCAGCATAAAAATCCCCGTCAGCTTATTGCTGACACGCTCGATCTCCCTCATGGGATAATGGATCGAGACGTAACCCTTTACCTTAAAATCCGAGGTGATGGGAGCGATGACAGTGAGATGCTGCTTTTCAAAACTGTCAAAGAAACGATCCACGACGTAATAGGAATTGCCCGTAATGGTAGGATCGAAATTTTCGATGGAAATGACTTCTTCGATATTCAGTTTCCTCTGGCTGTCCAAGATCACGCGCCCGGAAGGGTTAATGATCTGGATGGATGCATTCATGTAAAGTGCCAATGCATCCAGCTGATCCTTTACGGTTTCCAGATCGATTTCACTGTTGTACAACTCGCTGGCGTAAGTACTTGCGATCAGATTGGCTTCGGAATAAAACCGCTCGGCATAATCCTTGATGAAGTGATCGCGAACCATGCCGGGGCTGAAGGTGGAGACTACAATAAATCCGAAAATGCCAAAGATCAGATAGGCCAGCAAAAATTTCAGATATAACGTTTTTTTCATGTTCAGCTTTCCTTGTGACTAGCCGCCGGGCCGTTATTTTCTCACTTCAAATTTGTAACCGATTCGATAAACTGTCTGTATAGACCAGTTATAATTATTTTTCAGCTTTTCACGGAGTCTCTTTATATGAACGTCAACAGTTCTTGTATCTCCGATAAAGTCATATCCCCAAAGCTGGTTTAGAAGCTGATCTCTGGTGAAAACCTGATTTGGATGCGAAGCAAGGAAGTAGAGCAACTCCAACTCCTTTGGAGGCATATCAAGAGGCGCTTCATTAAATGTAACTGTGTAGTTTGAGATATTAACTATAAGGTGATCAAACTCAACAAAATCACCTGTATGCTCGAAGTCATTTTCATTAACAGGCTCTTCTGATTTTGAAGTTCCGGCGCGCCTTAAAACAGCACTCACTCTGGCTATCATTTCGTTTGAATCAAAAGGCTTTACGATATAATCATCGGCACCCATTTTAAGACCGAGAACCTTATCGAAAACCTCGCCCTTAGCAGAAAGCATGATAATAGGGACATCCCTTGTCTTTCTGATCTGCTGGCAGGTTTCGTAGCCGTCAATTCCCGGAAGCATTATATCAAGAAGTATGAGATCCGGATTATAGACCTCAACTATTTTCAGGGCTTCTTCGCCGCTGCCGGCTGTTTCTGTATCATACTGCTCCTTTTCAAGATACAGTGAGATAAGCTCAGCTATATTTTCATCATCGTCAACTATAAGAACTTTTTGTTTTAACATATCCCTCTCCTTTAATTTGTTCGAAGAAAGGTGTGATAGAAGTTTACTTAAATGTAACTATGGTAACTCCAGCATCTCCCTCTCCGAATTCCCCTTTTCTAAAATCCTTCACAAAGCTTTTTCTTTTTAAATAATTCCAAATACCGGTTCTCAGAGCACCTGTTCCTTTACCATGTATGATCGTCACCTGTTCAACATGCGTGAGCAGTGCATCATCCAGGTACTTATCAAGTGCTGCGATTGCTTCATCAACAGTTTTACCAAGCAGATTGATCTCAGGCTTAAATGTAAGTGCAACTCCTGATGATGAGTTTCCTGCCTGCTTGTATTTCTTCTGTACTTCCTTTATTCCCTCGGTCTTTTCCTCTATTATGAGAAGGTCGTTCGCCGGGAATCTGGAAGTAAGTATTCCCATTTCTACAAGGAAGAGCCCCTTTGAATCAGCAAGCTCAACGATATGTCCATCTACATTCAGGCTTAGAACTCTGACCCTGTCACCTATACTAAAGTCGCCTGCTTTATGGCCGGAGCTTTGTACCTGTTTTTCTTCCTTGCTTGTGAACTTGTCACGTTTGTTTCTTATATCAGATCTCTTCTTCTCCATATCACGAGCATCTACAGAAGAAGGGTTCTTCAACCATTTATTATAGCTTTTTATTGCGTCATCGGCAACAGACTTTGCATCTTCAAGGATTTCGCGTGCTTCTATACGCGCCTT
>ONSO01000197.1 GCA_900320485.1 uncultured Lachnospiraceae bacterium | reverse complement strand
CACCTCGCGATGTAAACCATGGGAGTCGCTATGGGGTTCGTTGGCAACTACGCCCCTCGTGGACTTTCACCGCAGACCGACGGCATGCCCGTCATACCCAAAAAAGCAGCCTCTTTGCAAGCTGCTTTTTTCTTTCCCGTCGGACGCAACAATAAAAACAGAATTAAGAGTTAGCATTTTACTTCCATCTGTAGTAAGCGCGACCGCGGCAGTGACCAGCTTCATCCGGCGCCGAAGTCAAAGATGCTCATCTGCGAATATTTTTCCGGCAGTTCATTCATAAAACGGAAGCAATCCTCCGGCGTAGACAGAATTCCGTTTGCCTGACAGGTTTTTTGAAAAATTTCCGTCAGCCTCTTCGCACGTGGACTTGGAAGCACGTAGGCATTTCCATAGCGTTTGGCGTACTGTTCCTTCATCCCCGGGAAATGCCGATCCAGCGCTGCATAATAGTACTCCCGGTCGCCTTCCCTCAGCGTCAGCCCCATGCCAAAATCAATCACGCCTTTTACGCCGACACGCACGCATTCCTCGAGAATGGCACTCACGTTTTCTTCCGTGTCATTAAGAAATGGCAGGATCGGCGTGATCCACACAACCGTAGGGATGCCTCTTTCCTGCATCTTTTCCAGTACTTCCACCCGCCGCTTTGTATTACAGACGTTGGGCTCCAGGATTTTGCAAAGCTTATCATCCCAAGTCGTTAGCGTCATCTGCACCACGCATTTTGCAGAGCGGTTGATCTCATCGAGAAGGTCAATATCCCGAAGGATGCGGTCTGATTTTGTCTGAATTGCAACGCCGAAACCATATTGCCGTATGATCTCAAGGCATCTTCTTGTTAGCCGCAATTCCTCCTCCAGGTGCATGTAAGGATCTGACATTGCTCCGGTTCCGATCATACACTTTTTTCTTTTTGATCTCAGTGCTTTTTCCAGAAGCTCCGGTGCATTGCGCTTAACTTCTATGTCTTCAAACGGGTGCGTAAACTGATAGCACCGGCTGCGGCTGTCACAATAAATACAGCCGTGGGAGCAACCTCTGTATACGTTCATTCCATAATGTCCACCGTTGCCGGTGAGTATTCCTTTCGCATCCACAAAATGCATGTCTTAGCTTCCCTTCGTAGCGCAAGCAGGTCATTCCTTCGCTTCATTTGTTGAGGAATAGAATTCCTCGCCGGTATCCAGACAGATGGCCGCAAGCCTTCCTCCGGGATAATGGGCTCCACAGTCGATCGCCACGTGATTATTTTTTCTGTAAATAAATCCGGGACGGGGATTGCCCTCAATTGTCTGAGTCGGCGTATGTCCGGTTACCACGAAAACGTCATCAAAATACTTAACTTCATAATCCGGTCTCACCCAGATCAGGTCATGAAGCGAGTAATCTTCCATCTCCTTTTCCGGGGAAAAGTTCCCCAGACCGGCATGAACCAGAAGATAGTCCTGACCATTTACCGTTATTTCTTCATAGATTAAAAAGTCCCTTATGAAGTTTATGACTTCCTGCTTTGTCTCCTGATCCAAATGGCGAAACTCTTCAATGGTAGTCTGACTTCCGTTCACCTGCCAGGTCAAAAGATTATCCAACGTTTCCGCATCCAATTCTTCTATGGACGCCTCCGTAATCTCTTTCATCAAGAATTTAAGGCATTCCAGCGCCATGAGTTCATGGTTCCCCACAATGCAAATGACATTTGGCATCTCCATAAGCCTCCTGAGCGTCTTTATGGGATGTGGCCCTCGGTCAAGCACGTCCCCCAAAATATAAAGCGTATCCGTTTCCTTCAAGCTGATTTTATCTAACAGTTCCAGGAACATGTCATACTGTCCATGGATGTCTGAAATCACATACGTGGCCATAAAGCAACTCCTCCCGCAGCAGCCATTTTATACGTATTTTTTTATGGCCGTCACGTTGTTTTCCCCGGGAAGGTATATGACGTATGCTTCCTCTCCCACTTCCAAGCCGTCATAAACCTCTCTGAACACGCTGACCTGCTCCTTTCCCTGCGGCGCTTCCGGATTTGAAAACACAAGAACGTTCAGCTGATTGCTCCTGCCACCGGTAGTTACGGACGAAAAGTATTTTTCCCTTACCACGTCGACCCGATATAGGAACTGATCATTTTGTATTTCATTCACCTGTCCCCGCATTTTATTGCGCGCCTTCCGGCTTGCCCGAAACGCCAGTGCGGCAATTCCTCCAAACAAGACAACCCCCACAAGATTTGACGTCACGTTCTCTCCCTTAATGACAAAGGATAGGATCAATACGGCCAATAAAGCAAATATCACTGCCAGGGCCATAAAGAAAAATGCGATGACGCCGTTTTCATTCATTTGATACCTGCCCTTCAGTTCTGCCAAAGCTCTTTCGTCCTGCAGCTCGGATCCGTTTCTAAGTTCCATTTTATCCTCCTTGTCGCTTCTCTACGCTTTTCTTTGCTTTATACTTTTTACGAAATTCATGAAGTTTCCAAAATCTTAGCTCATCTTTTTCATTATAATCCACTTATCATCCCATTGTCCAGCAAAAGGAAACTCAGTGACGTTTGTCACGCATAAAAATGACGTTTAACCTCTGCCTAAAATCGGTGATCCATGCTATTGTAATAACGAAAGGAGAACGACATGAGAAAAAAACTGATTTCCGTCATGATCACGACAATTCTTTGCGCCAGCCTTACGGCGTGCGACGGCGCTAATGCGGCGTCTTCAAAAGCGCCCTCTTCTGAAGCATCCTTGTCAGAAGTCTCGCCGTCTGAAGACTCATCAAAAGCATCATCAGAAGCCTTACCGTCTGAAGACTCATCAAAAGTATCATCAGAAGCCTCCTCGTCCGAAACGTCCTCGGAAAACGCGGAGGAAAGCTCTTCCGCGAAAGACTTAGGGGAAGATGAAGTACTCATCACCGACAATGAGATCAGATCCAAATACTTCACCATAAAACTATACAAGAACAATGTTTTCACAATGAGTGATGCCTCCATTGACGCGGAACCGGATGACGAGGAATTGTCTGAGGCCATAAATGCAATTCTTGCCCAGTACCGCGCTGCACAGGCCAAGGATCTAGATGCCTATATTCGGTCATTTCAGTTTCAGGAGCTGGCAGGGCCAACGGCGGAGCTACTCCGGGACATGTCAGTTTACGAGGATGACGACGAATTTCGAAACTATCTGAAAGAAACGGGGCAAGGCACAAAGTATGAGCTGATCGATGACGTTACCGCCCTCCTCAGTGATCTCGTGGAAGACAAATATATGGAGGAATACGAGGAATTGCTTTCGGGTGAGAGTTCAAAAAGCCTTGAGGACGCAACTGCATTTTTAGCGCAGGTTTATTCCGAAATCAGCGCAAACTCTCAGAAAGTGGCTGACCAAATCGAATACTCGGCCATTTATGACAGCGAGAATGGCGTTACACCGCTCGAAGGGATCACTGATGATGCCATCTATCTGTTTTTCATCGAGCATTGTTCCCGCGAAGAAAACACTGCCCGAAAAAGTTTATACGCATACTGTGATTTTTACGTGATCACGGACAAAATGGAATATACGTTGCCGGACGTCATGCTGTGGAACGTAAACGGAACGTGCGGGGCATATCTTGGCGATGAATTAAAATGCGCCCCGGTGAGTAAAGAAATCAAAGGAAAAAGTGCGATAGAGTTATTTGAAATGCTCAAAGGAACACTATAGCCCTCTTAACGTCGTAAACGGGTTCTGTTTTACCGTTTACGACGTTTTTTTTACCATCCACAACATAAAATGGAAAAAAAGCTTTCGAAGGCCGTATGATCGGACTTGCAAAAAACATTACGGAATTTGAAAGGAGAACATTATGAAAAAGAGAGTTGTTGTACTGTTTTTAGCTTGCGTGCTCGCCCTGTCCGGCTGCACCAATCAGGCGCCGGCTACTGATGAAGCCATTTCAAGTGAAACGGAGACCAGCGCGGAGGCCCAAAGCCTTGAGAGCACTCAGGTAACCATAGAGGAATCCACAGCGCTTCCGGAAGACGAAGAGGTTACGGGCATTTCCACAAAGGGTGGCAATCCCTGGTTGAATTCGGATCTTAAGGAAAACATAGAGGCAAACGTGACATTGTCTCCCAAGGATGATTTTCATCTGTTTGTCAATTATGACTGGCTGAGTAAGGCAGAGCTTCCCGAGGGCTATGGTACTTATGCCCCCTTTACCGCCGTCGCTGACGAAACCTATGAAAAGGCACTTGCGGTTCTGACTGACAGAAGCTTAAAGAGTAAAGACGCGGAACAGATCCAGGCTCTTTACGATGCCTACATGGACTGGGATGCCAGAAATGCTTTAGGCGTAAAGCCCTTGAAGGACACCGTAGATGACATCCTTAGCATTCAGAACATGGATGAGCTGGCAGACTTTATCTGTGATCCCGTAAGAAGCTTTGGCGTCCCCACTTTCATCGGTGCGGGAAACGGCAATGATCTCATTGACTCTTCCAAGTACGTGCTTTACGTAGGAACGGATGGCCTGACTTTGGGAGACGCTGCCGAGTACAAAGAGCGTACCGAATTAGGAAACCTTTACTA
Organism: uncultured Lachnospiraceae bacterium; assembly: GCA_900320485.1. Taxonomy (GTDB): domain Bacteria; phylum Bacillota; class Clostridia; order Lachnospirales; family Lachnospiraceae; genus Acetatifactor. Next base: position 129 of record ONSO01000197.1, on the reverse strand, counting down.
TGGAGTGGGTCAATACCTTACCACGGCCATGCTGACCAGGATCGGATACACGGAGCAGGAAGCCACGATGTCGCCCAGCGATACGATACCGACCTCGCTGGTACCGCCGCCGATATCGACGACCATGTT
>ONSO01000010.1 GCA_900320485.1 uncultured Lachnospiraceae bacterium | reverse complement strand
GACGCGGATCTCCATGCCGGAGGAGAAGGTGATCCTCAGGCTGGACAGTGAAAAAACCTATCGGATCTACGAGAATTTGTTTAATAATATTTTGAAGTATGCCATGCCCGGAACGAGGGTATATATTACCATGACGGAATCGGACGGGTGGGTGACCGTGGCGGTAAAGAACATCACGGAAGCGGAGCTTTACGTACCGGCACAGGAGCTGACGGAGAGATTTGTCCGCGGCGATGCCTCCCGGGGAAGCGTGGAGGGAAGCGGTCTTGGTCTTGCCATCGTGCGAAGTTTTACGGAGCTTCAGGGCGGCAAGTTAGACATAGACGTGGACGGAGACCTGTTCAAGGTGACGACCCAGTGGAGAAAAGAATAAAGAATTTGTTAATAATGCCAAAGGAGGTTTTGAGGTGAATAATTTTATATATGACACGCCGACGCGGGTGTATTTTGGCAAAGATGAAGAGAAAAAGGTGGGAGAGATCATTGCGGAATATGCACCTAAAAAGGTGCTGATCCACTATGGCGGCGGCAGCGCCGTGCGAAGCGGGCTCATTGGCCGCGTGGAAGGGTACCTGAAGGATCGGGGCATTGATTACGTGTTGCTGGGCGGCGTTCAGGCAAATCCAGAGATCAGGATGGTCCGCCGCGGCATTGCCCTGTGTCAGGAAGAAGGCGTGGACTTTATTTTGGCCGTGGGGGGCGGTTCCGTCATAGATTCTGCCAAGGACATTGCCAACGGCGTGGCGAATCCTGACGTGGACGTATGGGACTTTACCATGGGGAAAGCCCAGCCTAAGAAAACCTTGCCGAAGGGCTGCATTCTGACCATTGCGGCAGCAGGCTCTGAGATGTCAAATTCCTGTGTCATCACGGACGAGGAGACCGGCATAAAGCGGGGCTACGGAAGTCCCCTTAACCGCATGAATTTTGCCATTGAGAATCCTGAGCTGACCTATACGGTAAATGCATATCAGACGGCCTGCGGTGCCGTGGACATAGCCATGCATACCATGGAGCGGTATTTCTGCCCGGGGGAGGATACGTACCTCACGGATGCCATCGCGGAGGCAGTGATCAAGAGTGTGATCAAGGCAGGCGCAGACTGCCTTAAGGATCCGGAAAATTACGAAGCCAGGGCCAACATGACGTGGGCATCATCCCTGGCGCATAATGGCCTGACCCAGTGTGGCAGAAGCTTTCAGCTGGTGGTGCATCAGCTGGAGCACGAGCTTTCCGGCATGTATCCCAGGATTGCCCACGGCGCTGGACTGGCTGCCCTTTGGTGTAGCTGGGCGAGATATGTTTATAAGGCCAACGTTCCCCGTTTCCTGCAGTGGAGTAAGAACGTCTGGAACGTTGACGTAAACTTTGAACATCCCGAGGAGACGGTGCTGAAAGCAATCAAGATGCAGGAGGATTATTACGTTTCCCTTGGCATGCCGATCAGCCTTCACGAGCTTGACGTTAAGGAAGAGGACCTGGAGACGCTGGCATGGCGCTGCAGCAGGGAAAAGACGAGGACGCTGATCGGATATAAGCCTTTGGACTATGATGATATCTTGGCAATCTACCGCATGGCCCTGTAAACCCCGTAAGTACTCCGTAAGTCAGATCCGTCTTGTGAACCTTTTTTGAATTTATGACAATGAATGGGTATGGAGAGTGATCCGTGCCAAGTTCACGGTCATTCAGAAAAGAAAGCATGAGGTTGGAAAAATGAAAAAACGAAGAAGAATTTTAAGACTTGCGGCGCTTTGTGCGGCAGTGGTACTTGCGGGAAACCTTGGTGCCTGTCAGGGAACGGGCGCCGAAGGAACGGGGGATGATACCGAGGCTGCCCGGGCCGTGCAGAAAGAGGATGCTGATAAATCAACCGTGCAGGAAGAATATGCCAACGCAGATGCTTCGAAGGAAAGCAGCTCCGAAAAAGAGGCGGATGGAGAAGCTGATGCAGGTAACGATGAGCAGACACAGGCGCCCGAGGCAGACGTGGATGAACTGTCTGAGCTTTTGGCAAGAGAGACGGGGGAGATGATTTCCTTTGAAAAAAACACGTATTATTTGGGGGATCGCTTCGCACTTTGGATCGAGAAGGGAGCAGTTCTTCCAAGGGACGTGGCCGATAAGATTAAAGAAGTCATGGAGAAGGAAGAGGCACTTTATGGCCTTAGTTACGATGACCACCTCTTTGCCGAAAACGCGACCGCAAGGGATTTCTTTTTCGGTGATGGCTTTCGCGGGATCCCTTACCCCGAAGACAAGGTGAACGTTATGATCCGGGTTTATAAAAATGACGGCGCCGTGGAGTGGGCGGATACGAACGAAGTGGTTTTCTTTGATGAGGATTTTGATCCTGAAAAGTCGAGCGGAGAGGTATTTTATCATGAAATGGCGCACGTGCTCCGGCTGCGTCAAAGTCCTAATCTGGGGAGCGTTTTGGAGGAAGGCATCGGCAATTATGCCGAATGGAGGATCGCGCTGGAGCTGGGGACGCCTTGTTGGGAAATGATCCAGTACGTGGATGATGACACTTATCTGATCACCTTTGATCCTTCCGCCATGCTGGAGGATCCGGAGAAGGCTTTCAGGGAATACACCCTGGCGGACAGAAGCTCTTCCCAGAACGAATATCAGTATGGGACACGCTTTGTGGCATTTCTCATGGAAGAATATGGCACGGACGTTATCGCGAGGCTGAGCGAAGCGGCGGCAAAGCGTCAGTTTACCTGGCAGAACGTCGACGTGATCGAGGAGATCCTCAGGGAGACAACCTCAGAGGACGTATTTGAGAGATTTGGCGCATGGCTCCCGGAGGGATGGAGACGGTGCAGCCGTGAGATCCTGGATTCCCTGATCCCCTTTGGACTGTAAGGATCAGTTTATAAAAATTTATGAATTTGCCTATTGACTATTCCTGCCTGTGGTGTTATAACACAAATAGAACAAGAGAAACGAAACGCCAATTGCACAAGACATTTCGCAAACGTCCCTGTTCTCAATAAATGCATGTGTAGGAGGAAAAGTCAAATGAATACTTTAACAGTGCAAAAAAGAGACATGGCAAAGAAGGCAAAGGAACTCAGAAGGGAAGGCTTTGTAACGGGCACCCTGTTCGGCAAGGAACTGAATGGTTCCATTCCCGTTGTGATCGAAAAGAAGGAAGCGGAGAGGATTCACCGCGAGTGCTTCAAAGGAAGCCAGCTTTTCGTGGAACTGGAGGGAAAGAAGTACGACGTATTGCTGAAGGAAGTGGATTATGACGCCATGAAGCGTCAGATTTTGGAAATGGATTTTCAGGCCCTTGTAAAAGGTGAGAAGGTTCACTCCGTGGCAGAGATCGTTCTCCATAACAGGGAGAAGGTTATGGGCGGCGTTCTTGAGCAGATGTTGGAGGAGGTATCTTATAAGGCAACTCCCGAACATCTTGTGGAGAGAATTGACGTGGATTGCACGGGACTGAAGGTCGGTGACGTGATCAAGGTTTCTGACCTGGAGATCGCCAAGAATGATCAGGTGGAGATCATGACCCATTTGGATGCCGTAGTGGCAAGCGTTCTGGTACCTCACAATGCAGAGCCTGAAGTAGCCGAGGATGCGCAGGATGCAGCGCAGGCAGACGCGTAAGAAACATAAATTGCACACGAGAGAAAAGCTTGCTGCCACGCAAACGGGCAACAAGCTTTTTTTTCTGGAAAGGAGTGAGAAAACGTGGCAAAACGTGATTATTATGATATACTGGGAGTTAAGAAAAGTGCCGGAGAGCAGGAGATAAAAAGTGCCTATCGGAAGCTGGCAAAAAAATATCATCCGGATGCGAATCCTGACAACAAAAAAGCAGAGGCCTTATTTAAGGACGTTACGGAAGCCTATGACGTTTTGTCCGATCCAAAGAAAAAGAAACTGTATGACAAATATGGCCATGCAGCCTTTGACGGAAGCATGGGAAGCGACCCGGAGGCTTACGCCCGCGAGCAGGAAAAGTACACAGGAACGTGGGGCCGGGCGGCAGGAAAAAACGCTGGAAGCGGCCATGGAGGTTTTGGCGGCTGGGAAAGCGCGGGAAGCGGTCATGGAGGCTTTGGCGGCTGGGAAAGCGCTGGAAGCGGTCATGGAGACTTTGGCGGCTGGGAAAGCGCTGGAAGCGGTCATGGAGACTTTGGCGGCTGGGAATTTGACGGTGAGGATATTTTTGACGCCTTGTTTGGCGGCAGGGTCAGAGCCGGCATGAGTGCCGACGAAGATTATGCTTATGAAGCACCCGGCAGTCAGGATCTTCTTGGGGAGATCACCGTCTCGTTCCGGGAGGCGGCCCTTGGATGTGAAAAGGTGATCTCACTGGAGGCTGGTGGAAAGCCGAAGACACTGGCGGTAAAGATCCCGGCAGGCATTGAAGAAGGACAGACCATTCGTCTGCGCGGGAAGGGCAAGACGGGAAGAAACGGTGCCGGAGACCTTATGATCAAGGTTCGCGTTGCAGAGGATCAGGTCTTTACCAGAAAGGGGAAGGACGTGTTCGTTACGGAAAAGGTTCCTTATACGACGGCCATACTTGGAGGAGAAGCAGAGTTTAGAACGCTTTATGGCATGGTAAAATGTCAGGTTCCCGCAGGCAGCCAGTCCGGCACGAAAATGCGACTTCGCGGAAAGGGCATTGTTTCCGCAAGAGGAAAAGACGCGCCGGGAGACGAGTACGTCACCTTGCAGATCACCGTGCCAAAGAACGTGACGGAAAAGGAAAAGGCTTTGCTTCGGGAATTGCAAAAACTTGGCGGGAAGCGGACCGCATAATGACGTAAAATAGTATCCGAAAGGACTCAAAATGGGAGGAAGAACAATGGCTAACAATGAAATTCAGGTGCATCAACCCAAGGATCGGAAAACGATCAAAATGAGACCTTATGAGCACAGGACTCAGTATCATGAGACGGATCCCCAAGGCATCATTCATCACGCGAATTACGTAAAGTGGATGGAAGAAGCAAGAATGAATCTTTTGGATCAGCTCGGCATGGGATATAAGCAGATGGAGGAGCTTGAGATCATCTCTCCCGTTTTGTCCCTGTCCATTGAATATCGCAGCGCCGTAAAATTTGATGAGACAGTGCTCATTGACACAAAGCTGTTGTCCTATGACGGACTTGGGATGGAGATAGCCTATCGCATTTACGACAAGGAGACGGGGGAGGATAAGGCCGTGGCAAAGAGTAAGCACGGATTCCTTAATAAGGCCGGCATTCCCATTTCGCTAAAGAGGATTTATCCGGAGCTGGATACCAAGTTTTTTGAATTCAAATAAACAGCTTCTCGCTTTCCGTCATGATCCCGAGACAGGGGGCGCGCAAGGACGAAAAGAGTGCGCCGTGAACTTGCACGTAAAGAAAAAGACGAAGGATAAGGAGAAAACGTATGAAACTGATCTCATGGAACGTAAACGGCCTTCGGGCATGTCTGCAGAAGGGATTTTTAGAGTATTTCAAGGCGGCGGACGCAGACGTGTTCTGCCTGCAGGAGACCAAGCTTCAGGCGGGGCAGCATGACCTGGATCTGCCCGGATATCATCAGTATTGGAATTACGCGGTAAAGAAGGGGTATTCCGGAACGGCGCTGTTTACAAAAAAGGAGCCCCTTGCCGTAACGTATGGCATCGGAGTGGAAGAACATGATCAGGAGGGGCGCGTCATTACGGCGGAGTTTGAAGAGTATTACGTGGTGGTGGTCTACGTGCCGAATTCCCAACGGGAGCTTACCCGTCTTGACTACCGCATGCGATGGGAGGAAGCCTTCCTGAATTACGTAAAGGCGCTGGACGCAAAAAAGCCCGTGATCTTCTGCGGAGACTTAAACGTGGCGCATCAGGAGATCGACCTGAAAAATCCCAAGACCAATCACAAAAACGCCGGATTCACGGACGAGGAGAGAGCTTGTTTTACAAAGGTTTTGAAGAATGGCTTCATTGATTCCTTCCGTTTTCTTTATCCCGAGGCGAGGGATGCCTATTCCTGGTGGTCCTACATGGGAAATGCCCGTGCAAAGAACGTAGGATGGCGCATTGACTATTTTGTGGTATCGGAAAAGCTAAAGGATAAGATCGGAGAAGCAAAGATCCACCCTGCAGTGATGGGATCGGACCACTGTCCCGTGGAGCTGGATCTGAAATAAAAGACGGCAGACCGTGAAAGGAGGTCAGGCATGCAGCATGAGGGAGGACAAGTGCCCACTTTTGTTGATTACGGTTTTTCCGGATTTCCGGAGATCCTGCCCATTGTGAAGGGGAAAAAAGTGCCGCCGACAGAGGTTGTCCTTCCAAGGAATAAGGAAGCCTGCAAAAAATATCTGGCGTTCCAGATGGAGGCGTTGGATCTCACTTCCCCAAAACAGGGATGGCAGCACACGGGCCTTGTGTTGGCGCTTGCCTATTTCCTGGACGGAAGCGTGGAATGCCATGGCAGGGAGTTTGGCGTAGAGAATGCAGCTTCCCTGACGATCACTTATGCACCGGAATTTTATAAAACGCCTGAGTGTCCCAAGGGCTGTGGCAGCAATCTGGAAGCCATGAGCCGGATTTACGTGCCCAAGGGTCCTGAGGCGCTTTTGATACTGCAGGAAATTCCCGGGGAGCCGAAAAACTATCATTTCCGCCTGATCCACACGGCGCGGGTAAAACCGGGAACGGGCAAGCTGGCAAAGAAGCTTCGCCTTCTTGACGCCTGCACAAGCTACTTTCAGACCTTTCAGGGCAAGGAGGTCTATACGAGACAAGACATCAATGAGATCAGGGCGATCATGGAGTTTGTAAGCATTCTTGACCCTCAGGAAAAATACGTGGATCGGGAGGAGTTTAGGATCAGGGATCCGGAAGAGGAGCGCCCTGACTTTTCAACCAAGATTCTTTCTTTTGAAGCAGATAAAAAACAATGATCTCATACTAAGACGAAACGTGGGAGTTACGCGCGCATGAGCCTGCGATTTTATTTTGGCCCCTTTGACGGGGCCCTGAGCAAAAAAGCATACGGGGACGTCATCAGGCGTTCCATGGAGCATCCGGATCAGAATTTTCTCATTATCGTACCGGATCAGTTTACCATGCAGACGCAAAAAGAACTGGCAACCATGCACCCCAGGGGAGGCATTTTAAACATTGACGTCCTCAGCTTTGGAAGGCTTTCCCACAGGGTTTTAGAGGAGGTGGACTGCAGGGAGATCCCCGTTTTGGATGATACGGGAAAGAGCCTTGTATTGCAGAAGGTCCAGGCCGGCCTGGCGGATCAGTTGCCGGTGCTGGGAGGCTTTATGCGCAAGCAGGGGTATATACGTGAGGTAAAGAGCGCCATTTCGGAGTTTATGCAATATGGCCTGTCGCCGAAGGACGTAGGGGATCTTATAGAGTTTTCCGGGAATAAGGCGGCCCTCGCGGGGAAGCTAAAGGATCTCCGGACGATTTATGCAAGTTTTCAGAATTACGTACGGGATCATTTTGTGACTGCAGAGGAGACGCTGGACGTTTTGTGCCGTAATCTGCCGAAGTCTAGACTTGTCCGGGACAGTATCATCCTGCTGGACGGATACACGGGCTTTACGCCCATCCAATACCGTTTGGTGCAGGAACTGGCCACGGTAGGCAGGGAAGTCATGATCACGCTTACGTGTGGAGAGGATGCAAGTCCTTACGTGCAAAGCGGTGAGCAGTCCCTCTTTTATCTGACGCAAAAGACCGTGGCGGACTTAGAGCGCGCTGCGAAGGACGTCGGCATCGAAAGAGATCGCGGGGAGGACGTATTTTTATCCGGGGAGCACGCTTCAAGGGGCGAGCTGGCCTTTCTGGCAAAGCATGCGTTCCGTTATGACGGAAAAATATATGAGGGTGAAAACACCGGAGAGATCCGCATGTTTGAGACGACAAATCCTGCCGCGGAGGTGCATCAGGCCGCCCTGGAGATCCAGCGCCTTGTCAGGGAGGAAGGACTGGCCTACCGGGACTTTGTCATGATCACCGGCGACCTGGAGGGATATGCACCATTTGTGGAGTCAGAGTTTGAACGCCTTGACATTCCCTGCTTCATAGACAGGACGCGGAGCATTACGCTGAATCCGCTGACGGAGTTCCTGCTAAGCGCGCTGAATCTTTCACTGAAAAATTATTCCTATGAGGCAGTGTTCCACTACCTGAGAAGCGGCCTCTCGGGGATCGGGGCGCCGGAGACCGACCGTCTGGAGAATTACGTGATAGAGCTTGGCATACGAGGGAAAAAGGCTTATTTTGAAAGGTTTGCGCGAAAGACGAAAGCCATGCGCAGGCATCCGGAGGACGAAAGCGCCCTGGAAGCCTTGAATAAAACAAGAGAGGTCTTTGCCAAAGAGGTAGAGATCCTTTCCGGAAGGGCAAAGGACAAGGCCTGCAATTACGTGGACAGACTCTATGATTTCCTGGTGAATGCTCATGCGGAGAGCAAGCTACGCGAGCGTGCAAAGGCATTTGAAGAATCGGGGGATGCCACGCGTGCAAAGGAGTATTCCCAGATCTACCGCCTTGTCATGGAACTCTTAAACCAGATTTATCAGCTTTTAGGGGAAGAAGTGATCACGCTGCAGGAATTTACGGACATTGTGACTGCAGGGCTTGGCGAGATACAGGTGGGAACCATTCCGCAGGGCGTTGACCGCATTCTGGTCGGAGACATGGAGCGAACCCGCTTTAAGCCCGTAAAGGTGCTGTTGTTCCTTGGCGTAAATGATGGAAACATTCCAAGAAATACCTCCAAGGGAGGCATTATTTCCGACGTGGAGAGGGAATTTCTGAAGGATTCCGGGCATGCCCTTGCGCCCACGCCCCGGCAGCAGGCATTTATCCAAAGATTTTATCTGTACCTTAACCTGACAAAGCCCGGTCAGGCTTTATACCTTACGTATTCCAGGCAGGGAAGCGACGGAAAGGCGCTGCGTCCCGCGTATCTGATCGATTCCGTAAAACGCAGCTTTCCTAAGCTGAAGGTGGAATTTCCGCAAAACCGACCCGTGCTTGACCAGATCCTGACGCCCATGGAAGGGCGAGAAATCCTTGCGGGGGCTCTTAGGGATTATGCCGGGGGAGTCCTGCCAAGCGAGCGCGAAGAGGATTTCTATGCGCTGTATGCGGCATATGGAGAGCCTGCGCAGCAAGGCGTCAGGGAGCGGTATTTAGAAGCCGCATTCCAAAGATATAAGGAGAAGCACCTCCTTCGGGAAATCGCGGCGTTGGTCTATGGTCAGATCCTTCATAACAGCGTAAGCCGCCTGGAAACCTATTCGGCATGCGCTTACAGACATTTTCTGGAATATGGCCTGGCACTGAAGGAAAGGGAAGAATTCGGACTGGAGGCGGTGGATCTCGGCTCTTTGTACCATAACGTGCTGGAGACCTTCTCCAAGGGCCTTTCCGAGACAAATGAGACTTGGTTTACCTTTGATGAAGCATATGCCAGGGCGAGGGTGGAAAAGGCCATGGACGAGCAGGCTGCGCAGTATGGCGGCAGCATTCTCCTGGCCAATCACAGAAATGAATACCAGAAAAAACGCATGGAGCGCATTATGGTCCGCACGGTCATGACACTCCAAAAACAGTTGAAAAAAGGTCTCTTTGCGCCGGCGGCGTATGAGATTCCCTTTAAGCAGATGGTGGAGCTTTCAAGGACGGCGGGGGAGAAGGCTGCAGGGGAGCTGGCAGGGGCGGTAAATGATCAGGAGCCGGAGCGGATGCAGCTGGAGGGAAGAATTGACAGACTTGACGTGGCGGAGGATGACGGTAACGTTTACGTCAAGGTCATGGACTATAAATCCGGCAACAAAAAGTTTGACCTTGTGGCACTTTATCACGGCCTGCAGATGCAGCTTGTGGTTTACGTGAATGCTGCCATGGCGCGGGAGAGGAAAAACCAGCCGGATAAAAACGTGGTACCGGCGGCTCTGCTTTATTATCACGTGGAGGATCCCGTGATCGAGGGGACAAAGGAGCTTACCGGGGAAGAGCTGGATCAGGAACTGGAAAGAGCCCTGCGGGCAAAGGGCATTGTCAATGAGAACCCTGAGATCGTAAGCCTTTTAGACAAGGAGTTTCAGGATAAGTCGGACGCCATTCCCGTGGAGCGGAAAAAGGACGGGACCTTTAGCGCAAAATCCAGCGTGATGAGCAGGGAAGGCATGGAGCAGCTCTCAAGCTTTGTGGACCGTAAGCTTAGGGCCATCGGCCGGGAGATCCTTGACGGGAGTATTTCCTTAAATCCCTATGAGCGCGGAGATGAGAAGGCGTGCACGTATTGTCCTTATGCAAAGGTCTGCGGTTTTGACGTCGGCATCCCCGGATGCAAAATGCGGGAGATCGAAGAGGCGTCCAATGAGGAGATCCTTGCACGCATGAAAGAGGAGCTGCAAAGGCCGCAGAGATAAAGCAGCCCCGAGGGCGGCAAAGGAGCAGTCGGATGCGGGCCGGAAAAATAGAGACGGGAGAAGAAACGGATGGGCGTGAAATTTACGACCGAACAACAGGAAGCGATCGACCTTAAGGGGTGCAACATATTGGTCTCTGCTGCGGCGGGAAGCGGAAAGACGGCCGTTTTGACGGAGCGCATTGTAAACATACTTTGCGACGAAGAGCATCCCGTGGATGCGGATCGTCTTTTGGTGGTAACCTTTACCAGCGCGGCGGCTGCGGAGATGCGGGAACGCATTGCAAATAAGCTTGGCGAGCGCGTGTTGGAGAGACCGGATTCTGAGCGGCTCCAGCGCCAGGTAACGCTGTTGCATAACGCACAGATCACGACCATTGACAGTTTTTGCCTGTTTTTGGTAAAAAATCATTTTAACGAGATCGGATTGGATCCGGCTTTTCGCGTGGCGGACGAGCGGGAGATAAAGCTCCTCCAGCAGGAGACTTTAGCTGAGCTTCTCGAGGATGCTTTCACGGAAGGAAGGGAAGCCTTTCTTGACTGCGTGGAAATCCTTTGCCCCAATGGAAAGGAAAAAGTTCTCGAGGAGCACGTATTGAATTTATCGCGCTATGCTGCCAGCTTCCCCTGGCCTTCGCAGTGGCTGGAGGAGCGCAAGAAGGATTATGATGCCGGAAGTGGTGAAGAGCTGTGGAACGGTCAGTTAAAGGAGTATTTTTGGCATTATCTTCAGTCCGTTTTAGACGGATGCATCCATAAGCTGGATCAGGCCATCTGCCTTGCCCAGATGCCGGACGGTCCTTATGCCTACGGGGAACTGCTGGACGGAGAGAAAGAAAAGCTGGAAAAGGCCGCAGAGAAGATCGGGCAGATCATGACTGCTGCAGACGGGAGACAACCGGAAGATGCCGGAAGTCCCGAGGAAACGGAGCGTGAAGACTTGCTTCAGACCGTTGGTTCTTGTTTGGAGGGCGTGACCTTTGGGCGTCTTCCAAGTAAAAAAGACGATTCCGTGGATGCCGAAAAGCGTGAGATGGCAAAGGCACTCCGCGATGAAGTGAAAAAGACGCTGGCGGATCTTTGGGAACAGTTTTTCGAGCTGCCGGAATCGACGGCAATGGCCAGAAGCAGGGGATGCCGCGTGGCTACGGAGGAGCTTGTGAACCTCGTGCTGGAATTTGACCGTCGCATGCGGGAAAAAAAGCAGGAAAAGAAGCTGATCGATTTTAATGACATGGAGCATTTTGCGTTGGACATTCTTCTTTCCAGGGAAAATGGAGAGGTCAGGCCAACGCAGGTTGCAAGGCAATACCGGGACTATTTTCATGAGATCCTGATCGATGAATATCAGGACAGCAATCTGGTACAGGAATATTTGCTGCGGGCCGTCTCCGGAGAAGAGGATGGCCATTATAACCGGTTCATGGTGGGCGACGTAAAACAGAGCATTTATCATTTCCGCCTGGCTAGACCGGAATTGTTCCTGGAAAAGTATCTGGCCTATCAAAAGAGCGGCCTTACGCGCAGGATCGACCTTTCCAAGAATTTCCGAAGCAGGAAAGAAGTGATCGAGAGCGTGAACCGGACTTTCCGCCCTGCCATGAGCAGCGAGGTTGGAGGCATTGATTATGATGAGAACGCGGCGCTGTATTTAGGCGCTGACTATCCGGAGTGCCAAGGCATGAACACGGAGCTTTTGCTCGTGGAAAAGCCCGGGAAGGAGTTGGGATTCCGGCCAAGGCAGGCGGAGGCCTTAGCCGTGGCGGAACGGATCCGGGATTTCCTTGCAAACGGGCAGGTGACGGACAATGCGACAAAGAAGCTCCGGCCCGCCAGGTACAGGGACGTTTGCATTTTGCTTCGGAGTTTAAGCGGCTGGGGAGATGTTTTTAAGACTGTTTTGGAGGAACGGGGGATTCCTGCTTACGTAACTTCAAAGAGCGGATATTTTACGGCAACGGAAGTACAGACGGTCTTAAATTATCTGCGCGTCATTGACAATCCTTTGCAGGACGTGCCGCTTTTTGGCGTGCTTCATTCTGATTTCGGCGGATTTTCGGAGGAAGAGATCGCAAGGATCCGCGCGGCGGGAAAGGACTGCTCCCTGTATGAGTGCCTTTGCGCATCAGAGGACCCTAAGGCAGTTGCCTTCCTGGAAAAGCTTCAGAGCTTCCGCGAAAGATCCGGATACCTTACCATTCGCGCCCTGCTGGAGAGGTTGCTTTGGGAGTATGATTACCTGAATTACGTTACGGCCCTGCCGGGAGGCAGTAAGCGCCGCGCAAATCTGGAGATGCTTTTGGTGAAGGCATCCGATTTTGAAAAGACCTCCTATTTTGGATTGTTTCACTTTCTGCGATACGTGGAAACGTTGGAAAAATATGAAGAGGACTACGGGGAAGCGGACACCCTCGACGAAAATGCTGACGTAGTGCGCATTATGAGCATCCACAAGAGTAAAGGCCTGGAGTTCCCCGTGACCGTTATTGCAGGTCTTTCAAAAAAATTTAACATGCAGGACGTGAATAAGGCCGTGATCCTGGATGCGGATCTGGGGCTGGGCATGGACTACGTAGATCCCGTGCGGCGCTTTCGCAGTAAGACCATGCGGAAAAACGTGGTGGCGAAAAAGCTTCGGGAGGATACGCTTGCGGAAGAATTGCGATTATTGTACGTGGCCATGACCCGCGCTAAGGAGAAGCTGATCATGACGGCGGAGGTAGCAGAGCCAGAGAAGGTATTGCAGGCCTCGGACTGGTTTAATGGAAAGGAGTTTGGACTATCTTATCTGGAATTCATGAAGGCGAATTCCTGCCTGGATTTTTTGGAACCCATTTTGGCTCAAACGGGGATCTCGGTGAGGGTGATTTCCGCAGAGGAACTAGTCGGGGACACGGATTCGGAGCAGCTGGCCATGGCACTGACAAGGGAAAGCCTGGAACAGTGCGCGCAGTCGGCTGATCCACTTACCCTTACAAAGCTAAAAGAGGCCTTTGCTTTTTCCTATCCGCATGCGGCGCTGGAAGGACTTTATACAAAGACCACGGTTTCAGAGCTGAAGATCGCTGCCATGTCAGAGAAGGATGAAGCTGCCTTTCACGTTTTTGAAGAGCGGGAAGAGGAAAATTACGTGCCGGAATTTCGGAGGGAAAAGGAAGAAGTTTCGGGAACGGCCCGGGGAAATGCGTATCACCGCGTCATGGAGCTCCTTGATTTTGATCAGGTTCTGGGAACCTGGCCGGAGAGCATTCCGGAAAGTCATGCGGCCTATCTGAAAGCCTTGGAAGGCAAAGAGATCGTTTCGGCAGTCAGGGAATTTCTGCAGAAGATGGTTTCGGAGAGCCGGCTTTCGGAGGAATACCTTGGCTGCGTGCGGCCGGATCGAATAGAAAGATTCCTAAAGTCGGAACTGGGATATCGCGCATGGCTGGCGCAGAGGGCCGGAAAGCTTTTCCGGGAGCAGCCCTTTGTCCTTGCCATTCCGGCAACCGCGCTAAATCCGGCCTACCCGGAGGAGGAGAAGGTACTGATCCAGGGAATCATTGATGCCTATTTTGAGGAGGAAGACGGGCTGGTATTACTTGATTACAAGACGGACCGGATCGAAAGCATGGAAGCCTTGTGGAACCGCTACGAGGCCCAGATGGATCATTATCAGGAAGCCTTGGAGCGCCTGACGGGAAGAAGGGTGAAGGAGAAGTTTTTATACTCCTTCCATCTGGGACAATGCTGACGTGAAGAATGGAAAAAGAACGGAAAAAGGCACGCGCGCCTGTTCGGGCGAACGTGCCTTTTTCCGTTGGTTAAAATTTCACAGTATTCAACGTAACGGGGAACCCCGCAAGGATTAGTTCGCGTCGTCGGTCAAAAGAAGGCGCTTGGTCTGGGGAACGCTCAGAAGCGTAATGGCACCGATCAGGGTAAAGATCAGCTCCGGCAGCATGTAAGCACCGTTGTAAAGGAAGCTGTAAACGTAAAAGTTTTCCGTGGTGAAATTTCCCCAAAGGGCGCCTACGGATTTCCAAATGACAATGCCGCTCAGGAAATGACAGAGGAAGCGGAGCACAAGAGCAAGGCTGATGCCGCAGATCCAGCCGGGAAGGCCTTTCTTGCGGAAAAGTCCTGCTACGCCAAGTACGCTGAAGGCTACCAGGTAGTCCAGCAAAATGCAGGCGATCAGCATGCCGGGGGTAAGGCCCCAACCAAAGAGACCGTCCATAACGCCCTGGAAGAACTGGATCAGGGCAAAGAGAACGGATGCTGCCATGCCGGCCTTTATGCCGCGTTTAATGGAAAAGAGCGTGATGGGCAACATGGACAGAAGCGTTACGGAACCGCCCCAGGGCAGTTTAAAAAGTCTGATAAAGCTAAGTACGGTGGCAAGGGCTACCATTACGGCGCCTTCCACAAGGATCAAGGTCTTACTGTTTTTCATGATACGTTCCTCCTTTAATGCGTGTTTGCGTCGGATCCATAAAAAAATCCTCCGCAGATTCTCCGGGAGGGTTCACGTTGCATCATGCGCAAATCTAAACGAAAGTATTCCGCTAAAACGTGGTTTTGCGCTTTTGTTGGCTCTGCTTCCTTCCGCCGGTATTATCCGGTTCAAGTAATGAGGGTCTAGAAGGTTTCCCTTCAATCTCAGCGACGTGCACCCCTAGCAATTGAATATTGGACGTGACGTTTGCCACGCCAATGCTGAGTATAAGACCGCCATAAGCGTTTTGTCAAGGTATTTCTAAAAAAATGATTGTTTTAAGGACTTTGAAAGGCCAAATCCTTCAGTGGTTTTTTGTTCAGCTTGACTCAAAATTTGGTTGACTGCGTACGGAAAAACATATATTATGAATAAGATAAGTTTTAAAACAAAAATACAACTGTGGGAGGACAAAACGAAAAAGATCTGGAAGAAGGCTTTGGCATTTATCTTAGTTTTCGTCATGGGGGTTACAAGCGTTGACTTTAGTTCGCTGGCAGCTCCTTCGAGCGAAGAAAGCCATGGAAAACTGGTATGCCTTGATGGATTTTCATGGGGAAGTCGCGGAAATTTGGAATGCCGAAGTCTGTCAAGTGACCGAGGAGGGAATACTCTTAAAAAACGTGGGCTGGAATCAGGACATAGAGGCGGGAGCGTCCGTTAGTTTTGAATTCAGGGGCGAAGGGGAATTCCCCGGGGTTCCCGCAAAGTGTGTTTTGTGGCAGGTAAGCAGACAGATAAAAAAAGGGGCTTGATTTTTTTAGGGATTGCGACTAGAATAAAAAAGTCGCGAAAAGCGGAAAGAAAATTTCATATGCGACGGGAGCTTGTAAACAGGCTGAGAGGAAGTTGTGAACTTCGACCGGTAACCTGATTTGGATAATGCCAACGTAGGGAGAGTGCGTAAGATCGTTCATAAGATCATTGCGGGAGTCGTCTGTGTTGGCGGCTCCCTTTTTTGCGTCGCGAAACAAAAATAAACTGCCGCAGGGCAGGCATATGTTTGCGCGCAAGTAAAAATATAATGGCAGATGAAAAGGAGAAAAAATGAAACAAAACAAAGTCTTGAAAATGATCGTTCTGGCCATGATGATCGCCATTGGCGTCGTCATTTCGCCCATCCTGCGGGTGGAGGGTATGTGTCCCATGGCGCATTTTATCAATGTCACTTGCGCAGTGCTGCTGGGTCCGTGGTATTCTCTTTTGTGCGCCTTTCTTATTGGCGTGCTCCGCATGTCCTTCATGGGAATTCCGCCTCTGGCCTTAACGGGAGCCATCTTTGGAGCCTTTCTGTCAGGCATTTTTTACCGCCTGTCAAAAGGGAAAATCCTGATGGCCGTGCTGGGGGAGATCATCGGAACGGGAATCATCGGCGCCATTATTTCCTTCCCGGTCATGACGTACCTGTGGGGGAAGGAAGGGCTGACCTGGTTTTTCTACGTACCGTCATTTATCTGCGGAACGCTGATCGGCGGAAGCATAGCCTTTTTTTTCCTGCGCAAGATGGTGGAGAATGGCATGCTTAGGAAAATGCAGGAGATGCTTGGAACGCCGGCCTATTTTGATCAAAGCTCAACCCTTTCCAATGCCGTCACCATTGCTGCTTTTGGCGGGATAACGTTTGTGGTTTTTCTCCTGGTGCCGCAGGTTTTTCATCTGCAGGCGGAAATCTGGAAGCTTTTGGCTTATGGTTCCGTGGCTGGTTTTTGCCTGGTTGCGGTGATTTATTTTATTGTGAAAACCCTGCCTGGGAAAAAGGAGGTGGCATAAATTGGATTGGAAGATCAGAAGGCTTCTTCGCGAAAAAAATCCCCTGATCCACTGCATAACCAATCCCATCTCCATCAGGGACTGCGCCAATCTGATCCTTGCGGTAGGCGCAAGGCCCATGATGGCGGAGCATGAGGCGGAGGTGGAGACGATCACAAAAAGTGCAGGTGCGTTACTTATCAATCTTGGAAATCTCACAAAGGACCGGGCCGGGGCCATGAAGGTGGCGACTGCGGCAGCAAAAGATGCGAAGGTTCCGTACGTGTTGGATCTTTGCGGCGCCGCGGCACTTGAAAACCGGAGGGAGCTGGCAATCTCCCTTATAAATCAGGCGATGCCATCCGTCATTAAGGGCAATTATTCCGAGATTAAGGCACTTCTTGATGAAAACTATCACGGGCAAGGCGTGGATGCAGATAAAGCCTTGACGGAGGCAGAGCTGGACAAGGTGGCACGGGTGCTTGCCCAAAAGTATCAGACGACGGTGCTGGCCAGCGGAAAAACGGACGTCATTTCTGACGGAACCAATATTATACACTGTAAGAACGGCACGCCCCTGCTTGCAGGCATAACGGGAACCGGATGCATGCAGGGGGCCCTGTGCGCAGCATTTTTGGCTGTGACGGACGGGCTTACGGCAGCAGTGGCGGCAAGCTGCATGATGGGAATCTGCGGGCAACTTGCGGCAGGCGACGGGACGGAAATGCGCGGACAACTTGCGGCAGGCGACGAGACGGAAATGCGCGGGCAACTTGCGGCAGGCGGCGAGACGGAAATGCGTGGGCAACTTGCGGCAGGCGGCGAAACGGAAATGCGCGGGCAGCTTGCGGCAGGCGTTGAGACGATGAGCCGGGACAGGCTTGCAAAGACGCCGATTGGCAGCGGAAGCTTTTGCGTGCGGCTGATGGATCGGCTTTCCACCGTCAGTGACAGCCTGTTGGAAGCAGGGATGGAACTGGAAAGCGTGAAGGGGGATTTTACCTTGACGCAGAACCTTGTCACAAAAAGGAGTGGAAGAGAGCAAATCTTGAAAAGATTAAATACAAGATTGTATTTTATCACTGACAGTACGCTTTACGGGAAGGAGGAGTTCCTTCGAAGAGTGGAGGCGGCGCTTATGGGCGGCGTAACCATTTTGCAGCTCCGGGAGAAGGAGCGTTCGACCAGAGAATATCTGGAACTGGCAGAGGCGGTTCATGAACTGACAAAAAAATATGGCGTGCCGCTGATCATTGACGATCGTCTCGACGTGGCAATGGCGGTGGACGCGGAGGGAGTGCATTTGGGCCAAAGTGATCTGCCCATTGGCATTGCACGTAAATTGTTTGGGGAAAATAAGATTATCGGTTCTACGACAAAGACCGTGCCTCAGGCGTTGGAAGCTTATGCGCAGGGAGCGGATTATCTTGGCGTTGGAGCCATTTTCCCTACGACGACAAAGGTGAAAACAATTCTTACGTCCGTGGAAACCCTGAATGCCATTTGCAAGGCCGTTCCCATCCCGGTCAATGCCATCGGAGGATTAAATGCGGGAAATCTGGACGTTTTGAAGGGAATATCCATTGCGGGCGTCTGCGCCGTTTCAGCCATTATGAAAGCGGAGGATCCGACGGCAGCAGCAATGGCAATGTCGGATGCGATAAAAACAAAGCTCGGGTTTTAGGAGGAACGGAACAAAGGAGGAGAACGGAGATGAGAACGGCATTAACGATTGCGGGAAGTGATTCCGGCGGAGGCGCAGGAATACAGGCAGATCTGAAGACCATGACCATGAACGGCGTTTACGGAATGAGCGCCATTACCGCCCTGACGGCTCAAAATACCATGGGCGTGCGAAGCATTTTGGAGGTGACGCCGGATTTTCTGCGTGACCAGTTGGATGCCGTGTTCGAGGACATTGTGCCGGATGCGGTGAAGATTGGCATGGTATCATCCGGAGAATTGATCGGCGTGATCGCAGAGAGGCTTACGGTTTATCATGCGAAGAACGTGGTGGTGGATCCGGTGATGGTTGCCACCAGCGGAGCAAGGCTTCTTAGGGAGGATGCCATTACTTCCCTGACGCAGAAGTTGCTGCCGATGGCAACGGTGATCACGCCCAATATTCCGGAGGCCGAGATTTTGACGGACCATAAGATTCGTGACCGGGGGGACATGGAGAGAGCGGCAAAGGCCATTGCGGAAACGACGGGATGTGCGGTATTGCTAAAGGGCGGCCACAGCGTTTCCGATGCCAGCGATTACCTGTATGAGAACGGAAAGGGGCAATGGTTTGAAGGAAGGCGCATTGCAAATCCTAATACTCATGGCACGGGTTGCACCTTATCCTCTGCCATTGCTTCCAATCTGGCCAAAGGTTTTACGCTGACGGAGGCGGCTTGGCGGGCGAAGGAATACATATCCGGCGCACTGTCAGCGCAGCTGGATCTTGGAGCGGGGAGCGGGCCCATGAAGCATGGATTTAACCTGACGGGTAAATTCGCTGAAGAAACAAAGAATGTCTAAAGATTTTTTGCGGGAAGGCTTAAAGGCAGAAAGGGATAAAGGCGGAAAAGGATAAAGGCAGAAAAGGATAAAGGCGGAAAAGGATAATGGCAAAAAAGGCTTAAAGACGGAAAAGGATAATGGCAGAAAAGGATAAAGGCGGAAAAGGATAATGGCAGAAAAGGCTTAAAGACGGAAAAGGATAATGGCAGAAAAGGCTTAAAGGCAGAAAAGGATAAAGGCGGAAAAGGATAAAGGCGGAAAAGCACAAAGCGGGGACCCCCCTGGGCAGAATGGCCCTTACGTGAAAGAAAAGGATGAAAAACAGGAGAATGAGAAGATGAGAGAGTATACGACTCAGATGGATGCCGCAAAGCGCGGGATCATTACGCCGGAAATGAAGATTGTTGCAAAAAAGGAGTATCGCACGGAAGAAGAGATTCGGGAGCTTGTTGCCAAGGGACAGGTTGCCATTTGCGCCAATAAGCAGCATAAGTGCATTGATCCAAATGGCGTGGGTTCCATGCTACGTACTAAGATCAATGTTAATCTTGGGGTTTCAAGGGACTGTAAGGATTACAACGTGGAAATGGAAAAGGTGATGGCTGCCGTGAACATGGGGGCAGAGGCCATCATGGATCTTTCTTCCCACGGGAATACGCAGCCCTTCCGCAGGAAGCTGACTAGTGAGTGCCCTGCCATGATCGGAACGGTTCCCGTTTATGACAGCGTCATTCATTATCAAAGGGATCTTGCAACCTT
Organism: uncultured Lachnospiraceae bacterium; assembly: GCA_900320485.1. Lineage (GTDB taxonomy): Bacteria > Bacillota > Clostridia > Lachnospirales > Lachnospiraceae > Acetatifactor. The sequence continues at coordinate 14,926 of ONSO01000010.1, read as the reverse complement.
AACAGCCAAGGATTTCATTGACGTGGTACGTCTTCATGCGGAGGATGGCGTGGATTTTGTGACGCTGCACTGTGGCATTACCCGCAAAACCATTGAGCAGATCAAGAAGCATAAGCGCAAGATGAACATTGTGTCCCGCGGAGGGTCTTTGGTTTTTGCGTGGATGAGCATGACGGGGCAGGAGAATCCCTTTTATGAGTATTTTGATGAAATCCTTGATATTTGCAGGGAATATGACGTGACCATTTCTTTGGGGGATGCGTGCCGGCCGGGATGCCTTGCGGATGCAAGTGACGTATGCCAGATTGAAGAGCTGGTGCGGCTTGGAGAATTAACAAAAAGGGCTTGGGCGAAGGACGTGCAGGTTATGGTGGAGGGCCCGGGTCACGTACCCATGGATCAGATAGAGGCAAACATGAAAATACAGCAGACCATTTGTCAAGGGGCGCCGTTTTACGTGCTGGGGCCTCTTGTGACGGACATAGCCCCGGGATATGATCACATTACCTCTGCCATTGGAGGGGCCATTGCGGCGACAGCCGGCGCAGCATTTTTATGCTATGTCACGCCTGCAGAGCATCTGGCATTGCCAAACGTTGATGACGTAAAGCAGGGGATCATTGCTTCGAGGATTGCTGCACATGCGGCAGATATTGCAAAGAAGATTCCCCATGCCAGGGATCTGGATGATGCCATGGGAGACGCAAGGCGGGAGCTTAACTGGGAGAAGCAATGGGAGTGCGCCATCGACCCGGAGACGGCGAAGAGCATCCGTGACAGCAGGGCGCCCGAGCATGATGACACTTGTTCCATGTGCGGGAAATTCTGTGCCGTCCGTAGCATGAATAAGGCTTTGGCCGGGGAAATGGTGGACATTCTGTAGCAGGTACTTTCAAGGCTAAGCGTTACGGGCCAGTCTTTTCATTGCTTGCCTACTCTAAACATGTTCCTTCAAAGGCTAATCTCCTCAAAGGCTAATCCAAAGCAGGAAAAGGCTAATCCAAAGCAGGAAAAGGGCGGATGGATTAGCCTCGCGGAAGAAAAAAGAAAGAGAAAAAGTTTCAAAAGGCTAATCCAAAGCAGGAAAAGGGCGATAGGATTAGCCTCGCAGGAGAAAGAAGAAAGAGAAAAAGCTTCAAAAGGCTAATCCAAAGTTGGAGAAGGGCGGATGGATTAGCCTCGCGGGAGAAAGAAGAAAGAGAAAAAGCTTCCAAAGGCTAATCCAAAGCAGGAGAAGGGCGGATGGATTAGCCTCGCGGAAGAAAAAAGAAAGAGAAAAAGCTTCAAAAGGCTAATCCAAAGCTGGAGAAGGGCGATAGGATTAGCCTTTCGGGGAAAGGGGCGAGCAGAAAACGAAAAGTGCGATAAAAGAGAAGCATGCAAACGGCACGCTTCTCTTTTTTGCATGTTTCCTTAAACAACGAGAATGTGAAAAGGCCGAGAGAACGAAAATGCCGTGAAGGCCAAAACAACTGCGTTGGGACGGAAAACACGTGAAGGGGAAAATGGGTAGATAGGTACTTCCCTAACCCTAACCAAGTATGATAAAATAGTTGGAAGATTGCGAAGCAATCTTGCAATCCGAAGCGAAGCGAGGACATGCCGAAGGGCACGCAGTTGGAAGATTGCGAAGCGAGGACGAGCCGAAGGGCACGCAGTTGGAAGATTGCGAAGCAAGTTGCAAGGGCGATTCACGATGGATGGCCGAAGAAGGGAAGAGAGACATGTACGGAAATCAGCGGGTGATCGGAATATTGGCACACGTGGATGCGGGGAAGACTACGCTGGCGGAAGCCTTTTTATATACGGCCGGAGAGATCAGGGAAGCTGGCAGGGTGGATCATCAGGATGCTTTTTTGGATAATGATGCCATGGAGCGAAAGAGAGGGATTACCATTTTCTCAAAACAGGCATTGTTTTCCTGGAAGGGCAAGAGCGGGAGACCAATGGACGTAACGCTTTTGGATACTCCCGGGCACGTGGATTTTTCAGCGGAGATGGAAAGAACGCTTCAGGTTTTGGACTATGCTGTTTTGGTGGTCAGCGGCGCGGACGGCGTGCAGGGCCATACAAAAACCCTTTGGGGACTCCTAAAACAATATGGAATTCCGACATTTCTGTTTGTAAACAAGATGGATCAGGAGGGGACGGATCAGGAACGAATCCTCAAGGAACTTCGGGAGAAGCTGGATGAAAACTGTATTACTTTTTCCGGTTGGAGTAAAGCCGGCGGCGAACAGGACGATGGGTCTTGCAAGGGAGCATCCCCTGGTAACGGTGAGACGGACGATGGGTCTTGTAAGGGAGCATCCCCTGGTAACGGTGAGACGGACGATGGGTCGTGTAAGGGAATATTCCTTGGCAGCGGTGAGCAGAATGAGGAACTCTGCGAGGAATTGTCTTTTTGCAGCGAAGAATTGATGGCGGAGTATCTTGAGGCAGGTTCACTCTCGGCAGAGAACATAGGGGAGGCCGTTGCCGACAGGAAGGTATTTCCGGTATATTTCGGCAGTGCCCTTCGCATATTGGGAGTAAGCCAGCTTTTGGACGGACTTTCCGACTATACGCTTTCGCCTGAGTACCCGGATGAATTTGGTGCCAGGGTATTCAAGATCAGCCGTGACAAGCAGGGAAACCGGCTGACGCACGTAAAGGTGACGGGGGGAATCCTAAGGGCAAAGCAAGTGGTGGGAAAAGAGGATGCCTGGGAGGAAAAGGTGGACCAGATTCGCCTTTATAATGGCGTAAGTTTCCATACCATTCAGGAGGCACCGGCCGGAACGATCTGTGCGCTGACGGGGCTTTCGAATTCTGCCGTGGGGGACGGATTGGGTTTTGAAAAAGAGAGATCCTTGCCGAGTCTTGAGCCGGTTTTAACCTATAAGGTTCATTTGCCCGAAGGCTATGATCCGGTGGTGGCACTGGGCCAGCTTAGACGCCTGGAGGAAGAAGATCCCATGCTTCGGGTAACTTGGAAGGAAAGCCTTAAGGAGATCCACGTATCCGTCATGGGAGACGTGCAGGTGGAGATCCTTCAAAATCTTTTGATGGAACGGTTTGGATTGGAAGTGTCCATGGAGGACGGAAGCATTGTCTATAAAGAGACCTTGGCGGAGCCGGTTCTTGGCGTAGGACATTTTGAGCCTCTGCGGCACTATGCGGAGGTGCAGCTCCTTTTGGAGCCGGGAGAGAGAGGGAGTGGTCTGCAGTTTGCCTCTTTCGTCAGCGAGGACGAGCTGGATAGAAACTGGCAACGGCTTATTTTGACTCATCTGGAGGAGCGCAGTTACCCGGGGGTGCTTGTGGGCGGAGAAGTGACGGATCTGCGCATCAGCATTGTGGGCGGCAGGGCTCACGTAAAGCATACCGAGGGCGGTGATTTCAGACAGGCAACATACCGGGCAGTGCGGCAGGGCCTTCGAAGCGGAAAGAGCGTCCTGTTAGAGCCAGTCTACGAGTTTTCACTGGAGTTACCGGCTGAGTGCCTTGGGAGAGCCATGACGGACGTGCAGCGCATGCAGGGAAGCTTTGACGTGCCTGCAGTGGAAGGAGAAGTGGTAACGCTTACGGGAACGGCGCCTGCTTCAGCCATGCGGGACTACCAAAGAGAGGTGATCTCCTACACCAAGGGCCGGGGAAAGCTGTCTCTTGCCTTAAAAGGATATGAACCTTGCCGCGAAGCGGAGGAGATCATCAGGGCGCAGGGATATGACCCGGAGGCGGATTTTGATAATCCTGCCAGCTCCGTGTTTTGCTCTCACGGGGCGGGAACGGTGGTGCCGTGGGATCAGGTCTGGGCTTGGGCGCACGTGCCGCTGCGGAGGGATTATCTTGAGGCGGCCATCAGATGGCAGGAGGGAGCGGAGGACGCATCGGAAATCCGCAGCTTGATCAATGCAAATAAATCTTTGGACGGCGGCATGACCGGCTTTTCTTCGGAGGATCTTAGGTTGCTGGAGGGTGTAAGGGCTGAAAGAACGGCTTCCATGGATCGCGTCATCAGCCAAGAGGAGATTGACGCCATTTTTGCCGCAGGCAGGAAAAATCAGAACAGAAAGCAGGCTGACAAGGCCGGGTATCGCAGGTATCACCGCGGCAATCGCCGGGCGGAGACTGGAAGAGAACAAGGCGGACCCGCGCCGGGTTCCCGACAACAAAGGCCGGAAAACGGGGCCGGAACGGGATCTGCACGGCCGGACACGGCGGGAAGACCCACAAGTCCGTCAAGAGTGGTAAAGGCGCCTAAGGAGGCAAAGGAAAGCTGCATTTTGGTGGATGGCTATAACGTGATCCACGCATGGCCGGAGCTTATGGAACTGATGCAGGTGAACGTGGGCAGCGCCAGAGACCGCCTGATCCGTGAAATGAGTAATTATCAGGGATACGTGGGCGGCGTTCTGATCCTGGTGTTTGATGCCTATAAGGTCAAGGGTAATCCGGGATCCGTGGAAAAGACGGACAATATTTACGTGGTCTACACCAAGGAGGCGGAAACGGCGGACCAGTACATAGAAAAGACCGTGCATGACATGGCTTCCAAGTATAAGATCACGGTGGCAACCTCCGACGGACTGGAGCAGATGATCATCTGGGGTGACGGAGCACTCAGGATGTCTTCCCTTGGGCTTTTGGAAGATTTAAGGGCACGGGGCGCCGCAGCAAGGGAGCAGTATGGCATAACGGAAGAATAACAATTTAAGACAAAACAAGGGCAAGAAATCCTATTGTCAAAGAACAATGGTTATATTAAAATAAAAATTAGGATTTGAGCCGCAAAAGAGAGCAACGGGCTTGGATCAAAACGATTACGTTTTGTCACGACGATTACGTTTTGTCACGAAAAAATACCGCAAAAGGAAGATGGAGGACGGAACATGGAAATTGCAAAGAACAAGGAAAAAGTGCAGGAATACCGGGAGCGGGCAAAGGCATTGGTTGCCCAGATGACGTTGGAAGAAAAGGTGGGACAGACCTTAAACTGGGCGCCCGCCGTGGACAGACTGGGGATCAAGGCATATAACTGGTGGAATGAAGCCCTTCACGGCGTGGCTCGTGCCGGCGTGGCAACCGTCTTTCCTCAATCCATCGGACTTGCCGCTACCTTTGACGAGGATTTTATCGAAGAAGTGGCAGATGCCATTTCCACCGAGGGCCGCGCAAAGTTTAACATGCAGCAGGAGTACAATGACACTGACATCTATAAGGGCCTGACCTTCTGGTCTCCCAACGTAAATATTTTCCGTGATCCCCGCTGGGGCCGCGGACATGAGACGTTTGGCGAGGATCCCTATCTGACCTCCCGCATGGGCGTTCGCTTTGTAGAGGGCATCCAGGGACATGACGAGAATTACTTAAAGGCTGCGGCATGTGCCAAGCATTTTGCGGTTCACAGCGGTCCCGAGGACATCCGTCACAGCTTTAATGCCGTGGCTAGCAAGCAGGACATGGCGGAAACTTATCTCCCCGCCTTCAAGGCATGCGTGCAGGAGGCCGGCGTAGAGGCAGTCATGGGCGCCTACAACCGTACCAACGGAGAGCCCTGTTGCGGCAGCAAGACCCTTCTTCAGGACATCCTTAGGGATGAGTGGGGCTTTACCGGACACGTGACCAGCGACTGCTGGGCAATCAAGGACTTCCATGAGGGACATCACGTTACGGAGACGCCCGTGGAATCCGTTTCCATGGCCATGAACAATGGCTGTGACTTAAACTGCGGCAACCTGTTCCATTACCTGAAGCAGGCCGTGGAAGAGGGCATGGTTAAGGAGAGCCGTCTGGATGAGGCGCTTGTGAATCTGTTTACCACCCGCATGAAGCTGGGCGTCTTTGACGAGAAAGGTAAGAATCCTTACGATAAGATCGCCTATACCGAGGTGGACACCAAGGCGCATCAGGAGCTGAACAGGAAGGCTGCCGAGAAGTGCATCGTCCTTTTGAAGAATGAAAACAATACCCTGCCTCTTGACAAAAAGTCCATTAAGACCTTGGGCGTCATCGGACCCAATGCCAACAACAGACGCGCGCTGGTTGGTAACTACGAGGGAACCGCATCCCGTTATTGGACCATTTTGGAGGGCATCCAGGAGTATCTCGGAGATGACGTAAGAGTCCTTGCCAGCGAGGGATGCCACCTTTGCCATAAGAAGTCTCAAGGCCTTGGCCAGGAGGATGACCGCATTTCCGAGGTAAAGGGCGTATGTGCAAACAGTGACGTGATCATTGCCTGTCTTGGACTGGATTCCGGCCTGGAGGGCGAAGAGGGAGACCAGGGCAATGAATATGCTTCCGGCGACAAGCCGAACCTGGAGCTTCCTGGACTGCAGCAGCACGTCCTTGAGACCATCTGCTCCTTTGGAAAGCCCGTGATCCTGGTACTTCTTTCCGGTTCCGCACTGGCTGTGAACTGGGCGGACGAGCACGTACCTGCCATTCTTCAGGGCTGGTACCCCGGCGCGCAGGGCGGCAGGGCCATCGCTGACGTGATCTTTGGTGAAAAGAACCCGGAAGGCAAGCTTCCCGTTACCTTCTATCGCAGTACGGAGGAGCTTCCTGAGTTTACGGATTACTCCATGAAGGGAAGAACCTATCGTTACATGAAGAGCGAGGCATTGTATCCTTTCGGATACGGCCTGTCTTATACGGATTTTGCATATTCAGAAGTGAAACTGAGCTTAGGGGAAGATGGCGAGATCAAAGACGGCGCAGAGGTCAGCGGAGCGGAGCTGGCAGCAGGAAAGGCTTTTGTGGTAACCGCAACCGTGACCAATACAGGAAAGATGGCTGGCGGCGAAACCGTTCAGGTTTACGTAAAGACTGACCTGGAAGGGGCACCGAATTACCAGTTGAAGGGCATCAAGAAGCTGTTCCTTGCACCCGGTGAGAGCGCAGACGTAAAGATTGATCTTGCGAGAGAGGCTCTGGGCGCCTTCGACGTAAACGGCGAGTTTGTCGTAGGCGGAGACGTAAAGATCTACGTTGGCGGACAGGCGCCTGACGCAAGAAGTGCCAAGCTTACGGGCAAGAAAGTCATGGAATTCAACCTGACGATCAAATAATTCGAACGGTTTGAAGTTTGGATCACAGGTTGGCATCTTAAGTTATATTGCGGCACGTCCGCAAGCCGGATGAGTTCCGGCTTGCGGACGGAAATCTATTCTTATCTATTTATTTTCTGCTTTGAGTGATTGTACTTTGAAGCATTCGCGGAGCTTCATCCGCAGCCAAATCCCATTCTTAATTCGATTTTATATGTTTATGATCGTGCAATGCTTTGCGTCATTTGTCGCCAGACAGCTAAAATGCGACAAGAGGCAATGATTATATGCTTAATTTACGCCGACTCCTTAGGGTCAAGCATATAAAAGAAAATGATTTCGAGATTTAATATGCGCAAGGAAGACCCAAAAGACCAGAATTCATGGGGTTTGCACCGATAAATACGTGCAAGATATGATTTTTCGCTGTGTGGCATCATTGAAAATTGGGCAAATGCGCATATAAAAAGGCGGATTTTCATGAATCTATTATATCGACAGGTAATCCCGGCATGCTGGCGAGCAATCTTGATGTATTGATGAGCAATCCCGGCATGCTGGCGAGCAATCTTGATGTATTGATGAGCAATCCCGGCATGCTGGCGAGCAATCTTGATGTATTGGTGAGCAATCCCGGCATGCTGGTGCACCCCGGTAGGTCGGTGGCCTTTCTAAGGGCGGGGGCAAAGTACTTTTACAAATTTTTTATGTTGCCAAGATTAGGAGAATAATGTGAAAGGAGAGTTGTATGAACGGATTACGTATGAACGAAGGTTTTAAGGAGCAAGTACGTGAAAGAAAGGAGGCATTAGAGAAGCTAATAAAATTGCTTTGTGAGAAAGAAGGAAATTATCCGGAAGGAACTTTAAGAGTCGTGGATAAGAAGAGCTATTTTCAGTATTATTGGCGAAGGGAAGCGACTGACACCAATGGAAGTTATGTTCCCAAGGATCATATGGCCATAGCCTCTGCATTGGCCCAAAAGGATTATGATCAAAAGGTGCTGGCGAAGGCGAGGGAGGAGTATAAGCTCCTTGCAAAATATGGAGAATACATATCGGAAAATGCTTTGGAAGACGTGTATGCAGGGTTGCATCGCGGGAGGAAGATGATTGTAACGCCTCTTGTGCCTGAGCAAGATAAAATAGTGGCAGAATGGCTGGCCGAAAGCTATGAGCCGATGCCATTTACGGAGAATACGGAATTTTATACGGGAAACGAGATCAGGGTCAGGTCTAAATCTGAACTGATCATCGCAAACCTTTTGGAACAGTATGGCGTGCCATATAAATACGAGAAACCCATCTATTTAAGAGGCCTGGGGCAGGTAAGGCCTGATTTTACGTGTCTTAACGTGCGGCTGGGGGAAGAATACGTCTGGGAACATTTCGGAATGATGGACAATGCCGGATATGCCAATAAAAACATAGAAAAGATAAGCATTTATCAGCAGAATGGTTTTTTTTCGGGGAAAAACATGATCGCCACTTTTGAGTCTTCACAGACCCCATTAAGCTCAAAAATGATTAAAGGCGTGATAGAAGAGTATCTTTTGTAGTTGAGGATACTGTGTTATGACTCGCTTACCAGTTCCTCCGTGGAGTAAGACGGAATCATCTCACAAATTAGGGTTGCATTAGGCAGGTTAGGGTTGCATGGAAGCCCAAAGAGTCATTCTGCGCTGCTTGCATGCGGAAAGCAGCTAAAAACAACAAAAAGGATTACATTATATGCTTGATTCTCGCTCTTTTTGATGGTCAAGCATATAAAACTTTGAATTGTAACCTTGTTATATGCGTAAGGGAAGGAAAAATCACGTGTTTTTACGGGTTTTCACCGATAGTTTCCTGAAAATCTAAGGATTTATCTGTGCAGAACCTCCCAAAGGCGAGGAAATGCACATATAAAAAGATAAGTTTTGCTGAATTTATTATAAGTTAGGCGCAATGCTGCTCGCAATCGTGCGGTGCAGGCTCATTGCGCATGGCGCGCAATGAAACCAGTGCGAAATGGGTCTGGTCCCATATGATTTGCGTTGAATTTTGTGGGAAAAGATGATATGATAATTCTATATGCGTTATGTTAGGCAGAGGCTTGACGGAGGCAAATTTTTTGGGGAAGAATGAGGTGCGACATGGAACAGGTGAGTAAGTGGAAGCAGTTATGGCTGAGTTATGAAAAAAAGGCGGAAAACGGAAATGCCAGCTATTTTCAAAATGTTTGGATTCAGGGTTTTTCCATGGAGGAACCCGTGGTGAAAAGTGCCCTTAAGGAGCTGACGGACGGAGCACTTGGCATGCTCGGTGCGAAGGTTCAAACGGCAGGCGAAGGAGAAAATGCGGCAAAGTCTTCGGGAATTGTTCTTCAAAGGCTGGAGGAGAACAACGAAGCAGGCGTGAAGGCGGAAGGCTACGTCCTGAAGGAAGAGGATGGAAGACTTACCGTGGGAGCTACGGACGAAAAAGGCCTTCTCTATGGCGTATTTCACCTGCTGCGCCTGATCTCCATGGAAAAGAGCCTGGCAGGCGTTTGCAAGACCTGCAACCCGGACAATCCCCTGCGTATGTTCAACCATTGGGACAACATGGACGGCAGTATCGAGAGAGGATACTCCGGCAGATCCTTTTTCTTTGCGGATGATGACGTCATCATCAACGAGAGAACCAGGGATTATGCCCGCCTCATGGCCAGCATTGGCATCAACGGCACGGTCATCAACAACGTAAACGTAAAGCAGGCTGCCAGCTGGCTCATCACGGACCGCTTTTTTGAAAAGGTGGCTCAGATGGCAGAGATTTTTGCGGAATACGGCATCAAATTTTTCCTGAGCCTGAACTATGCCTCCACTATCGAGATCGGCGGCCTTGACAGTGCGGATCCTTTGGACGAGCGCGTGATCGCATGGTGGAAGGAGAAAATGAAGGAGTGCTTCACTAAGATCCCGAACCTTGGCGGATTCCTTGTGAAAGCGGATTCCGAGGGAAGACCCGGGCCCTTTACCTATGGCCGGACCCAGGCGGATGGCGCCAACATGCTGGCGGACGCGGCTTTGCCCTACGGCGGCATTATCATTTGGAGATGCTTTGTCTATAATTGCCAGCAGGATTGGCGTGATTACAAGACTGACAGGGCGCGGGCAGGTTATGACAATTTTATCAAGATGGACGGAGATTATCATGACAACGTGATCCTTCAGATCAAGAACGGCCCCATGGATTTTCAGATCCGCGAGCCCATTTCCCCGCTTCTCGGCGGCTTAAAGAAGACGAATCAGATGCTGGAGGTTCAGGTGGCGCAGGAATATACCGGTCACCAGATCGACGTGTGTTACCTCATTCCCATGTTCAAAGAGGTTTTGGATTTCCACACCTACTGCAAGCCCGGCGCGGATACCGTTGCGGACGTGATCAGCGGCCGGACCATGGGAAATAAGAATACGGGCATGGCGGCAGTCATCAACACCGGAAACGATGCCAACTGGACGGGTAATTATCTGGCAGCGGCAAACCTTTACGGCTTCGGCCGCCTGGCATTCCAAACCTCCCTGTCCGCAGAAGAGATCCTTGACGAGTGGATCCCCATGAGCATTTCCACGGACGCGGAAGTAATAAAGACCGTAAAGGGAATTCTTCTTCCTTCCAGGGCAACGTATGAAAAGTACACCAGTCCCCTTGGCATTGGCTGGATGGTGACGCCGCACGTTCATTATGGCTGCAGCGTGGACGGATATGAATACGACCGGTGGGGAACTTATCACAGGGCAGACCACCTTGGCATCGGCGTTGACAGAACTGACGCGGGAACGGGTTACGTGAGACAGTACTATGAACCCAATGCATCAGCATATAATTCCTTGGAAAGCTGTCCCGAGGAGCTATTGTTGTTCTTCCATCACGTGCCTTACACTCACGTCTTAAAGACCGGGAAGACGCTGATCCAGCACATTTATGACAGCCACTTTGAGGGCTATGAGGAAGCGGAAGGCTATGCGAAGGCATGGGAAGGCTTAGAGGGCAAGGTAGACGAAGAAGTCTTTGCCAACGTAAAGGAACGGTTTGACAGGCAGCTTAGAAATGCCAGAGACTGGCGTGACCAGGTAAATACATACTTCTACCGCAAGAGCGGCATCCCGGATGAAAAGGGAAGAACCATCTATTGATCACGGAAAGGATGAACGTAAGATGATACAGGCCTTGAGTAACATGGAATTATGGACGGACGGCTGGTCTTTTCTAAAGACGGCGCCGGATACGACGCTGGAGGAGATCCGGAAGAGAAAGAAAGAGTTTCAGCCGGTGGAGCTGCCGCATGACTGGCTGATCTATGACGCTAAAAATCTTTATGAGGATGGTTTTGGCTGGTATAAGAAGAGCTTTGAAAACCATCTGGCAGAGGGTGAGCGCCTGCAGATCCGTTTTGACGGCGTATACATGGATTCTACCGTTTACGTAAACGGCAAGGCCCTGATGGATTGGAAATATGGCTATACCTCCTTTACTGCGGACGTGACGGAAGCCTTAAAGGAGGGAAAAAACGAAATCATTGTGTTGGCGCGGCACCGGTCTCCGAATTCCCGGTGGTATTCCGGCGCGGGTATTTATCGTAACGTCTGGATGAAGGTCTGTAAGAAGGCGTATCTTCCCATTGACGGAACCTACGTGGTGATCCGGCCGGAGGGCAAGAATCTGGAGGAGAATCACAGCTTTACCATGGATCTTTTCACGGAAGTGGAAAACGACCGGGGCGGGGAGCTTACGGTGACCTATGAGCTGACAAGGGAAAACGATGATGCCTTCCGGCGGACTAAGAAAGCCGGCGAGGCTTTTGACGGTAAATATGAGGGCGGAAGCTTTACCGGAACTGCGGGGAAGGATGGAAAGCATTCACTGCATACCGTCATTGAGGATCCGGCCCTCTGGGACGTAAAGGCGCCCAACTGTTATCGCCTGACGGTAAAGCTTTTTGACGGAAAGGAACTGCTCGACTTCCAGACCTATCTTGTTGGTTTCCGCAGCATTGGATTTACCCCCAAGGATGGTTTATTCTTAAACGGCAGACTGTTAAAGATCCAGGGCGTCTGTGAACACCATGACCTTGGATGCCTTGGGGCGGCATTTAATGAAGTGGCCTTAAAGCGTCAGTTTAAGATTCTGCAGGACATGGGCGTTAACAGCATCCGCACCAGCCATAATCCTCCGGCGCCGGAGTTCATGGAACTGTGCGACCGCATGGGCTTCTTGGTGGATTCCGAGGCGTTTGACATGTGGGAGAGGCCCAAGACAACTTACGACTATGCAAGATTTTTTGTGGAGTGGGCGCAGCGGGACGTGCAAAGCTGGGTGCGCAGGGACAGAAATCATCCCAGCACGTTCCTTTGGTCCATTGGAAATGAAATTTATGATACCCATGCGGATGACCATGGTCAGGAGATCACGAGGAGGCTCATGGGATACGTTCGCGAAAATGATCCGGAGGGCAACGCGGAAGTGACCATCGGATCGAACTACATGCCCTGGGAGGGCGCAAGAAAATGTGCTGACATTGTAAAAATGGCGGGCTATAACTACGGGGAGAAGTATTATGAGCAGCATCATAAGGAACACCCCGATTGGATCATTTACGGCAGTGAGACTGCATCCGTGGTACAGAGCCGCGGCATTTATCACTTCCCGCTTTCCCAGTCAATTCTTTCGGATGAGGATCTTCAGTGCTCGGCTTTGGGAAATTCTTCCACCAGCTGGGGGGCGGAGAGCACGGAGAAGGTGATCACGGACCACAGGGATGCGGAATTTTGTTTTGGTCAGTATATTTGGACGGGATTTGATTACATTGGTGAGCCTACGCCTTATCACACCAAGAATTCTTACTTTGGACAGATCGATACGGCGGGCTTCCCCAAGGATCCCTATTACCTGTTCCAGGCGGAATGGACGGACGTACGGGAAAAACCCATGGTTCATCTGTTCCCTTACTGGGATTTCAATCCGGGACAGATGATCGACGTCCGAGCCTGTACCAATGCGGCTCAGGTAGAGCTCTTTGTCAACGGAAGGCGCCAGGGCAGGCAGGTGATCGACCATAAAAAGGGTAAGAGCCTTTACGGAAACTGGCGGGTTCCTTATGAGAGCGGCGTGATCACTGCCGTGGCTTATGACGAGAACGGCAGGGAGGTGGCGCGGGAGGATAGACTTTCCTTTGGCGACAGCCGCCAGATCTGCCTGACGCCGGATAAGACGGAGATGGATGCGGATGGCAGGGATCTGATCTTTGTCACCATTGAGACTCTGGACGAAAAGGGCCATCCCGTGGAAAATGCGGTGGATTACGTCACCGTCCGGATCGAGGGACCGGGGCGGCTTCTTGGCATGGATAACGGAGACAGTGCGGATGAAGACAATTATAAGACGGACACGAGAAAACTCTTTTCCGGTAAGCTTTTGGCTGTGATCGGAGCCACGGGGGAGAGCGGTACCATTCGCGTCGTGGCGTCCGGAGAAGGTTTGCATGAGGGGCAGGTACTTTTGGAGGCAAAGCCCGCAAAGGCAGTTCCCAAGACGTACGAGGAAAACTGTCTTACCTTGAAGCAGACCGGAAAGCAAGAGCTTTACGTCCCCACAAGAAAGCTGGAGATTACGGCGGAAGGCGAGCGCAAGCTTGGAAAGCGCAAAAAAACAGCAGAGGTCACGGTGCACGTTTTCCCTGAGACTGCAAAGCCCGAGCTTTTATGGAGAGTGGTAGATGCCTCCGGCATTGAACTTCCCACGGCGAAGATCGAAGAGCTTCCCGCCGGTGAGGCTAAGGACGGCATGGATCGCGGCAACGTGAGGAAAGCAAAGGTGACGGCTCTCGGCGACGGAGAATTTCTGGTGCGCTGCATGGCATTGGAACCCACGGGAAGAGTGACGGTGATCTCTGAGCTGGAATTTGAGGCAAAGGGACTTGGCCAGGCGTTCTTAAATCCTTACGGATTTATCACCGGCGGACTCTATTCCAAGCATTTCGGCGATATCGGAAATGGCAATGAAAAGGGTTTCTCCACCGCCAGAGACGGAGAAAGCGCCGTGTTGTTTGAAAACGTGGATTTTGGCGAATTTGGATCCGACGAGATCACCATTCCCATCTTTGCGTTAAACGGCGAGGAATACCCCCTGGAGATCTGGGAGGGAATGCCGGGCAAAGAGGGCAGTTCCCTTGTAGATACGGTGATCTACCAAAAGCCTTCCATCTGGAACGTTTATCAGGAGGAAACCTGGAAGCTTCCAAGGAGACTGAAGGGCGTAACCAGCATCGGCTTTCGCATGAAGGATAAGAAGATCCACGTTAAAGGCTTCTCCTTTGCAAAGCAGGAAAAGGCATTTGGGCTTCTGTATGCGGATGAGGCCACGAGAGTTTACGGTGATGAATTCCATAAGAACGGAAGACGCATTGAAGGAATCGGCAATAACGTGACCATGGAATTTGAAAACATGGACTTCGGACAGGAAGGTACGGCAAGCGTTACCATTTGCGGGTTCACGCCTCTTGCGGTCAACACCATCCATTTAAGGTTAAAGCCGGAGGATGGAAGTGAAGTGAAGGCTCGCATGGTGGAATTCAAGGGAACGGGAAAAAATGACTATCAGGAGCAGACCTTTACCTTCGAGAAGATCAGCGGAAAAGGCAGGATGGATCTTATTTTCCTGCCGGGCTGTCAGTTTAATTTGGAGTCCATTCGGTTCCGGAAAGTTGAGGAATAGTCAGTTATGTTACAGTTATTATTGCCGGACGTTTCGGCGTCACTCATGGCTTTTTTGGGCATAATGGTTGCATTTGCCGCCACGGTGATCACGACGGCGGTATTTGCCCCGCATCTTCCAAAGGATGGAGGAAGGGCTTATGCCCATGACGGAAAG
>ONSO01000004.1 GCA_900320485.1 uncultured Lachnospiraceae bacterium | reverse complement strand
AAATGAAGAAAAGTGGTATGGTAGGAAAAAGAGTCTGACAATGCATGTCACAAGGGGCACCTCTGCCCGATTAAATCCTACAGTAAGTTTACGCTGCCCAAAAATACAAGATGGTTGACAAAAGGCAGGGGGCGCGGGTACACTAAAATTACAAAGTAAGCCTTGGGGGCGGAAAGTGATCAGACATGGAACAGACGGAATACGGGGAAGAGGATAAGAAGCGGAAGAAGAAAAGCAGGAAAAAGAACACGAAGCTTCGCGGGATCGTAAAGATCCTGATCTGCGTGGGAATCTTGTATGTTCTGATGTATGGCTTTGCCACACTGGGCTTTGCGGTCTCCATGTATTTTTGCCCGGGAAGGCTTGAGGTGATAACGGAGATCTTTGGCAACGTGGGAATTGGGCTTACGGCGCTGATCGCCTGTTTTATGTTGAGGTCTGAGACGGGGGAGCGCCTTCGTGACGTGGTCACCTTTCGGGATTTTCGCTTTTCGCTGGTCATTGCAGTTACGCTGGCCGGTTGGAGTCTGGGAGAGGTCTGCGATCACCTGATGGGTTTGATCTTGTCGGATCATATGACGATCGTGCCTGACGTTAACAGCATGGATGGCATTGTCGGCGTGATCAGCGCCGTGATCTGTGCACCCATATTTGAAGAGCTGATCTTCCGCTTTAGCTTTATGGGACTGCTCAAAAAGAATTCGGGCATGGTCTTTACCATACTGGTTACCACGTTTGTCTTTGCGGCAGGGCATTTTTACAACGTGCAGGGCACGGGAAACGTGTTTATGGGAACCGTGTTGGCAGCATACGTATATTATAAAACGGAAAACATACTCTATACCATGTGTGAACATGCGATCCACAACGGACTGTGCTATATTCCCCTGGAAAACGTAAAGTTTTTGGGAGTGGACGTATATTATGAAAAGAATGGATTCATTCTAGCCGGATGGCCATGGTTTTTGTGTAATTTAGCGGTTTTATGCCTGACCATGGCGTGGCTTGCGTGGTTTTTTCGGTTTTCCGGCTGGAAACGGAAACAAGAATTGAAAGGTTTATCAGATGAGGAAATATTGGAATCATAGATTTGGACGAAGGCTTGGAAAAGGCCTTGTTACTATGGCAGCATGCCTGCTGGCGTGTGGCTGCGGCGGGATTGATGCGGAGCCTTCAGTGCCGATCCTTCAGGGAGAACCCATTCTTCAGGGGCAGCCCATCACGGATGGCACCCATGGAATGGCCGTGGAAAAGGAGTCCTTGGAAGAAGGAGCCATGAAAGATAATTTCATGGAAGAAAACTTAGGGCAGGAGGTTGCTGAAACGGCAGGAGAAGCTGCCATGCCGGCCGTGATCAGGGACGAAGGCGATACGCTGGAGACCAGGATCCTTGCGCCTTATGGTTATGAAAGAGTGTCCCTGGAGGAAGGGAGCTTTGGGGAGTTTTTGCGCCAATATCCCATGAAACCTGCGGGATCCAAGGTGCATCTCTATGACGGATCCGAGAAGGGCAGTCAGAGGGCACACGTGGCAGTGTTTGATCTTCCCATTGAGGAGTATGACCTTCAGCAATGTGCGGATTCCGTGATGCGCATATATGCGGAGTATTTTTGGGCTACGGAGCAATATGACAGGATCAAATTCCATTTTACCAACGGTTTTTTGGCGGAGTATGGAAAGTGGCGGGACGGAAACAGGGTCTCCGTTCACGGCAACAATGTCTCCTGGATCAAGTCAAAGTCAAGGGATGATTCCTATGAATGCTTTACCAAGTACCTAAAGACAATCTTTATTTATGCGGGAACCCTTTCCATGGAGAAGGAATCTGAGGCAACAACCCTTTCAAAGCTGAAAGCGGGAGACGTATTTCTCTATGGGGGAAGTCCGGGACACGTGGTGATGGTGGCGGACGTTTGTGAGAATGAGAAGGGAGAGAAGGCTTTCCTGCTGGCGCAGGGCTACATGCCTGCCCAGGAATTTCATCTTTTGAAAAACGACAGACATCCGGAGGACCCCTGGTATTACGAAGAGGAGGTCACATATCCGTTTTCCACGCCGGAATATACCTTTGACGAGGGGAGCCTGCGAAGCCTGAATTATTGATCCTTTATCCGGGACTTCGCAGGATCCGGTTTAGAAAGCATGATCATTTTTTGACTACGGCATTTACAATGGTGATGACCACGCCGAAAAGAACGCCGGCGATGGGCCAAAGAATCCAGGAATGGCCCCAGTCATTGGTTAGAAAGCTCCAGGCAAGGAAAATGGCTGTGGCCAGGATCCAGTATATGGAGCTGACGCTGCTGATGACGGGGCTCTTTTTCTTTTCCTTGATGGTATAGTCTCCCTCCTGAAGGAGTTTATCACAGGCAGCATTCATGGAACCGGCGCGGACGAGAAGATTTACGCCGCCGCATACAAAGAGCAGCAGTACGGAAACCATTAATGTGATCAGGTAATCCGGGGTACCCAAAAAGGAGACGATCAACAGGGGGATCGGGCTGACGATGCAGAGGATCACGCCGAGAGCCGTCATGATCACGTTCGTCTGCTCAGTTGCCTTTTTCCGTTCTTTTACCATGCCGGTAACGCCATAGAGGGTCTCAATGGGGCTGGTTTCCAAGTATTCAAACCGTTTCATTTTCATGCCGTCAATGATAAAGAAAAATACTGCGACGGAGATTAGAAGGAGCAGAGAGACGACGCCAATGGCAACGCACCCGATGTTCCCAAGCGGAAACCCGGGGATTTCGGAGACTGCGATCAAAAAGAGCAGCAGCGCCGGTGCGAAGATGCAGAGGCTTACCATGTTTGCCGTCCGGGGGATAACCTGCTCTTCCAGTTCCAGATATTCATTAGCCTCTTCCATGGAGACGCGAATGGCGTCCGTCACTGATGCTTCCGCAAACTGCGTATCGGAGGAGCTTATGACTTCCGGTTCCACGTCATCTTTTAAGAGATAATCCGTGGTGACGCCAAAAAGCTCTGCCATTTTTATGATTTTCTGGATGTCGGGAATGGCCTGCGCACCCTCCCATTTTGAAATCGACTGTCTGGAGACGGAGAGCTGCTCCGCTAATTCCTCTTGAGACCAACCATTCTTTTTTCTTTCATTGATAATTTTATCCGCTAAGATCATGTTTCAAATCCCCTTTCGTTTTTCATGTTTTGATGTTTGTGAGCCTTCGGCATATCCCTGCGTTGTTCGGATCGCTTGCAAAGCCCGCGACTGCTTAAGCAAGTTCATCGTATCATGGCAGGAGGTTGCAGACCATAAATTTGGCTTTTCAGTTTGTCAACTGGCGGTTGCAATTCCGATAAAATAAGGGTTTTTCGATTATTTTATTATGATTTTAGTATACAGCGGGCGAGAAAAAAAGAACAGTGTAAAAAGTCATGAAAAGGACTTGACACAATCAGTCTACATGTGTAGAATGAAGATAGTTCTACAAATGTAGACTAAGAATTAAGAAGTATGAAGCTACGGTTTGAACATAAAAAATAATTTGTTTGATGAACAGAAGGAAACAGGAGAAGGAAGATCATGATGGACGTGAAGCTGAGTGAGAGTGAATATCGATTGATGGACGTAATTTGGGATAAGGAGCCGATTTCGGCGATGGAGCTTGCCGGAATCTGTCTGGAAAAATATGATTGGAAAAAGTCCACGGTTTATACCATGTTAAAGCGCATGGGAGACAAAGGGCTGCTGCTATTCGAGAACAAGATGGTGGAATCCCTTGTGGAGAGGGAGCAGGTAGGAAAAGCGGAAGGGGAATCCCTCCTGCACAAGGCCTATGGCGGATCGCTTCCCGATTTCTTTGCGGCATTTTTGCAGGATCGGAAGCTGTCCAAGGAAGAGGCACGGCGGCTACAGAAGATGATTGAGGAGGCGATGGAATGACACTATTTTTTCAGGAATATTTTCATTTTGCATTAGAGGCGACGGTCATCGTTTGCATTGTCCTGGCCGTAAGACCTCTCTTTCGGCGGTATTCCAAACGCATCGCTAATCTTTTGTGGGTCGCGGTCTTTTTTAGATTACTATGCCCTTATACCGCTGAAGGACCCATTCCCGCTTTTTGGGAGAATTGGACTGCGGAGGGCCAAATAGAACAGGCAGCAGACATGACGGCAGTAGAGGGGAAGGATGTCATTCACGGTGAGGACGGGACGCTGCTCACGGCGATGGATGGACGCGGCATGGCAGAGCTGCATGATCCGTCAGGGAGCCCAAAGGTGTTTGACGTCCAAAAGGCACTGGAAATCCAAGAGGCGCCGGGCTCAAAGGATGCACAAGCATCGCTGGAACCCAACGACTTGCAAGATGCCCAGGCTTCGCAGAATGCCCAAAGCCCACAAGACGCCCGGATATCACGGGAGATCCGGGATCCTCAGGGGATCCGGGATGGAGAGGCGCTGCTGGATTCTCAAGAAAACCCGGGGTCGCAGGATGCGTTATATCATCAAAACACGCAGAAAACTCAGACGGCTCAGGGCATTCAAAATGCACGGGACATGGAAAGCGCGTACGGAGACCAGAAGGCTCAGAACATGGAAAGCGCGTACGGAGATCAGACGGCACGGGACATGCAAAACGCATGGGAAATCCGGAATCCGCAGGGAAGTGAAAGCGCCATGGAGCCGCAGGACATGTTGCATTCGGAAGGCAAGGAGTTTTCCCTTCGCAGCAGCTACGCGGCCGCAGCCTTGTGGTTTCAGAGTGTTGCAGGAAAGTGCTTTTTGAACGTGTGCGGCGTTATTTGGGCGTTTGGCGCAGGATTGTTCCTTTTGTATGGCATTGGACTCTATTTTCGGCTTTCCAGAAAACTGGAAGAAGCCATACCCGTGGGCGCATGGGGGAAATATCCCATAAAGAGCAGTGACGTCTCAGGCGTTCCCATGTCCTTTGGCGTGCTTCGCAGAGGAATTTACGTGCCGTTCTATTTTCAAGAGCAGGATGGGGCTTTGAAAAAGATTTCCGTCAAAGAAAAAGAGATGATTTTGCATCATGAGGCAATGCACCTAAGTCGCCTGGATCCCCTGTGGAAGCTGATTTCCTACTTGGCACTTTGTCTGCACTGGTGGAATCCCTTAGTTTGGCTTTGCGTAAGGTGCTTCCACAAGGATTTGGAGATGGCCTGCGATGAGGGCGTTCTTTCCAAAATCGGACAGGAGAACAGGGGAGATTACGCGAAGGCACTGCTTCATTTTGCCCAGAGACGCAGCGGACTTTCTCTTTCCGCAGCCTTTGGAGAAAGCAATGCGGAGAGCAGAATCAAGGAGGTTTTGAAATTCCGGAAAATGCCTCTTTGGATGACAATTAGCATGACCGTTTTAGTGGTTCTTCTTGGAGGCTGCCTCGCAACAAGGCCGGCAACGGGCACAGAGGAAAAGACGGACGAAAAGACAAATGAAAAGGTGGCAGAATCCGCAGCTGCTTCGCAGACGGAAACGGAGCCGGATAAGGACGCGCAGACTTCTGGTATCATTACGGAGATTACAAGCCTCGAGCAGGCAATACCTTCATGCCTGCGGTTCCGGGACGTCAAGGGTCAGCGCACGGCACCTGTCAATGTTCCCTGCTTTGGATATGATGAGGGTTGGTACGATATTTACTATCTTGATGAACTGACGCAAAACTGGAAAACGGAGGAACCGGAAAAATATCAGGCGCTTCTTGATCCCGTGACTGCATTAGAGACGCTTCTTCCCCTAAAGGGCGGCAGCGGTAAGGCATATCAGGAGTCATTTAGCAACGTTATTGTGGAGTATACTTTTGCAAATGGCGAAACGGCACATTACAGTATGGCACGGCGAGGTGAGGCTTGGTATCCTTATCTTCTTATCGAGGAGTCACTTGCGGATTCCTTGCTCACCGAGGATTCTAGAAAGACTCTGCTCGCAAAGCTGGATCGTATCGGAAAGCAAAAGGAAGAATTGGATGAGACAACGGCAGCGCAGCTTCGCAGTGTGACGCTACGGGCAGAGGATGTCGATTATGGACGCAATCGGCAGGAAATCCCGGACGTCGTCTATGCCTGCTGGAATCAGGAGAAGCTGGGAAAGTACTGTATCCTTGAGGAAATTCCGGAGGTAGATGCATGCCTTTATGGTCTGTATGATGGATGCGCCATGATGCTTAGGGTAGGCGATCAGGCATATCCCATTCATGGCTATTGGACAAACATCCGATCTGATATCCCGCAGATGTATTGCGGTGACTATGACCATGACGGGCAGAAGGAGTTTGCGCTGATCACGTTAGGGAAAACCGGTACGGGCACCTGTGGAAATTGGCTTCAAGTGATTGAGGTCACGGAGGATGGGCTGGAAATTCATGAACCCAAGAGTCAGGGAATGTATGGGCAGTTGGAACAGAAGATTACCTACCAATATGACGAAAAGACTCTTATGCTCCGCGTAGAGACAAAGGATGGCGACGTTGCTTTTGCCTCCTTGGAGGATATTCCTCTGTTGGCATCGGGTGAGGGGCAGTTTTTATGGCTAAGCTATGGTCAGACAGAGAGCTTCTCCGTGATGGATGACTATCTGTTTTATGACGTAAGCAGTGGAATACAGCTTACAAACAAGGGAGACGTTGAATATGGTGGGATCGATCTGGATTGTCAGATTCAATATCATGAGGATGGTAGCTTTAGCATCGGAAACATTCAGCTGGAGAAAGCGTGGCCGGGGCCCATCAATCAGATTGACCTTTCAGAAGGATTCGCAGGTGAAGAGGTGATCCTGACCCACCAGGTAGAACTGACGCATGACGACGTGCCTGACTGGATCGTTACGAGCGTAACCTATCAGGAGGAGAATAAGGCGACTTCTTGGGAAGATCGCATGATGCAGGGCGACGTTTGCATCGTCAGGGTATATGATGGCGCAAGACAGGAGGAAAGTTGGAAAAAGGGAAACGCTTCGGAGGGAACCTTTGACAAAGAAAATATTTTCTGGGAGCAGGCTCTTGCGAACGCGCAGACCGGAAATGGCATCATTTTCCTTTGCGAGCGGGAGGGAAAGCATTATCTTTTGCTTTCTGACAATAGTATGTGGCAGGGAATTATGAATCCGACCTATCAGGTAATTGCGTTGGATGAACTCGGCGGGGAAAACGTTATTGATACGGCAGACGCGGTAGCAGACGTCAATAGTCTGGAGGGCGCTTTTTCCGTGAATGAGTTGGTGGCATATACGGAGAAGCTGAACGGCTGGATGAAGGATGGGCAGCTGATTGCGATGACAGATCTGACACAGGGCAACAGGATCTCTTCAGGAACGCTGGGACAGAATACGCATAAGGGCCAGACCATTACGGTAGCTTTGGAGGCATGGGAGATTTGGAACAAATTAGCCGACTGCGTCAACAGTGAGATCGCTTTTGCACAGACGAGTTCCATTTCCCCGATCAACGTGACCCAGAAATATGTTCCTTGCACGGGCATGGACAATTTGCGCGAAAGTCTTACTTCCCTGCGGAAGCGCTTTGAAGTTTATATGGAATGGCAGCAGAGGATGAGTCAGGCTTCTGGCTATTCTGTTGATTTGCAGAATGGCAGGAACGTGATCACCTGTGACATTACGCATGACAGCTTCTTGGATAGTATTATCGTGGATTACGCAGCCATCGAGGAGGACAATCAGGCGTTTCTTACCATAGATGCCAGAGACGAACATGGACTGTTCCTTTGGGAGGCCATGCTTGCATTGCCGCATGTGGGCTGGGGAAAGTATTACGTTACCATGTATCAGAGGATGCCCTATCTTGTATATTATGCTCCCTTGGAGGATACGCAGGGAAGCATGTATGGATATTATAAGGTCTTTTGGCTCAATCAGAAGGGAGAAGAGCAAATCTTAGAGGAAAGAACCATAAATTCTGAGACGGCGAAGGACTATGAGAAGGAAGCGGCAGAGTTTCAGGAGGCAATTAATTCCTACCTGGGGACGCGGTCAGAGCTTCTGGCGAGCACTTGGGATGGAGAGTTGACTATCCGAAAGAAACCCGCGAATTGGTAAGGGACAAATAAGAAATAAAAAAATTTATTTCAAGGTATTGACATTTGGACTGAAGCAAGGTAAAATACCCTTGTTGTGACACAGAAAACCGTATCTACAGTGTCATGCGAGCTTCAAGTCCGATTGCCCAGATAGCTCAGTTGGTAGAGCAGAGGACTGAAAATCCTCGTGTCACTGGTTCGATTCCGGTTCTGGGCACTTAACATAAAGCAAAATGCGATGAGCATTTTGTGATTCTGAAGCAAATGACGAGCTGATTGGTTCGTTCACATAATTTATGCGGGTGTAGTACAATGGTTAGTACGCCAGCCTTCCAAGCTGGACACGTGGGTTCGATTCCCATCACCCGCTTACTTAAAAAGTCCCTCAGGAAATACTGAGGGACTTTTTAAGTAAGAAGGCGAGACCTCGAACCCGAGGGTTCGGATCTCGCCTTCGGCTCGGTCGGCGCAATGCCGAGGTCCCCCGGACCTCGTGCGCCCCATCACCCGCGGGTTGTGCGATTTGTTTTGCCCGTAAACAATGCGTTTGCGGGCATTTTTTAGTTGCGAGAGTCACGGTTGACTATCATATTTCTGCTTAAATGATATTGACAATCAACAATAATTCATATAAACTAATTTTGTAAAAAGTAGTTTTTACAAAATACGATTTTATAAAATGGAGGGGTGAGAGTGAACCAGTTTATAGGGAGAGAAGAAGAATTGGCTTCCCTGGAGAAGGCATATAAAAAAGACGGATTTCAGATGGTGGTTACCTACGGGCGACGGAGGGTTGGAAAAACAACGCTTCTCAGGGAATTTTGCCGTGGCAAGAAAACCGTTTATTTTACGGCAATTAAAACTACCGCAAAGCGCAATGCAGAGCTGTTTGGGAAATGTGTCCTGAAGGCACTTGCACCGGACGTGAAGGGGGCATCTTTTTCTCAGATGGATGATATTCTTGATTATTTGGGAGACAAATGCCGGGAAGAGCGCATAGTGGTTGTCATTGATGAACTGCCGTACTTTGCCAATAAGGACGAGTCGCTCACATCTCTTTTACAGAAGAATATTGATGAAAATTGGCAGTTTGGGAAAATGTTTTTCGTCTTATGCGGATCATCCGTCAGCTTTATGGAGGACGAGGTGCTGAGTGAAAAAAGTCCTCTTTTTGGCCGCAGAACCATGCAGATTAGACTGGAGCCATTTGACTATCTGCAAACGGCCCGTTTTCTTCCGTCATGGCCCCGGGAGGATCAGGCGATTGTATATGGTTTGACGGGAGGAATCGCAAAGTACCTTTCCCTTTTTGACGAAAATGAAAGTCTTGACGAAAACATTGTTTCCCTGTTTTTTTCCAAAACAGGGTATCTCTACGAGGAAGCAGATAATTTGCTGACGCAGGAATTCAGAGACGTGGAAGGATATGGGCGCGTGATCGAAACGATTGCGTCCGGATCCAACCAATTAAATGAAATAGCGGACAAGGCCGGAATGCCTGCGCAGAACGTGTCACATGACCTTAAGAATCTTGTGGAGACGGGAATTGTAGAACGGCGGTGCGCCATTACGGAAGAGGGGAACAAGAAAAAAACGAGGTATGTTCTCGCCGATGAGATGCTGCGGTTTTGGTATCGTTTCCTGCCGGATGCCATTGGAGCCATTGAAAGTGGAAACGGAGAGGGATACTATCTGCAAAACGTGAAACCGCAGCTTAGCTCCTTTATGGGAAACGTTTTCGAAAAAATGTGTCGACAGTACCTTCAGAGAACGGGCATGACGGGAAAGTATTCCTGCATGGTAACGCAGGTTGGCACGTGGTGGGGAACAAATCCGGAAAAAAAGGAAGAGACTGACATAGACGTGGTTGGATTGGATAAGTCAAAGAAAGAGGCCGTCATAGGAGAATGTAAATTCAAAAAAGAAGTCACGGACAAAAAAGTATATGACTCCTTGGCAGAAAGATGCGGACTGCTTCGTCAGGGATACAGGGTTACGGGCCTTTTACTTTTTTCGGCCAGTGAGTTTTCTTCATGGTTGCAAGAGGAGGAAAAAACGGGCAACTTGAAGTTGATCCGTCTTTCCGACATGTATCGTTAATAATGTTTAAGAGCGATTTTTATGCCCGTAAACAATGCGTTTGCGGGCTCTTTTTGCGTGACTTCGCGTGAAGAAAAAACTCTTAATGCAATAGGTTTCGGAGTTTTTTGTAATGTCCGCTAAGACTTTGCGTCATATAGGGTGAGGTTAACTTCAAGACAATTTGAAACGAAGGAGGCAGACCGTGACAGATGAGATGATCATCCAGTTATTCTGGGATCGGGAAGAGAACGCAATCAAAGAAACGGAAAAGAAGTATGGCGCGTACTGTTATAAGATTGCTGATAGTGTCTTGCGGAACAGGGAAGACGCGGCAGAGTGCTTAAATGATGCGTGGCTGCAGGCGTGGAACAGCATTCCGCCTATGAGACCGGAGCACCTGAACTGTTTTTTGGCAAAAATCGTCAGAAATCTGGCAATCAGTAAATACCGAAGCAAGTATGCGAAGAAACGAGGGCAGGGAGAGGTCTTGGCCGTGATGGACGAACTGGAGGAATGCATCGCAGGACAGGCAGACGTGGAAGCATCTTTTGAGGCGTCGGAATTACAAAAGAGCATCAGCGACTTTGTGCGTGAACTGCCGAAAAGGGAAGGAAACGTATTTGTTGCCAGATACTTTTACCTGAATTCCGTAAAGGAGATTGCAAAGAAATTTCACTTATCCGAGAATAACGTAAGGGTTATGCTGAGCAGGACAAGAGACAAATTAAGAGAAAGGCTGCGGAAGGAGGGCTATGTTATATGAGAAGGGAAGATTTATTGGAAGCATTTGGTGCATTGGATGATGAACTGCTGATGAGTGCAGAAAATAACGGCAGGGCAAACGTAATCAGAAGCTTTGAGAAGTATGGAGGGATGGCTGCATGTATGGTTGCAGTGTTAGGCATGGCGATAGCACTTGGCATTCATCGCCCGGAACCTATCAGTGATCCAATTTTTCAAGGAACTCCGATTGAGGAAACAACAATCTCGGAAAATCAAGGGAAGATAAATGGCGCTGAGGTTGAGAGCGGGTTGCCGAGCGTAGAGAACATGGAAGAAATGCCGGGCATCCTGGATGAAGGCGGTAACGGTTCCGGAACAGCAACGATGAAGGAGGATGCTTCAGGCGACGGCATAAGTGAGCTAAAAGGAGCGATGAAGGAGGACATTCCTGCCGACGGCACAGGTGAGTATCATGAAGAAGTAAAAAGTGACGATTTGTCAAAAGACGTTTCTGCCATCTATGGCGGTTCCTATTCGGATGCCAAGGGGAAATTAACCGTTATTCTAACGGAAGATACCCCTGAGAACAGAGCAGCCGTTTGTAAGAGCCTTGGAAGAAGCGTTGACAAGACAGCTTTTGTGACGGGCAAGTATACCTTGGCATACCTCACCGAACTGGAGAGAGCAATTACGCAGGGCATGATCAATAAGGAGTTCCCGTTTGTGGTAGTTGCCGGAGTGCATGAGATGGAGAATTGCATTATCATCAGCGTAACGACGGATGATGAATCGTTATTGGCGAAGGTTTACGCGCTGGACACGATTGGCGGAGCCATCAAGACGGAGCGTGCGGGGAGCGTTGACATGGAGATTCTGCCCGTGTTGGAATAATGTGGCTCTATTTTGGCTCTGAAATATCTGGACCATCAATTTTGAGGACAGATAGGCGATGCGCGCGACAAAAAGCCAATAAAATCAAGGCTTCCGAGGGTTTTCTCGGGAGCCTTTTGTACTCAAACGCTTTGACGTGATAAAACTAAAATGCCTTTAACCAACCCCTTTTCCGTTCATAATTCTGAGATAAGACGACTAGTTTTCTTTGCGTGACCTCCTGCGTGACCTTGAAATTCCGAGTGCCGCTTCCTCCTTTCAAAGTGTTGATTTTACTGTAATCTTAGGAATTTGGGTGCATGAATGTGCCCTTCGATTCCCATCACCCGCTTACTTAAAAAGTCCCTCAGGAAATACTGAGGGACTTTTTGCGTAAGAAGGCGAGACCTCGAACCCAAGGGTTCGGGAAGAAAGGGCGCGTGAATGGGTTCGGAAACAACATGATGAACACAAGGGATTATGGCTAACGGCAGCTGCATGTGAGGAATTCCAGAAGCGTGCAAAGTATTGTGCAGGAAATGATGGTAGTGACATCGGCATGAGAAGAGCACTTCGAAAGGAATTTCAGGAAATGTATGGACTCTTGGAGATTGAAGCCATAAACATTTTAAGTGGATATCATGTCAGTGACTATTTGAGAAAGTATTACATGATTGAGCACCAACTGACAGTGTATGATCTTAGAAAGGACGATGAAGATAGTGGGCAGATTAAAGGATTACATGTTTGATGAAGATTATGAAATAAAGGATGAATCTGTGCAGAAACCGGAACCTCCAGATAGGGAATATCCTGTTAAACAAAGGATCGACGGTTTCCAAGTAACGCACTATTATGATGGCGAAAATCCGATATGGGAGATATATGATGATGGCGGGAAACTTGTTAGTATCGCACATTCTCATGAAGAACTTCATTCGATAACTGCGAAAGAAGAAATATAATCAAGATAATTCACATTTTTATACAAAACAATAAACATAGAAATATTATTGAAGATAGAATTCCTTAAACTATAGTGGGGTTAGAAATGAAATAATTTTATTATGTGTATCTGAGAGTTCGTATGATTTACGCATACAATATTTGTGGAAAATGACAAATATTTATATTTTGAGAAACAAACACTTGTTCTAATCCAAAAAGTTTGGTATAATATATTTGGGTGCTACCATACACGGTAGGCGGTTAGCCCTCTGCGGAGGGACTGTGACCCTCCGATTACATAGAAACCCGAAAGGGAATCCTAAAAAGGAGGGCGTGAGTTATGCTGACGATAGAAGGGCTGATAGCAGTTTTGGCATTTGCCGGAACTTGCTTCGGCATCGGATATACGATTAGATATCATCATGGAAAAGCACAAAAATAACCGCCCCCTGCCAAGGATTGCGGTTATTTTTGTAATCAACTAACTTGAATGGGCTGACCGTCTATCGGTAGCACCTTTTATGTATAAATTGTAGCATTTACCCTGTTTTTTGTCAAATAATACTTTTTTTGTGACAGGCATCGTGACCTCCTGCGTGACCTTGAAATTCCGAGTGCCGCTTCCTCCTTTCAAAGTGTTGATTTTACTGTGATTCTGGGACTATGGGTGTATGAATGCGCCCTTCGGATCTCGCCTTCAGCTCGGTCGGCGCAATGCCGAGGTCCCCCGGACCTCGTGCGCCCCATCACCCGCTCTTTTTTATGCCCGGAAACAATGCGTTTGCGGGCATTTGTAGTTGCGAGACTGCCTGCACTGGCAGGTTTGCATCATTCTTTGTTTACATAGGCCGCGCCGATACGCTCGGATCCGGCATGAGAAACCTTTACAATATGTACCATATTGGGCTTGATTTAAGTTGACGGTAAGTTGATGGCCATGGTATTTATGAAACAGGGTTGAAAGATAACATTTGAGGGGACTCCATTGCGGGTCCCTTTTAGAATCAAAAACTACGGACACATTTATTAAAATGCTTGTAACGTTTTGACTTATCGATGCATCTATTGGTTGAAAGGACAAATCCTGAAGTGCACACAGGAAAAACGAGGAGAGACTAAATGGACAAGGAGTTGGAACGACTGGTTCGCAAGGCGAAGGGAAAAGACCCAGATGCCTTTACGGCTTTGATGAACGCTTACGTGCAGCATTTATATAAGACGGCAAAAGCAATTTTAATGAATGATGAGGATGTTGCCGACGCCATGCAGGAGACGATCATGACCTGTTGGGAAAAGATGGGAAGCTTAAAAGAAGTCCGATATTTTAAGGCCTGGGTAACAAAGATTCTCATCAATGAATGTTACGTCTTGATCAGAGGGCGAAAGGGCGTCACTTACGTGGAGGAGATTCCTGAGATCCCTGACGACAGGGAGGAAAGCGACCTGGAGTGGAAGGAAGCGCTTGCCGTTCTCGGTGAAGAATACCGGTTGCCGGTGGTTTTGTTTTACGTGCAGGGTTTTCAGACGAAGGAGATCGCAAAACTTATGGGCATATCAGACGCGGCGGTCCGAACAAGGCTATCAAGGGCAAGGGAGCAGCTTAGGAAGTATTACGAGGAGGCTTAAACGATGGAAAAAAGTGAATTTATGATAAAAAGAATTTTTGCGGAAGAAGGAGACCTGCCGGAAATCGTAAAAATGCGGGTTCAGGAAGCATATGATCAAATTTATGAGCAGATCAGGGCTCAGGATGCATCGGATGAAAATAACGAAGCGTGTGAGAATCATCACGCCGTAATCAGAAATAATGGTAAGGGCCTTTTAAAGGTAGCCTGCTTCGTGCTTGCCTGCCTGCTGGCCCTTGGCGGTACGGCATATGCGGTAAACCTGATCCTGGATAGATATGAGCGAATGAAGCAGATGGATCAGCAGGAAAAAGATCAAATATATGAGGACATTCAAAATGGCGGAAATCTGAATCATGAAGAATCCAGGACTTTCACGGAATCCGAGAGTGCAAGATTTTTCGAGCTTCGGGAAAAGTATAAGGCGAATGAGGCATTCCCGGAGGGAGAGCTTGAGGTCGTGCATGAAGGGGAAAAGGCTAAGGGTGAATTATATCTTCTTGTGAAGGGAAATCATGTGGAAAGCGTTCTGGTCCTTCCGGAGAGGGAACTGACGGATGAAGAACTATTGCAGATCATCGAGCATAACGAAAAGGAAGAATATGTTTTATATGAGGCACAGCAAAAACGAATTGCGGAGCAGGGAAACTGGGAGAGCCGCATGCTGGAGATGACGGACGAGGAAGTGGATTTCTATTACCTGGCATTTTGGAAGGGAATGACGCACGTCACCGGAATCTTCAGGAGAGGAGATCAGAGTGACGAAGGCGGCAATCAGGTACTGTCGGAAAAGGAGACGGCAACCTATCATGAGATGGAGAGACAATACCTCGAGGAAAACCGGATCCCCGTGAGGGAGGAGCCACTGCCCGTCATTGAAATGCCTGCGGAATATGACGGAAAGAAGGTTGTTCTTTGCAGGTATAACACTAGCTTTTACTTACCAGAGCGGGAACTGACTGAGGAAGATTTTCTGGAGATCATTGACTTTTGGAAACGGGCGGAGTATAGCCTTCGCCGCGTGAATTCAGAAGTGGAGAGGGGCATTCGCAAGGGGTATCCCGAACTGGAAAACTGCGCTTGGGAGGAGGAACTAGAGCAGGCCAGGGATAAGACCGTTCAAACGGAGCAGCAGTTTAAGGAATTTTACCGAAATACACGCCCGGCAGTCGAAAAACCTCTTGAGGAGGCAACAATCTGTGACATTGTTACCTTTGGCAGCTATGAACAGGATGGAAACGTGGGAAATGGAAAGGAAGCAATCAAATGGTATGTCTGCGATCAGGCGGGAGACGTGCTGACGCTTCTTTCCGTGGACGTGCTGGATGCGACCGCCTATGACAAGAGGGAGGATCAGACGATCTCCTGGGCCGACAGCGACGTGCGAAGATGGCTGAACGAGGAGTTTTACGGGAATGCCTTTTCGGAAGCAGAGCAGGCGAAAATATTGACGACGCAGATCAAAAATGACTATGGCGGGGATACCGAGGATCGGGTATGGCTTTTGTCCTTCTCGGAGTATATCGACTATTTTGGCGTTCAAAACAGGCGGCCTATGGGTGTGAAGGAGACGTGGAACGAGATTGCACAAAGGGCCACGGACGATTGCCACCTAATGTCCCATCCCACGCAGGTAGCGATTTCAAAGGGGTTGTACGTATGGACTTGGGAAGGCGCGTCAGACTATCTGAAGGGCATGACGGACCTGAGCATGATAGACGGAAACAGTCCTTGGCTTCTTCGTACCACGGGACCTGAATGGGGTACGGCTTGCTTATCGACGTACGCCTTATATCGTTATCCCCAAACGGACTCCACAAGCAGTCTAAGTGGCATCCGCCCCGTGATCAGAATTCAGCGTTAATTATCAAATGCAACAATGAAATTCCAGCTTCGTCAAGTCAGATGACGGAAGTCATTATTGAGAGCCCAAGCGTAATGACGAGTGAAGAAGCGGGCAACGGAGCGAATGAAGTCGCGGATGAACAGGAACGGTTGTACGTGATTACGTAATCATATTGGAAGAGGGAGCTTGGAAATTATATAGGGTATCGGCTTCAGAAGATAATCGTCATTGACAAAACTGGTCTAGCGTGATAGACTCAAGCCAAAGAGATCTATCGCGCTAGACCAATTACATTTAAATAGATCTGATATGGATGGAAAAGGGGAAAAAAGATGAATTTGGAGTTGGGTGACATTCAAACGAAGTTTATGGGGCTGGTTTGGGACAGGGAACCGGTCGGTTCAGGGGAACTCGTCAAGGTCAGCGCCGAAGAGCTTGGCTGGAAAAAGTCCACGACCTACACGGTGATCAAAAAGCTTTGCGAAAAGGGTATCCTGAAAAATGAAGACGGCATCGTGACGACACTGATCAGTCGCGATAAATTCTTCGCGAAAAAGAGCAGGCAGTTTGTGGAAGAATCTTTTAACGGGTCACTTCCCGCATTCATTGCAGCCTTTTATTCCGGAAAGAAGCTGACCAAAAAGGAAGCAGATGAGATTCAGAGAATGATTGATTCCTACGTGGGGGAGAAAAAATGACGCCATTACAATCAGCGTTTATTAACGTGATAAACTTGAGCATTGCGGCGAGCTTTCTAATGCTGGCCGTGATCTTGTTGCGTCCTTTCTTAAAGAGAGTCCCGAAGTGGCTAACATGCGTTTTGTGGGGCATGGTGGCGCTGCGCCTCGTGGTTCCATTTTCGCTGGAAAGCAGATGGAGCCTGGTCCCCGCGTGGAAGGTATCCGTGCCGTACGCAGAAGAAACACAGACGGTAAAGAATGGAATTCAGCAAGGCAGTTTCGTAACGGAAGACTGGCAGGGTGAAACCATAACAAAAAGCATGCCGGAAGATCATGATGCAGAACGAGTCGGTGCCATAAGCACTAAGAAAGGTTTAGAGAATCCGTCGGAAGCAAATGACTGGCAGGGATTAAGTCGTGAGAACGTCGGTGAAGGCGTACCTCATACAGAAGGAACCACGGCTGACGGCGGGGCATCAAGTCAGAATGATCAGTGGAACATGGCGACTTCCGAAACGATGGAGCATGGTTCGGAAAACACTTCGGGTAACGAGACATTGGCAGTGACGAAGCAACAGGCGGACGGACGAAGTGAAGTGACGCCCACCAAAGCAGGAAAGGATGAAGGCGTCTTTTCGGCGGGCGAGGGCATTCTCAGGAAGATGTTTCGGGGAGTGCTGTTGATCATTGGCAGTGGCATCTGGCTTGCAGGCATCATTGCCATGCTGGCGTACGTGGTTGTCAGTTTTGTGAGACTTCGCATTAGGCTAAGGACGGCAGTGCGTCTTGAAGAGGGTGCGGATGTGAAGGTTTGGATGAGCGACGCCATTACTGAACCGTTTGTCCTTGGAATTATAAGACCGAGCATCTATGTTCCTTCCGCCATTGAGGAGGGAGATTTGAAGTGCGTCCTCTGCCATGAGCAGGCGCACGTAAGGCGGGGGGATTACCTTTGGAAGCCGCTCGGCTTTCTGATCCTTTGCGTCTATTGGTTTCATCCGCTTTGCTGGATCTCGTACCTTCTGTTTTGCAGGGACGTGGAGATGGCGTGTGACGAAAAGGCAACGAAGGGTTTCGACATGGAGGAGCGTAAACGCTACTGCCAAGCCCTGCTAAACCTGGGGCAAGGGAAAAAGAATTCTCTGATCGGAACGGTGGCCTTTGGTGAGAACGGAACCAAGTCCAGGGTAAAGGCAGTGCTGGATTACAAGAAACCATCGTTTTGGGTCATTCTGGCTGGAGTGTTGGCTTGCCTTTCTCTGGGGATTTTCTTTATGACCAGCCAGGGCGGATATGCTGCCGGATTAGACACCGCTGAAAAGACACCTGAAGCAGAGGACGGGGATTCTGCTTCTGAGGAAAGCTCTTTAGGTGCAGAAGAGGACTTGGAAGAAAACCTAAGCAGCGCAAACGAGGATGATCAGAAGCTTGCATTGATTGATTTTGACGGGGACGGAAAAGCGGATGAGGTTCAAGTTCAGGTGGTTCAGGAAGATGGGCAGTATTTTGATGAAGTCATTGTTCATCTAGGAAATAGGGAAACCTATTCCTTAAGGTATTCAGGCCGTACGGACGGGGCAATGGATTTCCTGACGGTGAGTACCGGAAGAATTACGAAGAAGGAAAAAACGGACATTGTGCTGCAAATCACTGACGGCAAGGGAAATTATGGATCCTCCGACATTCACGTGATTGAGCTTGCGGAAACGCCGAACGGGAAAGAACTAAAGGAAATCCTTACCATACTTGATGGAGGGAAGAATTCCCGAGATTACGAGAAGTACCGGGATACCATGTTGTCTGCAGAACTGATCAATACAACGATTTCAATGACGGGGCAAAGCGAGCTGGTGCGACTTATGCCAACGGCTGAAAGAGATGCCGTCTGCGTAATGGTGATGAATTCCTATCATGAAGGCGAAAACTCGACTCTCGCAGTTCAGGCGTATGTTTATTATGATCAGGGAGAGTGGAAAACGACATGGGATTTTGGCGTTGGGAGAAAAATCGGTGTCGGTGTGACAGGGTGGAATTTTGGCTTAGGTGATTTGGATGAAAATGGCATCTATGAATATGTGGCGTGCCGTTATTCCTACGACTCAACTCTTCAAAACATATTAAAGGTCTATTGGAACGGGGAATGCATTTATGAGTTACGCAAGGATATTATTGACGTTTTAAGCTGGCGTTATTCGGACTTTGACGGGGATGGCGTTCAGGAATTGTTCCTTTCCCTGTGGAATGGAGATGCTAAAGATGTTGAAAACGTCTACATGGTTCTTAAGAAGACAAACATAGGAGAATGGAAGGCGTTGGAGGAAAGACATGCCTATCCGGAGAGCGAGAATTCTTTTCCCATTCATGTAACCTATAAAAAGAATCAAGGCATTGCAGAGATTACCCTAAAGGGATTCAGATCCTACTGTGATTTTTCTTTAGAAGATTACTGCAAGGGCATGGAAAAAAGGATTGCCTCCAATGAATGTACGGTGGACGAAAAAAGGACCTTACAAAAGTATCTTGCTGAGTATAAAGAGATCCTGCAGACGCCTTGGGAAGAGCTTGCTGGGAAAGAA
Source organism: uncultured Lachnospiraceae bacterium (assembly GCA_900320485.1). Lineage (GTDB taxonomy): Bacteria > Bacillota > Clostridia > Lachnospirales > Lachnospiraceae > Acetatifactor. Next base: position 22,519 of record ONSO01000004.1, on the reverse strand, counting down.
TGCGGCAGCGTGAACCGCTGGGGACTTAAGGAGGTTGTTCCCGATTATTATGATGGCCTGCCATGCCTCGTGGCGACATATGGCATCATAGGAATGGATGAGCAGGACGATTGGGGCAGAATCAAACTTTGGTTCCGGTATGACGGGGACGGTAAGATCCAAGCGTTGATGATGTTATTTGATTCCATCATGTCTCTGCCGGTAGGCGAAGGCGGATGGCGTTATCAGGAATTGGTTCCTTACTCTGAAAGGAAGTATAAGAATTACTTTGGAGCTACTGCGCAGGAAGCCTATTCGGAGATTGCAAAGACATATTATGACGCGATGCTTGCGGTGCGACAGGGCGAAAAAGTAAGTGATGAAGTATTGGATGAACTAGGGGATACCTATGTCAATAACTGGTTTTTGGACGTAGCACGAAATGAATTTGAGACGCCCGTTTATTCCCTGATTGATCTCAATGGCGATGGCACGGAGGAATTTCTAATCGGCTGTAAACATGATCCCTATCTGGTTTTTAGTGACGTTTATACTTGGAAGGACGGCGTAGCCTATCTTCTGACGGAACAGCATGGGGGATATCGGGACGGATCGAGGGAGGTATGTGAAAACGGTGCGATCAGGGATTGCACGGCATGGATTGGGTCGGAGGGCACAAATGCAAGATTTTGGCGGCTTCCGAAGAATGGTACTGCCATGGAAGTGGAAGAATGGCTGACAGGTACGATATTAAGATCTGGTGAAAACGAGAAGGAAGTATATTATCGTAAGCTGCCTCATGCAGATCAGATTATTTCCAAGGAGGAGTATGAGGCAATTTTGTCAGGAGAGCTTGGTGGGTATAAGGTGATCATGCCATACACCACGATATTGACGCCGGATAGCATTGAAACACTGCGAACGGGGATAGTGCAAAACATACAGGATCAAAGCATGGAAAACACTGTTCCAGACCGCCAGGAAATGCTTAGCGCATATTATGGTTTGATCCACCTTGCGGAAGAGGCAATTTACGATCCGCAGGCAACTGCTGAGAATGCTATGGCATATCAGGATGCCGATGGAAAGGATCTTTTTAGCCTGGAAATAAGGTGGCTCTTTGACGGGAGTGGCGAAATTGCATGGCAAAACATTGGATATTTGATGCAGGACATTGACGGAGATGGCGTGGAGGAGCTTCTCTTGGGAGAGAATGATCCTGATCCAAATGGATCATACAACGGCGTCATTTATGACATGTATACCTATCGTGATCATCAGGTGGTGCATCTGTTGTCAGGATGGGCCAGAAACAGATATTATTTGACGAAAGAGGGTATCATTGTGCGAGAGGCAGAAAGCTCGGCATTTGACGGCCTTCGCGAATATTATCAGTATGACGGAACGCAGTTGGTTTGCACGGAAAAGACCGAGTGGGAGATTCAAAACGACGGAACGAAGGTGATCTCGTATACCGATCAAAATGGTACCAAGAAAATAACGGAAAAAGAATGGGAAGCTTTGCTTGGTAAGTATCATTATGTATATCCTAGTTTTCTTTGCATGGGATCGAAGTGGAGCAAAATAGAGGATTTAAATGAAGACGGCTGGGACGATTATTTGATTTCTTTCTTTCATGACGGAGTTTGCAACCGATTGTCTTTGTATCTGTTTAGACAAGGGGTTGTGTATGACCATGAGGAGGACATAGGCATAGGATGGGGAGACTACGATTTTGTGGATTTGGATGGTGACGGAGAGAAGGAAATCGTGCTCGCCATGGAACCCTCTGTTAATTCCATGCCGCTTGAAGAGTTCGCCGTGATCAAGAAGGCGGGTGACAGCTGGAAGGAACTGGAAACCTGCCAGTCGTTGCCGCTGAAGCTTACCCACGGAACGGATCCTTTTGAGATTCTTCTCGGTTGTGACGGATACGAGAAAACAATCTCCTTTAGCGTAAAACCGAAATATGATGAATTGAAAAGGCTGGCGGAGCAAACGGGTGACTCATTTAACGAAAGCATGGCGCACTACTATGAGACAGAAGTGGAAAAAACGAAAGCAGGAGCAGAAATCGGCGGCATCATGGATTGGGGTATTTGGGAAATTCATCTGACTGAGTTGGATGGGCGCCCTTGCCTTATGGCGCTGCAGGGCATCCAAGGATATTCCAAAGAAGATAAATGGGGTGAAGTGGAGATATATTTTGATTATGATGCAGACGGAAAGATCAGGATATTGGAGTTGAGATTAAAATAGTATTTACAGTGCATGCTGAAAATGCTAAAAAGGTCGACCAGCAGGTGGATTTGAAGTAGTCGGTGCTCCAAACCTCCTTATTCTATTGGTTTCTTAGTCTGATTCCAGCCTTCAAGTCCGGCTGCCAGCACTGTTAGTATTTACTTAGAAGCCTGAGAATTCGCGGTTCTTGGGCTTTTTACTTTTAAATTCTACCACATTATTTAGTCGACTTGGCACAAAAAGTGTTTCTAAACTTGGTCAAAGTGGCCTGTTTGCGGGGATTTGTGTAATGGTGGAGTTCCAAAGCCCTGACGAATTATCTTAGCGACATAGAAAGAGTATACGTATGTCTGTATCATTTAATGAAAAGTGGTAATGGTGCAGATGTTCAAATGATTAATCATGCTTCTCCCAAATATGTTTTGTCACTGGATAAAATTGACATGAGTCACGACGGAATCGTTCATTTGAACATAATTGATTTTTTGATAGGTAAGGTGGATTTAATGCTAACCTGATTATCTGTCAATAGTCATTTTGGTATTCTGACGGGAAAATAGCAGATGCATGGAAGCGGATAGATATTTGTGCGCATTTTTCACTTCGCAGGGGTTGACCTAGGGGTTGACCCCTGATTTGCCGATGCCGCAATCCTCCGTTCCATAAGGGTTTTCAGGGTGCGGGCAATAGTTCGATTCCCATCACCCGCTTTTTTATGCCCGTAAACAATGCGTTTTCTGGCATTTTTTGTTGCGTGACTTCGCGTGACATGTGCGTGACTTACTCAATAATCCATTAAATGGCAGCCATGACCTCGCGGCAGACCATCTTATTCTTGGAACGGGACTTGGCATAATGCCTTGTCATTTCCAAAGTGGTGTGTCCGGCGGTATATTGGATGCTGTCCTCGCTGATGCCGAGCTCATACATTCTGGTAATGCCGTAGAAGCGGAATTTATGGGAAGAATGATAGGTGATCTCACAATCTTCACAGTATTGATCGGATCATTGATACCGCTCTGCATGCGAGAAATGAAAAAATGGCGAATTTCCTTCGCTTGGTCCATATTTGTGAGTCAAGGGGAAGCGGATTTGACCGCATGGAGGAAGGCATGCGGGACTGGAAAAAACTCGACTTTGATTTGCATTGTAAATATGATAAGTTTCTGTTAGAGTAGTATTTAAGAATAATAAAAAAGTGCGTAATCAGAGCGACGGAAGAGCTGACGGGCATGACAGGAACCCGGCGTAGGAGGCTGTGGTTTTATATGCTTTGAGTCGGAAGGGGAGGGGGAATCCTATGATCCAGACAGCATTTCATATCGTCGATTTTGTCATGCAGGCAATCTATCTTCCTGCCCATTTATGGTTTATTGCGCGACTGATCAAATGGCGCACGCCGTCTCCCGTGTCCAGATGGTTTGTTGTTCTTGTCTTTGGCCTTTGGGGGATCGTGTTTGGCAGTTTTACGGAAACCGTATTACGCTTGTTTTGGAGGTATAATGCCGTTTTTGCTTTTGGTGTTTATTATCAGCTGACATCTACCATGCTGGCCACCATGGCTTTTTTGATCTGGAATCTGTATGTCGCAGGAAACGAGAGAGTTGTTGAAAACAAGGCATTTAGAGCATTTGTCTATGTAATCTCTTTGGCAGTTGTTATGATAATCTTTACGGATCCCCTGCATCACCAGTTTTATGAGCAGCTGATCTTGGAGGAACCCGTGATCCACGGGAAAGTGTTTGCACCCTGTGTGCTGATCGTGTATGGAATGCTTCTGGCCGGTTGGATTATATCGCTTGTTCACATTATAAAATTTGGAGAGGATAAGCTGAAGCGGGCGCTAATTTTTTCCATGTATCCTCTCCTGCCGGGCATTACCAATTTGGTCCGTTCCCTGACGGGCTTTACTCTGATTGATTTAAATCCGCTTGTCATGACGGTTTGTATTCTCTGCCTTTATTCCATGGTCTTTAAGAATAAATATGTCAGCATCCTGCCTGCGTCCATGGAACAGGCACTGGAGCAGACGGGTAACATCCTGTTTACCTATGATCCGGATAAGGGGACCATCAAATATTCCAATAGGGCGGCAAAGGAACAGTATTCCAAGGCGATTAGTGAGATCATTTTCGTCCTGAACGGAGACGCAAAACAGTTTGCAGGGAAGTATGACGGGAAATACCTAAAGGGGACCGTTTCGACTGTCGGGCAGGAATTGCTTGTTACCGCAACGGACATCACCGAGATAAAGAAAAAGCAGGAAGCCCTTCTTTCCCAGATCAGGGAAAGCACGGAGCTTCTTAAGGAGCTGGAAGGAAAGAAGAGGAACATAGATGCTTATTTAGATTTCCTATATGAGATTCCAAACCTAAAGGAGAAGTGGGAGAGGTTCGCGCTAGCGCAGGAGCAGTCCAGGGAAGCGTTTGTAAGGATGGAAGAGAACCTGCGGCGATCACTGGAACAGGGCGCCAATCCGAAAGACTTGATGGGAGAGAATCTTCTCATCTCTGAGAAAACGATCCGAAGCATTCGGGAGGCAGTGGCACTGCTAAAGGAGGACGCATGATGAAGAATCTGGACATTCTTTTCAGACAGATGCCGGACACTGCCGTCATAACGGATGCGTATGGATATGTGCTTGATTTCAACAGAAATGACAAGATAACGGGCCTTAAGAAGGGTCTTCGCCTGACGAAACTGATCCCCGACATGTTTACGCAAAAAGAGAGCAATGTCGAGATTGGAGATTACATATACAGCCGTGTCGTTTCCTCCGTAAGCAGCGGGAAACAGACCATCGGATACACTGTGATCTTTACTGACGTCACGGAGGAAGTCATACTGGAGCGCCAGAACGAGGACAGGGGAAGGGAGCTTCGTGCACTGACGAAGGCAAAGAGTGACGCGAATAGGAAGCTGGCGGAGTATGCCCTGGAAGTGAAAAACCTTTCCGATTATGCAGAGCAGCTGCGCATTGCCAGGTCCATTCATGATGATTCGGGACATGCAGTGACGGAGATACATACCATCTGTCAGATGTGTCTTCAGCTGATGGATAAGGATATACAGGCATACAGGGAGCTGATAGAGGAAGGCATTCATATTTGCAGGAAGGCTTCGGCAGGAGGAGAAATGGAAAATTATTCCTCCCTAAAAGAGCTTGCGGAAACCTTCTTCCGGCGCGGCTCGATCGAGAATCATGTCACTTGTGAAGGCGAAGAGCCGGCCTTTATGAAAGAAAAATATGAGGCGGTTTCGAGACTCCTGAAGGAAGCCTATCACAATACCATGGAGCATTCCCTTGGGGATGCCATGGACATAAGTCTGACGGGGAGCGAAGGCAGCTTTACCCTGACAATCAGGGACAACGGAAGTTTTCGCGGTCCGCTGGAAAAAGGGTTTGGCCTGATGGCCATGGAGGAATATGTCAGGGCTTCCGACGGAGAAATACGGTTCCTTACGGAGGAAGGAAAAGGTTTTGGAATCGTTGTTATTTGGAGGGGACATGAAGGAGAAGATTAAGGTAATTCTTGCGGATGATCATAAGATATTACTGTCAGGACTCAACATGCAGATTTCTTCCTGGGAAGAATTTGAGGTGATCGCGACCTGCGTGAACGGAAAAGATACCATCGAAGCGTGTGAAAAAAGCTTGCCGGACATCATATTGATGGACATGCAGATGCCGGTTCTAAGCGGCGCGGAAGCGACAAGGATCCTTAAGGAAAAACACCCGGAGGTGAAGATCGTGGCGCTTACAACCTTTGATGATCACGAGACCGTTGAAAATGCCTTGAATGCCGGGTGCGACGGGTTCCTTTTGAAGGTATTGGATCCGGAGCAGCTTAGGTCCTCCCTGCACTCCGTCGTGGACGGCGTGAGCGTCATGGATGCCGAGGCCATGAAGCACCTGCGGCAAAAAGAGGAAACACTGACTGCGGGAGAATTTAACGAAAGGGAACTGACCGTCTTAAAGCTGGTATGTAAGGGGTATACCAACAAAGAGATCGCCGGGGTCCTGTCCCTTCAGCCAGGCACGGTGAAGAACATCGTGTCCATGTTGCTCAGCAAAACCTTCTGCGTCAGCCGGGCAGACCTTACAAGATACGCGTACAAAAACAACCTCGCGGACGAGGAATAAGCGGACGTCATTCGCTAAATAATTCAAAATCGAAAAATAGTGCCGAATGGAATGACCAATGGCACTATTTTTTTTATGCCGTTCGTGGGATGATGATGGCGTGAGGGTGAAGAAGGGAGGAAGGGTATGGTTATTTTCTCAAACATCTTCAGAAAAACCGCAACGAAAAGGGTGAGACAGACTTCCGAAAATGCAGAGACGGGCGTAAAAGAGACGAAAAGCGTCTATGCAGAGTTGGAGAAGGCGGCCAGTCTTTACGCGGCACAACTGGAAAAAGCAACAAGGGAACTGGGATACAACCTTAAGGATTACGAGGAAGCAGGCGCACGCTAGCGGCTCAGCTGACGGGAAGGGGGGAACACCGGCACGTGAATGCGGAAATGTTTATGAACCTAGTGAAGGAGAATGACGGATTCGAATTTGTCATTGGATTTAAGGGTAACGTGGATCACAGTATTGGAGGCCAGGGAAACAAGTATTGGTATTACGTGGATCATAACGGAAAGAAGGCAGAATACTACGTTGGGACTTATGAGAACGGTACCTGGACGGATAAGTTCTATACGGCGAAGGGCAGCAAGCTGACGGAAAAGACCGTAGAGAGCGGAACTACCATCAAGAAAATCGTCGAAAGGGCATATTTTTATCAGGAAAAGATTGGCCAAAGAAAGGGAAAGGAACTGGAAAAATACGGATATCCCTGCTTGCATTACGTGTATGGATTTGGGGAACGCGCATGGGCGGTATCAAAGGATTACGGAATTACGGTGGACTTTAACGACATAAACGACAATGATTCAGCTTATCACCTTATGGATTTGTCAGTTGGTTCAAATGTAGAAAAACCAAGAGAAAGTTAATAACACAGACGAAAAAAAGGGAGGATTTGAAAGATGAGAAAAAGCAAACTGGTATGCGGACTGTTAGTAATTGCCATGACGCTGTGCCTTGCGGCATGCGGAAAGACGGAGTCGGGAGCGTCCGAAAATTCAGGAAATCAGGACGGGAGCGGTTCTAACGTGGCCAGCTCCGACAGCGGACAGGCAGGAAATACGGAAGGAAACGGCGGGAATGCGGCCGGTGTAGAAGCGAAAGAAAGCATGCTTCCGGGTAAACTTTACTTTTTCAATCTCGAGGACAGAGATCCGTCCGTTCTGCGCGGCGTGAAGATATGCGGAAACGTATGCGGCAGCACGGAGTTTAATGTTTCCAGGGAAAAAGGCACCGACGGTATCCGCTGCATCTTCCAGATGAATGAGTGGGTGGAATTCTATCCTGACACGGACGCAACGTACGGCATCAAGGTTTGGATCCTTGAGCACCGTGAGGATCAGAGATCCTACGAGACGACGCAGTTCTCCGATCTAATGCCCGGGTTCGTGCAGTACTGCGACCTGCGCTACCCCGAAGATGAGGAGAATCCTGATGTATGGCAATGGGGAAGCTTTTACCTGAATCCCGATGATTGTAAGCCCGGTTACTATGATTTTGTCTATGTTTACGAAGGAAAAGCCATCGCAAAAATGATCACCTATTTCTATGCCGACGGTGAGATCCAGGAAAAGAGCGACGCAGACTTGGAGAAGCTCATGAGCGGACTTTCTGCAGATTAACACTGTTTGATAAAACGGGGAGACGACGCTTCGTTGTCTCCCCATGCCCATTTAAAGGAGAACTCAAATGACAAAAAGGTTTTTGTCAATCATTGTATCCATCTGTCTGGTTTTGGCATTATGCGCATGTGACAAACCGGAAAATATGTCCGTCGAGTCTGTTTCAGGAAATCCCGAGGCAAGCGGAAATGCCTGTGTGGCACTTTTTGAACGCGTGCAGGCTTATGAAGAGACGGCAAAGCTCCAAAGTGACGTCGGGATGACGCTTTCCGGCGAGTTTTTTTACGGCATGGCCCAGGCAGAAATCTCCTCCCTCAGACTTTGCATCGACACGGTGCTCTGGCTCCTCGGGGAGGGCGAATCCTTAGACGACGTGATCGGCGATGCGCCCTACAAGGACTGGGATTCCATTACCGCTGCAGGTCTTGGGAGCGACGCGCCCCTTTATTTTGAGGGCCTGATCTATACTTTTCGCGGAAAGGACGCGGAAGCGGAAAGCTGTTATCAAAAGGCATCCGCATATCCAAACCACGTGGAGCGGGACTTTTATTATCTGAGGAACGAAAGCGTTGAAAATCTTTACGCATTAAGGGAGCAGGTTCTCTCGATCGAGAAGGAAGTGGGCAACCACTTCTCGCCAAAGGCGCAGCTTGTTACGGACAGTACGGGCGCGGAGTTTTTCCCGGCCTATCATCTCGTCATGGCAAAAGAAGTGAGGGATCCGCAGACTGCAAAACAGTGCGCGATGAACGCACTCATGGCGAATCCGCAGGAGCCTTCGCTTTATGCCGCGGCGGCGATATATGCCATGAATGCGCAGGACCCATCTCTTGGATGTGAGCTCTTGAACGAAGGGATTTTCCTTTGGCCAAAGGACGATCTTTTGAACTTCCTTGGTGCGGCCTATAGTTATTCCGCTGGTGACGTTGGCTTGTCAAAAGAATTCCTCGCCGTGGCGAAGGAAAGCCAGAACGAACACATTAAGGAATATGTGTCCGCCTTGGAAAACGAGATCAGTCGCCAGCCCGTGAGATTAAAGTCCGTATCCTTAACGCTCCAGGAGCAGTCCTGGATGCAGCTTCTTCGTCCGAGCAGTCTGCCGAACGTGGCTTCCGTGACTTCTTATCCCGTAGAGCTACAGGTGGCATTTCCGCAGTTTACGCCCATCACCTTCGAGGGCAAGCTTTCTTTTGACGGGCAGATCACGGACGAGCAGATCATGAATGCCTTAAAGAGTGCACTGTCGGCGGTCAGCGAATATAAAAGCCTTGATGACGTTACAAGAGATAAAGCCAACGTGGACGCGATCCTGGAAAGGCTGAAGTTCACTCCGGAAGATCAAGACAGGATCATCCACAACTGGCTTTCTTTAATCGGATATGACAAGATGTATGACTTGGTACGCGCAAAGATCCCGACGTTGGATGCATATGACGGCGTCAGCGCGTTGATCGGGAAGATGGACGAAGCAGCGCAGGAATTTGGCTTTGACGGTCTCCCGGATGAAGCGAACATGCTCATTGCAGGCATTATGGTCTCGATCAAGGAGTATCAGGAGGATCAGAAGAAATATAAAGACATCGTGGAGCTTTCCAATGCCCGGGGACGCATTCGGGAGTTTTATGACAAGGTGAATTCCCTTCTTCGCGACGAAATGGCGAAGAACATGCGCTGGACCATCAGCATCTTACAGCAGAAAACCATGGAGGAGACCTTTGACTATGCCTATAACATCAAGGCGCCCTATTGCTACACGGCAGACATAGAACTGGTCAAGGAGGGCGGTGATTTTTCCAGCTTTACCGGAACCTATGTCGGGGACTTCAGTCTGGGGCTTGTAGCGGACCTGAGCGACTACGACAAGATCTTTTGCCAGCGCGTGGCGGACCAATATACCGAGAACGCGAAAAAAGGGCAGCTGAACCACACATACAACGCCATCTCAACAACCATCAACCAGCCGTCGGAAAGCGAATGCTATGTCAAGGGCGAGGGCGTTTCCGTAACGCTTTCCATGCCCTACGGGACCAACCGAATGAAGTTCGAGCTTCCGCTGGATGCCACAAAGATGGAGTCGAAAAGCAAGGTTCTCATCGATAAGTCCTATACCTATGGATATTCCGGGAAGGATATGAGCGAGACGATCACGCACACCAGGATCGAGGATTCCGAAACGGGGACGTCGCATCTATGGATCCATAGGGTGGTAACGGTCTCGGGATATTCGCAGAGCTTCGACGAGGAGCAGGATGGAACCGTCAGGGACATGGACGTGAGGCCTTATATCAATATGACGCTGGTGATCGATACGAGGCTTAACGAATAGGAAGAGAACGACGGCGAAGATGGATGCCGGGGAAATGAATGAGAAGAAGGAGAAAAGTTATGAAAAAAAGGCTGGGTTTGTTATTGGTAGCAGTGCTTGTTTTATCTCTTGCCGCATGCGGAAAGGAAGCCGGAGGCGGATCCTCTGACGGACAGGGAAAGTCGGACGCGCCGCTGGAGAGAGAGGACGATTCCTCGAAGAAGAGCGAGTCCGTTGAATCAAAAACAGACGAGGACGAGAAGAGCGGGGAAGGAACCAGCTCGGAAAGCATTGGCTTTTCTTCCATCTCTGACATGCAGAGCGCCACGGATGTCGTGTGGGGCAAGCAGGATGACATATCCCGTCAGGAGATCATCGATGCGGCCAAGGCGGAAGGTATGGAAGTCACTTTTGGCGATGACGGAAGCATGACCATCGTGGATGCGGATGGCAGTGTTTTTGTTCAGAATCCAGACGGAAGCTGGACGCAAAAGGATGAGGACGGATCGGTCAGTCAGTTGGGCGGCAGCTGGCCGTCGAATGAGTTTACAAAGCTGATCCCTGATCCCGGCTTTGCAGTTTTGGGCCTGTCCGCATCGGATGACGAGTTCACCGCAGCCTTCCAGGGCGTCGGCGTGGATGACATTAAGGCATATGCGGATAAGGTGAAGGCAAAGGGATTTACGATTGATGCTGAGGAACAGGATCGTGAGGTGTACGGAGTGACGATTTATACTTACGAAGCCTACAATGAAGACGGGTACTATGTTAGCGTCTTCTTTACCTCCGGCACGAGCGGGGTAACGGTTAGTAAATAATGTAATAATTGAAAAGACATCAAAAAAGCTCTCCCTTGGGATTCTAAAGGAGAGCTTTTTTGTTTACGGTCTTAGGCGTTGCCTAGGTAAACTTCCTTTTTTACTTACGCATTCCAAAAAGTAAAGGATGATCAGGATTGTGTTCCATCACATGGTAATTCCATTGTTGATTCCCGTAATCCTGTCTGCTGGCGGTATTTTACCAACCTTCTGGAGATTTTTCGCTTCGAGGTATGATTCCAGGACGGCCGTCCTTTCTCTTATCTCTTCCAGACATTTTTCGCAGAAGTCCTTGGACAATCCCGCATCCCTGCCTGTTTTTATGAGATCTTTGTCTGTAATGTTTCTTCCCTTGCCGTTTACTGAGGTTGTCTGTTCTCCCCAGTAGGTGTCGCTGTACGTCAGGTCATATGCGGGAGCAAGTCTCCAGCCATGATCATTTGTGTAAAGGAAGGAGAAGTTCTTCGTATGATCGTCCCTGTTGTGGGTTAAGCAGTTAAAGCACATGACCCTGTACATCTGTTCCTTGTCCGCGGCATTGTCCTTTGTCAGCATTCGGACAAGCTTTTGATAGGTTTCGTAGTCACATGACGGGGCGCGGAAATCCGCTTCGAGAAGGCCGGCAAACGTAATGCTGAATATCTTTTTACCTGCCTTGCGGTCGAATCTTTCCGTCTTAAAATAACCTTCGCAGACGGAAGATTTTATCAGATCCGTTTCCGTCATGGAGATGCCGCAGTCTTTGGCGCACAGTGAATAATCGTATTCCCTCTTTCCGCTGATTGCCGGATCTTTGCTTGCGGGAAACTTTATAATCCAATCCCTGCCGTTCTCGGTGAGGAGTATCTTGGGCCTCGTGCCGCCACTGGATCCACCCAAATGATAGAGTACGTCCAGCTGGTCGGAAGTTTTCGAAGACAATATTTTATCGCATTCTTTCGCAATCCGGTCATAGTCAAGTTCCGCGGTTTCAATGCGAAAGTCCGCTTCTTTTGTCGGATGGTATTCGAGAGCGCCCATGCCGGAACGGCCAACGAAAGCCAGCCTGTCAAGCGTTGATACGTCGCCCCTGTCAATCCCAATGGAAGCAAGATGGCGATCCAGCAAAAGCTGTCCCCAGCTGTCAGGGAGGCTGTCTGCGAATACGCCGAATAACCCGCTAAACCGTTCCCGACATTTTTCAGGCGGAACAAAGACGCCGCGGCCAAGGGGAAGGGACAAGGGGCTGATTGAGAAACCGTTTCTGATCCATGAATCCGCATACTGAAAAGCGATCACGTGATCGGGAGTTTCAGCCAAGTATCCGACCAGTTCACCGTAACAACGTACTTCCAGTTTTTTAGTGCGCGTCATTGATTACCTCCTCTATGCTGGCATAAACGGGGCGGGTGAAAAGATCCCTTACCTCGTCTATCACGCCAAGTTCCATGGACAGTTTAATGAACGCCTCAAGCGATATGAGTCCTGTTTGCTCAAACCTGCAGAGGGAAGCGTAGCTTACGTTACAACGCATCGCAAGCTGCCTTTGCGTGATCTTTTTTCTTTTTCGTATTCTTTTTAGGCGCTGCGCCAATTCTTTTGCCACGTCGGATGGTGCAAACAAAAGCTGATCATAATTATCCATGCCGTCACCTCTTTTGATTGATACTAATATATTAGTAAAATGAGGCCATTTTGTCAAGTAATTGTTAAAATATTAGTAATAGTAAATCTTGGAAACAGGCTGATTTGCAGAGGTAGACCACTGGGTAGACTAGTTGTAGTCGATGCTCCCCATCTCCTTATTATAATGGGTTTTTAAAATTCGTCGACCCTTCAAGTCCGACTGCCAGCACTGTTAGTATTTACTTAGAAGCCTGAGAATTCGCGGTTCTTGGGCTTTTTACTTTTAAATTCTACCACATTGTTTAGTCGACCTTTGGTCGACCTAGCACAAAAAGTGTTTCTAAACTTGGTCAAAGTGGCCTGTTTGCGGGGATTTGTAGTTGCGTTGGTTATTTTGGTGAAAACAACAAAAACGACGAACTATATTTGTCTATCTTTTTGAAAAACAAACACTTGTTCTGCCCGTGGAAGCTTGCTATATTATATTTGGGTGCTACCATACACGGTAGGCGGTTAGTCCTCTGCGGAGGGGCGCAGGACATCCGGTGGATGTCCGCTTTGCGCCGACCGAAGCGAGAGCGGAGACCTGTGACCCTCCGATTACATAGAAACCCGAAAGGGAATCCGAGGAAAGGAGGGCGTGTGACATGCTGACGATAGAAGGGCTGATCGCAGTCCTGGCCTTGGCTGGAACCTTCTTTGGCATCGGATATACAATAGGCTTTCAACATGGAAAAACACAAAAATAATCGCCCCCAGCCAAGGATAGCGATTATTTTTGTTTAATCATTAAATTCTAACCGGGCTGACCGTCTATCGGTAGCACCTTTTATGTTTAAATAGTAGCATTAGCCTTGTTTTTTGTCAAATAATACTTTTTCGAAAACTTTTTCGAAAGACAGTTAGAACGTAACCTTTTTTGTACCATTTTTCGACATTTAGGGTGAACAAGGTAATCTTTCAGGCCTAAAGGAGAGCTTTAATGAACAATACCGTAACGGACAAGGAGATAGTGGAGCTGTATCTGGCGCGCGATGAGACGGCTTCTATTTATTGTACACAAAAGTATAGTGCAAGTCTTCTGCGATTGGCATCCTCTTTGCTCTTGGACAGCCGTGACGCGGAGGAATGTGTGAATGACACCTTCCTGAAAGCGTGGAATGCCATACCGCCAAACAAACCGGATCACCTGTTTCCATTCTTGGCAAGGATATGTCGGTGCACTGCCGTCGACGTAATCCGACAAAACAAGGCGCAAAAAAGGGATTGTCTGGTTGTGGAGCTGACACGCGAGATGGAGGAATGCATCCCGGATTCCATGGGCGGCGCGGAGGTGCCGGAAGATGACCTGACGACGCTGATGAATAATTTTTTGGGAACGCTTTCCAGGGACAAAAGAATGATCTTTGTAAGGCATTACTGGTTTGGAGAAAGCATTTCCGAAATCTCGGAAAGATATGGCTTTTCGGAAAGCAAAGTAAAAACGTCCCTTCACCGCACGCGTGAAAAACTGCGAAAATATTTGGAAAAGAAAGGAGTATCAAGATGAATGAGACAGATCTGATACAGGCGATCAACAGGATCGATGACAGATATTTATCTGAATCCGAAGAACCGTATAAGAAATCAGGCAAGATAAGAAATCCTTACGGACTGATGATCCTTGCAGCGGCCATTCTGGTAATTGCCATTCCCACAGGCGTGTTTGCGATCCGTAATTCTCTTCATGGCGATAACGTAGAGCACGTAGAGCATCATGCTTCCGGAATGGACGCGTTTTCACGGAATAATCCTGACGCGAACAAATATCTCATGGCGGAAAAAGACCTTACTCTATTGAGTTTAGAGGAGTGGATTACACGGAAAAAACCTAACGTCATCAAAGATCTCGCGGCAGAAAACGATGATTATCATTTGACGGTGGACGCGCTGCTCTCTGACGGTCATAGCGTAATGATCTTGCTCACAAGTGAGGCGATCAGCGAGTTTGGAAAGGAGCATTTAAAAAAATACGAAATTGGGAAGAATACTGGTTGCTATCGTCCATCATTTTGCATCAAATATGCGGATGGAAGCGGCGGACCATCCCATTATTCACCTGTCGTGAAAGCTGACTTTCCGGTCGTTGAGACAAGTGTCACTATTTATGACCACGCGGAAGAAGCTAATGCTCGAGACATCATAAGATCTCTGTCCATTGTGGATTGCAGACGCTTAGATCTTAGTAAAGACGTTAAACTCGAATTCTTTGCGAATGATAACCCTTTTTATGACACTAGATATTTTGAAAACAAAGATCCCATACTTGCGGAGCGTTTCCCTGATGAGTTCGCAGCAAGCATTGAGAATTATCTCGATGGAATCGAATTTACCGTTAGTTTTGAACCTAACGTAACTTGTAATACCCTGTATGATGCAGAGGGACGTCAGGTATTTCTGTCTGCCTTTGAATTGTTTTCAAATGATCCTGACGTAATAGTAGGATTACCTGACGTTACGTTCATAAAGAATTCCGGTGAAAGATTAAGACTTCAGACGAAAAACGGCAAAGTGCGTGGCTCCAGAGGGCTTGATACGAAAACGCAGAAAGTGGCTTTTTCGCGCTTAGTTTTCGGTGATTTCATAGATCCGAATGAATATGCAGGGGTTGAAGTAAACGGAGTGGAGTTTTGGAAAAAATGATGGGAGGGAAGCTTACGCGGATCGGTTACTTCAGGGAAAAACCGTAATGCGTTTGCAAATGGCACTTCTGCTTATGGCGACGGTGATCTTGCTTTTTTGCCTTGCGGGCTGTCAGGCAAAAAAAGAGGAGAAAGTGGGGAAAGGCCAGGAAAAAAACGGTGAGAGCATGGGGAAAACGGAGGATCATGCAGGCTCCGAAAAAGGAAATAACGGGATCAACGAAACGGGAAATAATGGAAGTTCAGACTCGCACGGGACGTTAAAGCTGGCCGTCGTCTGTGTAGAGGTTGGCGGAGCGCAAAAATCATGGATCGAATCGTTGGCGGATGAATATAACAAAAACCACCTTGACGTGCCCATAACCATAGTTCCTTATGGGGACGCAAAGCTTATGGAGGTTGACAAGGCCATGGCGCAGCTGTCCGTTGCGATTGCCGGTGATGATCCGCCGGACCTCATTCTTCTCCAAAACGTCACAAGCCGTTTAGATCCCTTGGTGAGTCAGGGTTACGTGGAAGACTTAACTCCCTTCGCGGAAAAAAGTGAAAAGGTTCATTTGGAGGATTATTATGAAAAGGTGCTGGACTGCGGCAGAAAGGAAGGCGTTCTCGCCGTGATCCCGAAAACCTTTGCCATCAGTACTTTAGTCACTTCCAAAAACGTATTTGACGGAAGAGGCGGCTGGACCTATTCGCAGATGCTGGACTGCTGCAAGGCCCATGAGGCGAATCCCTTACTTCCGGGTTCTTCCCCGGAGATGCTTTTGTTTGAAATTCTTAGGGAAAGCATTGATGCCTTTGTTGACGAGGAGCAGAACAAGTGCCATTTTGACTCGGAAGAATTTAAGGCCTTTCTGGAATACGTGGGCACCTATTGTGCATGGTCGTCACGGCAATATGAGTATGCAGACCAAGGCGAAAGCAGCACCTTTCGGGAAGGGAAAATCCTGGCCAAATACGAAGCGATCTTTTGGCTGACGGAATTAAAAAACATACGAAGGGATTTCGGAGATACGGCAAATTTTGTCGGGTTTCCAAGTAAGTACGGTACCCCCGTTCACAGGATCACGATGAGCGGAGATAATTCCTTTGCCATAACGTCCACCTCCAACAAAAAGGAAGAGGCGTGGAGGTTTATCGAATGGTATCTTAACAAGGAAGATGAATATGATAATCTTGAGCTATGCGCTGACAGAAAGAGGATGGAGGAGAAGATTGGGATAGCCCTTGCGGGACGGGAAAACATTAACGACGGAGAGCCGGCAATGACGGAGGAGGACAAGGAGACGCTTGAGATTTTACTGCAGTACCTTGATCCGCTTCCGGATGACAACGCGCCCCTGTACAGGATTGCTTATGCGGAGGCAAGAACCTACTTCTCCGGGGACAAGTCCCTGGATGAGGTCATTGACGTGATTCAGAAAAGGGCGACGCTGTATATGAATGAGAAGTAATCGTTCTTGCCGAAAAGAATGATACGATTGCCGTCGTAATGGAAGTAAGTGATATTACGCCAACTGGTCTTACCGTGCATTTCCGCCAATATGAAAAACGCGACAAGGGGGAACTTATTTACGGAGATGGGTATTGGATTGAAAGATTAGAGGGAGATCATTGGGTGGAGCTTCCCGTCATCCCGGAGAATTATGGATTCAACGACATAGGATATTTTATTCCTTCGGAAGGAGAGGCGCAACTCGCCGTGGACTGGGAGTGGTTGTACGGAAAATTGGATTCCGGAACCTACAGGATCACAAAGGACGTCATTGCCAAGGAATGGTCAGATCCAAACAGTCGCCCCCTAAAATGTTTACTTGCAACACAATTCATTATCGAGTGACACTTCGATCTCAGAGGATTTGTATTGCGTGACTTCCTGCAATGGGAGGCAGGTCAGTTAATAGCGGAAATCCTTATGAATCAAGGGTTTCCGTTTTTTTGTAGACAGTTTTTTGAGGAATCGATGGTTATGTCTATTTTTATTTAATTTTAATTCTGTTATAACTCGACTATATACATGCATCGAGTTATAATTGAATTACAATAATATTAGAGGAGTTAAAGGATCCAAGCGTGGAAAAAGAGGGTATTTACCGCAGGTTCATTCTCGGAAGGGAAGAAGCGGAGAGCTGGAAGATTTAATTTGGGGGATGGCGGGATGGAAATTGCATGCCCCGGAGGGAAACAAGATAAGGAGTGGAGCAGACGGGATGACGGATACGCTGTTTGAATATGACCATATTTTGATGCGATCGGAGTATCGGACGCCCGATATTCATTCACATATTGCACTGCACCTGATCGTTGGGCTTGGCGGCGGATTGCATTGCATGGGGACAGTTATGCCTGCCTTGATCCGGAACGGGTAAAAAACATAATAAGTCTTTGGAAGGCGCATCAGGATTCCGTCTGCGATGCGGACGGAGCGATCCTGGAGTATCTGAGCTTATCCAAAAGCGGTGAAGTTAAATTGGACGGGCGCGTTGCCGAGGTGTTGGCAATATTGAAGGAATTGGACGAAGTGCCTAAGGATGCTGTCGGTTTTCTTTGCAGCAGGGTATGCCTTTAGGGAAGCAGGCTGTCGCACCTTTTTAAGGAGAATCTTGGAATTTCCCTGTCCCGTTATCTTGCCTGGGAGAAGATGCGCAAGGGATACATTCATTTTAGACAGACCGGAAATATCACGGAGGCAGCCATGCGTGCGGGATTCGACTCTCCGTCACACTTCGCCGCCACCTGCAAGCGGATGTTTGGGATTTCTTTTTCCGAATATGCCAAAAGTTAGCATCTATTTAAAAGTCCGGGAAATCAAAAAGTGCTATCCTTGCCATGAAAGAAATGGTAAGGAGGCACTTTTTATGATGGATAGATATGACGTACTGGGGCATCAAACATGGGTGCTATGCTTATGAGGCAAGGGATGCCTACGGCTATGCAAAGAAGCTAAAGCTTTACGATCTGGAGCCCGTGGCTGACAAGATCACGCAGGACGTACTGATCATCGGCGCAAATCAGGACCACTTCATTGATTATCGCCTTATCGGCCGCGAGATCAACATGCTGAAGAACGTAAAGAGCCTGACCTTTCGCCTTTTCACGGATCAGGAGGATGCCCAGAATCATTGTAACGTGGGCAATGGAAAGATCGTGCTCGATACCATATGCAACTGGATCCTGAACGTAACGACGGCAGATAAGGTTACAGAATCGTAAGCTAACCGTAAGCTTATTCCATGGCAGGCCTTTCATGGGTTTGATATGATGAGTACAACGAAGCAAGGGCAAACGTCCAAACCTAAAATGGAAAGGCAGGTATTTATTATGAATAAGACAAAGGTTATTCTTTACGCGTTACTGGTAATCGGACTGGTTTTTGAGGTAATCTCCATTGTACAGAGCTTTACGAAGAACATACCAATGGACTGGAGCTCTGCCGGAGTGTTCTTTGCAGTTCTTACGGTTGCCCTAAGCAGCGCTGAAAAGAAGGAGAAAGAATAAATAACGTAGCAACCGTCGGTAAGGACGATTTGCAGGTTGTTTGAACGTAATTATGAAAAATGGATGGAATTGCATGATTGTCGCAATCATTGGGGAACTGCCGGTTCCCCTTCTTTTTGCGGACACGGGATAAAAAAGAAGAGGATCGGGAAATTGAACTTGGCGGGTTGATGAGCATGGAGAATAAAGTGGTATTAGCAGGATTTTGCCTGAGGCCATTTTTATGCACGATAAGTAGCATTAACATGCCCAATTTGCCTCTATATGAAATAGCCTGAAGATGGTAGCATTATTATATGGAAATCCGTAACGTAAGTGCAGAGAACCTAAAAGGCGCAGGAACGCCGAATGCCATCTGGGGGGTGAAAGAAATATGTATCTGTTCTTGATCATATGCGTTGTGATTTATTTGGGTGGTTGGATTGCGAAAATCATCTATCGATACACTTTGGAAGACAGATGTACTGGTACCGTGATCGGTCATTACTTATATGGCGAGTGGGTAGCAGAAATTGATGGCAGGCGTGTGCAAGGACGCTGGGATCCCGTATTTGAGTATAAGGTTGAGGATACGATTTATTTAGCGGAACTGGAGATTATGGCCCTGACGGATCGATTTGAAGTCTTCTTATTTTTTCATGACCATATCACTGTCTGAGTGTATGAAAGGTTTTCCGTAAATGAGATATCTTAAGATAATTGACGAGCTGTATGGCGGTAAGATTACCGTTGTTCAGCTCGTTTTGACTATTCCTGATCCCATTGATTTTGTCAAGAATTATGGGATGATTTGTACATAATGGGTAGAATTCCGCAAACAGCGGAAAACTGAGAAATGCAAATCCCGCCGTTGAAAATGGGGCAAGAAGAATGCTTGAAACAGCGGAAAACAAGAAAACGTAAATCTCGCGGTGGAAATCCAGGCAAGCAGAGGAATTTTGACGGCGGGAAATCGAAAAAAGCAAATCCCGCTGTAGAAAAATTACATCCAGACGATCAATATGAATTGATCAATTTATCGTAAGGGAGGTTTTTATGGACTCTGCCATGATTGTGTGGTACAATCATGGCAGACAGCTACGAATTGACATTCAAGAAAGAAATGTGTAAGATAATAAGCAAGATAATAAGCAAGATGAAATGGAGTGGACAAGCATATGGGGAATTATATTCCACCTTATACAATTTCAGAAAAAATGCTGGAGCAGGTATCAGCTATTTCTGAGAAAGTTGGAAAGATTACCAGTCACAGAGAGTTGGAATCTAAACCGCATCTTCGAAGAAACAACCGTATCCGCTCGATTCACTCATCACTAAAGATAGAAGCAAATTCTCTTTCTTTAAGCGAGGTTAGGGATGTCATAAACGGTCATTTGGTTATAGGAGATCAGAAGGAGATTCAGGAGGTAAAGAATGCTTACGCAGCTTACGAAAAAATCTCTGAGATAGATCCTTCAAGCGCAAAACAATTGAAAGAGATCCATGGGATAATGACGCATCTGACTGTTGAAGAATCAGGTGTTTTCCGTAAAGGTGATGAGGGAGTATTCTCCGGAGATAAGTGCATATTTGTTGCTCCCCCACCAAACATGGTATCTGAACTTATGAAAGATTTGCTTTCATGGGTGAAAAAATACGAAGGGAAAGTACACCCTCTTATAATGGCGGCGGTATTTCATTATGAGTTTGTGTTTATACATCCATTTGCTGATGGAAACGGGCGTATGGCAAGACTTTGGCATACGGTTTTGCTATATCGTTGGAGAAGTGTATTTGAATATATTCCATTAGAAAGCAAAATAGAGCGATTTCAGGAACAATATTATGATGCAATTGCCAAGTGTAATACGTCAGGTAATTCCAACGTCTTTATTGAATTTATGCTTGATATGATCGATCAGGTTTTAGATGACGTCATATTACAGGTTAATAAAGCAAATGCTGAAACCAGTGAATATGTGAAAAAGATGCTTGATCTGATGGAATATGATATCCCGTACACATCAAATGACATTATGGGCAGACTTGGACTAAAGTCTAAAGAAACACTTCGAAAGAACTATATTAATCCTGCGATTGAATTAGGAATGATACATATGACAATACCTGATAAACCTAATAGCAAAAATCAAAGATATGTTAAAGTGTAAGATTTTGTATTCCAGTTTTATTAACTATAGGTGAGGATTATGGAAAGATTGTGACTGGCAATGCAGAAACTGCGAAAAAACATTTAAAACAATTCACCTGCTCGATGAGATTAATGAACAGATGCCTAAGTGAGTTATATCTGAAGGATTACGATTATACTTACGGCAGTATCTTGGTATAGAAAATCAGCAGTTTTATCAATAAGGGGATTGAAAAATGAAAGGGTTACTTAGAGGAATAGGATATTTCCTGTTATATATGGTGTTTACCATAGCTGTTCAAATTGCATTATCTATTGTGACCGTTCAGATTGCAGCTGGCACGGGAGTCACTGGACAGACTGAGATAGAAGGTTTTGTTAATAAGAATATCCTGGGAATGACTATAGTGTCAGGACTGTTAACCGTTCTGTGCCTGTATCTTATGTTTAAGATACCCAAGAAAGATATCAGGAATGAATGGAAACTGAACGGATTTGATTTTTTGAATCTTATAAAAGCGTGTCTGATGTCATTTTCTTTATCTAGCGTGATATCCCTTTTGACATTAAATGTGGATATTGAGAATTCAAGGCTGATTGCGGCTTCAGCTCAATACTATTCGTCTAAGGTGCCCTTTATGGGAACAATACTTATGATTTTTAATCTTCTTGTTATTGCGCCATTTGCTGAAGAGTTAGCATTAAGAGGAATCGTTTATACACGCATTGAAAAGGAACTAAAACCTATAGTAGCGATAATTGTAAGCGCTGTATTGTTTGGGCTGATGCATTTTATGGCTGGCGGAATCATACTTGTTGCAGGTGCAACAATAATGGGATTGGCCTTCGGATTGTTGATGTATAAATACAAATCACTGCAAATCTGCATAATTGCTCATATATGTGCTAATTTGCCCGATTTCATATATTCGAAAGAACGCTTTGCTTCAAGTGATCTGAAGATAGGTCTGGTAGGAGTATTCAGTGTTGTATTATTGGCTGCTTTATTTTGGATATTTAGTGAAAGAAAATTAAATCATCACTCGAAGTGATGGATACTATCAGGCTTGAGGAATATAAGTAGAACAGAGTATCAACAGGTTTCTGATATAGAATTATATTGAGGCTTGATATCAGGCATATAAATGGAAACATCGGAAAATAACGGAACGGAAAGAAAGTGCTGGCCATATGAAAGATATGAGAGTATTGGTTGAAAGAGACAGTGTATGTATGGGAGACGACTGTACGGCTCCTAATAGTAAATACATCCTCTTTGAAAGCGGAATCAGTCTATCATCATTACTGTCACAGATAGCTCAATATGTTCCTGATTATTCAGGAAGGCAGCATACCATTTGGGGAATCGAGCATAACAGAGTTCCTATTGCTTTTCTTGAGTGTGATGAACATAACGAATACAAATGTATATTGGCACACAATGATATATCGGCAGACTTCCTGAATGAAGGAAAAATATACTGTAGATATTTCTTTGATTATC